>NZ_JBVJMV010000011.1:0-274439 GCF_055584025.1 Streptomyces sp. NPDC104309 | reverse complement strand
TCACAAGGCCACAGTGCACCCCAAGGAGGAAGAACCACCTGGCCACGGGGTCAGGTACTCAGCGGGTCCCAGGGGAACTCACGGGATGTCGCACAGAACCGGAGTCGGGGTCCGGCCGGGGCCGAGCTCGGTGTTCACACCGACCTTGTTGGTCGGGGCCATCACGAGGACTCCGAGGGACGCCGACCACGGAATCGGGCACGGCCGGGCGTGGTCCGGGCACAGCAGCCTGGCGATGTGTTCCTTGACCTCTTCGGCCTGCTGCTGGGTGGCGTGGGGCAGGGCCGGTCAGCGGCCCCGGCCCCGGGGGAACTCTCCGAGGTGAACCGCGCGGTGGACCAACGTGGCCAGCTCCCGCATGTCCTCGGTGAACGCGTCCACGCGGATTCGGCGTCCGCTGTGCAGCCGGATCTCGCACGTGGCACCCATGCCGCGAGCATCGGCGAGCGCACGGCCGTCGCCGCCGGAGGCGCTCACCCGCGCCACGTCCTCCCAGGGGATGACGGTGGCGTCGCCCGCCACGCGGTGGGTGAACCCCCGCTCATGGATGTCGAAGGACTGTTCCCGGGTACGGAATGCCTGCACCAGGCGCCAGATCCCCAGGCTCCACCCCACCAGGCCGACCCCGAGCAGCAGCCCCGCCAGCTTCGGGGCCCCGTGGACGGTACCCACCGACGCGATCGCCACCGGCAGCCCGACGGCCGTGCCCGCCGCCCCGACCACCAGCCAGATGCCCGCCTGCCGCAGGCGTTTCGCGCTGTCGGTGCGGTGCTCCCGTACGAATCCGCCCAACTGTCTGGCCACTTCTGTACGCCTCATCGGGCCCCCTCCCGGATCGTGGACATCTCCTACGCTGCCCGCTGCCGGAGGATCCACCCCCACCTGCGGACCGCGAACCCTCGTGCGGACCGGCTCGCGGGTCCGTCAGGTTACGCCGGAGCCATCATGACGGAACGTCAATCACCCTGTTGGAAACATGAGTTGGACGCCGCCCGTGCTCCGGCATGACAACGGCCCCCGCTGCTGGGCGAGGGCCGGTCGGTCGAAGGCTGTCGCGCGGCTCAGACGGTGAACTCCCCGCCCTTGGCGGCGTTCACGAACGACGACCAGGCGGCCGACTCGAAGATGAGCGCGGGACCGCCCGGGTTCTTGCTGTCACGTACGGGCACAACTGCGGGGAAGCCGTCGGCCACCTCGATGCACTGGCCGCCGTCCGAGTTGCTGTAGCTGGACGTGCGCCAAGTGGCGGTGCTCAGGAAGTCGTCCGAGACCTCGACGCAGTTGCCGCCGTCCGTGTTGCTGTACCTGCTCTTGCGCCATGTGACGTTGCTCAGGTCGATGGCTCGCACAGCGCTTCCTCCAACATCCGCATGATGAACTTCCGTGACTCGACCGGGGGCAGCGCCAGGTCACGCACCGCATCATATCTGCGCTGCACATGCTCAACCCTGCCTGTTTCCTCGATCAGTTCACCACGTACGTCGTTCTCGGTGTAGGCCACCGTACGGCCGTCCGGCAGCCGCAGGAACATCGCATCGGTGCTCATCAGGCTATGAGGACCGGCGTTGAACGGCAGCACATGGAGGGTGATGTTCGGGCGGTCCGAGGCCTCGGCCAGATACTCCACCTGTTCCCGCCACGCCCGGGCGTCGCACAGGTGCGTGCGCAGAACCGCCTCGGAGAGGATGACTCGGAACGGCGGCGCGTCGTCCCCCTCCAGCACCTTCCGCCGCCCTATGCGCGCTTCGACCTGCTGGGTCAGTTCCTCACCCTTGGTGCCGCCCGCCGCGAGTGCCTCGCGCGCGTACCCGCCCGTCTGGAGCAGGCCCGGCGGCGCACTCACGGAGTACTGCCACAGGCTCACCGCCTCGGCCTCCAAGGTCATGTACCGGCGGTACTGCTCGCGGAACTGGGTCGGGTCGCCGACCGCCAGCTCCCAGAGTGTGAGGAGGAGGCCGGGCGTCCCGTAATGCTGGTCGAGCGCCTGCACGACCTCCGGACCGCCGAGGGTCTCCCCGCTCTCCATCTTGCCGAACAACGACCAGTCCCAGCCGAGGACTTCGCCGAGTTTGCGCAGGCTGTGGCCGCTCTGCGAGCGGAGTAACCGCAGCTCCTCGATGAACCGTTGACGTGGTTGCTGGCTCCGACCCGTGACCACCCGTCTCGGCGGCATGGCGTGCTCCTCCGTGGAAGGTGTGGAACTACCGCCGGGGCCGGGGAAGTACAGCCCGTCGATGGTGTCCGTTCCCTGTTCCGGGTCCATTCTCGTAATGCCCGGAACACGCACAGTAGTCCAAGCCCCCACATCTCACGCCGGTGTTGGGCGAACGGAACGGAACCCATGACGACACAACAGCGAGCGGTGCGGAAGATCAGGGAAGCCGAGGTCGCGCGGGACGCGCTCGGCGCGGCGCTCCGGCGGGCGGGTATCCAGCTGCCCGCGATGGACGTCCGTCCCCAGGTGCGCGCCGACGGCGCCGGATATGCCCTGGTGACCCTCGGTGACTGCTCCGCGCCCGTGGCCCGCGCGCTGGCGGCGGTCATCGAGAAGGGGGCGGGGCGGTGACCCGGAGCGTCTTCCGCTACGTCCCGTTCACCATCGAGCAGGACGCGACGGCGGAGCCGGAGTACGAGGTCCGTTGCGTGTCCGGCGACGAAACCGAGTGCGGCGCGCGGTCCGGTGCGTACATCCATCCGGCGCCGGTCGAGGAGTGGCAGCGCAGGCACACGCAGGAGACCGGACACCGGCGCTACCACCGGAACTTTCGCGACTACGCGGTCATGCGGCCGACGGCCGAGCGGGGTGAGATGGCCGAGCCGGGTGAGACGGCTGCGCCGGGTAGGACAGCTGCGCCGGTGCGGGCGAGCGGAGGCGCGGTGTGAGTTTCGCTCCGGCCGCCGAACGTCCTTGGCGCGATGCGTGGCCGCCGGTCGCGCGGACGGACGACGGCAACGCGTGGGTGACGGGCAACTGCTGGCTGTACTGCCGACGCGAGGGCGTGCGCGTGCTGTGGGTCGGCTCCGTGCACACCCCCGGCGCGACGGGCGACGTGTACGCGTGCGGCCCGTGCGTCGCGGAACTCGACCACATGGTGCGCGTCCAGTCGCACGCCATGGACGCGCCCGTCGGCCCTGCCTGCGGGGGAGATACGACGGCCGGGACGGAGGCCAGGAGCAGGACCAAGCACCGGGCCCCGGACCAAGTCGTGAACATGGCCGTGAACCAGGCCGTGACGTGCGAGCACCGGCAGACCGAGAAGCGCGGCGGCAAGACCCACTGCCGCACCTGTAAGCGGCAGCTCTACCTGTGAGTGACTGTGCGGGGTGACGGCAGCAGATCGGCCAGGTGCGCCTGGTGTGCGGGGCGGCTCCGAGGCCGTGGCCCTTGCAGGGGGTCGGTGCGGAGTTCGAGTCGGATGCCGTGGTGCCGCAGGTCCTCCGCGATGGTCAGCAGCTCGGCGGCGCCGCCTTCTCGTGCAGGAGCGAGCGGAGTTCGGCGGTGTCGATGATGTGGGCCAGCCTCGGGAAAATGCTGGTCATCAGGGTCTGGTGGGCTTGCGGGTCCGGGTCGGTGACGCCGTCGGAGAGGACGTAGAGCTGGTAGTCGCGGTCGGCGGCGTCGGTGAGGGTGGACAGTACGACGCCGCTGGTGGTGATGCCGGCGATGACCAGGGTGGTGATTCCGCGATCCCGCAGTTGCCGGTCCAGGTCCGTAGTGGACAGCGCGCCGTAGCGGGTCTTGCGGACGGTGATGTCGCCGGACTCGGGAGCGAGCTGATGGTGGAGGTCTGTGGCGGGATCCGCGTGGTGCATGAGGCGCTGCCGGCCGAGGAAGGAGAAAGCCGTGTTGGTCGGCGGGATCGCCGCCCAGTCGGCCTCGGTGAATCCGACTCGCACGTAGGCGATGGCGGCGCCGTGCGCTCGCATGTCGGCGATGGCGCCGGCCACCCGTGACAGCAGCGCTTCCGGGTCGGCCGAGTCAGGGAGCGAGGCCAGGATTCCCTGCTGGAAATCCATGACGAGCAGTGCGGCCGTGCGGGGGTCCAGCGCCGGGGTCGTGACGGTCATTTTCTCTCCTTGGGTGATGAGGGCGCCCTGATACGCGAGAGCGCGTATGGGGGCCGACTGCACATGGGGCACGTGAGCCACGATGTGCCGCGCCGCGACCCCACGGGCCACGGCGGAGGCCGTCGCGCTCATACCCGAGCTGTACGCGCAGGGGTGAACCCGCTCCGACAGGGGCGGCGCAACCCGGTCGCGGTGACGGCCGTGGCGGTCTGTCAGGTGTGGTTCGGTGCCGGCTCCGGCTCGGTGAGAGGCATTGCCGCGCGGCGGGGGAGCAGCAGCGGGGTCGCCAGCAGGAGCACGCCGGCCAGGCCGATGGCCGTACGCGGGCCGAGCAGGCCGCCCAGCACGCCCCATGCGGCCGTCAGGAGCGCGGTCGAGGCCTTGGTCGTCACCGACCAGGCGGACAGGGTGCGGGCGACCCGGTCGGTCGCGGTGCGTTCGAGGCGGTAGGTGGCGTAGACGGGGTTGAAGACCCCGCAGCAGAAGATGAGCCCGAGTTCGACGCCCATCACCAGCAGCAGCCCTCCGCCGCCCGGCCCGATGAAGGCCAGGCCGACGGGCCAGATCGCGCGTAGGATCCCGGCCACGACCAGGACCTGGTGCTGCCCGAACCGGGTGACGAGCGGTCGGGCCAGCCGTGAACCGAGCAGCCCGCCGATCGAGGGCGCGGCGAAGGCGAGGCCGTACTGCCACGGCGCGAACCCGAGTGGTCCGAGCATCAGGACGGCCAGCAGCGGCTGGGCGGCCATCACCAGGCCGTTGAACAAGGCGGTGTTGAAGAACAGCGGACGCAGCGTCGCGTCGGCGAGGATGTACCGCCAGCCGTCGAGCAGGTCCCCGGCCCGCATGCGCGTCGCCTCCCGGCGCTCGGGCCGCGGTGCGTGCCCGCCCATCGCGCGGATGCCCAGGGCCGAGAGCAGGTAGCTGACCGCGTCGGCCACCACCGTGGCCACCGGGCCGAGGAGCCCGATCGCCACGCCGCCCAGCGGCGGTCCGATGATCGTGGTCGTCCAGGCCGTGGACTCGAAGCGGGCGTTGGCGACGAGCAGGTCCTCGGCCGGCAGCAGCGTCTTCAGGTACGCGCCGGAGGCGGCGCGGAAGGTGATGTCGGCCGCCGCGACGACGACCGAGACCAGCAGGAGCTGAAGGAAGGTGAGCACGCCGAGCGCGAACGCGGCGGGGATCGTCAGCAGCGCCGCGAACCGCACCAGGTCCGTCCCGATCAGCACCTGCCGCTTGCGGCGGAACTCCACCCACGGGCCGAGCGGCACCGCCACGGCCGCGCCCACCGCCGCCCCCACGGAGGACAACGCCGCGACCTCCGCCGGCCCGGCGTGCAGCACCTGGATGGCGATCAGCGGGAACGCGCCGAAGGCGAGCCAGGTGCCGAGCGCGCTGGTCCCGTACGCTCCCCAGAGCCACCCGAACCGTCGCCCCAACCGGTGCCCGTTCCTCATGTCCGACGCCCCTCGTCACTCACCCGCACAACCGATCCGCGATCGGAAGTATCAAAGCGGGCAGCAGGCCTGGGGATCAAACAACGGCAGAGCCGTCGGCCACAACCAGTGGTTGTGCCCATAGGGTGTAGGTATGGACCTCGACACCGTCCGGACCTTCGTCGCCGCCGCCGACGCGGGGCAGTTCCAGGAGGCCGCCGCCGAGCTGGCGGTCACCCAGCAGGCCGTCTCCAAGCGCATCGCCGCGCTGGAGCGCAACCTCGGGGTGCGGCTGTTCACCCGCACCCCGCGCGGCGCCGAGCTCACCATCGACGGGCAGGCGTTCCTGCCCCACGCGCGCGAACTGCTGCGCGTCGCCGAGCGCGCGGACGCGTCCGTGCGCACCGGCCGCCGGCCGCTGCGCGTCGACGTGATCGCCTCGCGCACCGCGCAGTCGGGCCTGATGCGCGGCTTCCACCGCGCGCACCCCGAGATCGAGCTCGACGTGGTGATGCTGTTCGACATCGAGACGGCCGTCGCGGCCCTCCGGTCCGGCGCGATCGACGTGTCCTTCCGTGCCGTCGCCGTGCCCGGCCGGCCCCTTCCCGAGGACATCGAGTCCGTCCGGGTGCTCGACGAGCCGCTCCAGCTCCTCACCGGCCCCGCCCACGCGCTGGCGGGCGCCCGGTCCGTGACTCTCGCTCAGCTCGTCGGGCACCGGATCTGGATGCCCGGCATCGTCCCCGGCACCGAGTGGGGTGCCTACTACGACGATCTCGTCGCCGAGTTCGGACTCACCATCGAGGCGACCGGCCCCAACTTCGGCTCCGACGCACTCCTCGACACCGTCGCCGACACCCCGGCCCTGGCCACCTTCATGGGCGAGCACTCCCGCCTCGTCTGGCCCGCAGGCCACGGCCTGCGCCGCATCCCGGTGACCGACCCGATGCCCGTCTACCCGCACTCGCTCCTCTGGCACCGCGACAACCCCCACCCCGCGCTGGCCACCCTCCGCGCCCACCTCGCCGCCACCACGGCCGGCCACGACGCCGCAGGGACCTGGGTGCCGAGCTGGGTGGTTCCGCGCTGAACGCCGCCGCCTCGGCGGGCCGGACCGATGGGCCGGGAGTCAGGAGGCAGGCGTGCGGGAGCAGGGAAGGCCCTGACGGCGCTGAAAGACACAAAAGCGCTGGTCAGGGCCTAGAGCCTCAGCACTCGATGATGTTCACCGCGAGCCCGCCGCGCGCGGTCTCCTTGTACTTCACGCTCATGTCCGCGCCCGTCTCCTTCATGGTCTTGATGACCTTGTCCAGGGAGACCTTGTGGCTGCCGTCGCCGCGCAGCGCCATCTTCGCCGCCGTGACGGCCTTGACCGCGGCCATGCCGTTGCGCTCGATGCACGGGATCTGGACGAGCCCGCCGACCGGGTCGCAGGTCAGGCCGAGATTGTGTTCCATGCCGATCTCGGCGGCGTTCTCGACCTGTTCCGGGGTGCCGCCCAGGACCTCGGCGAGGGCGCCCGCGGCCATGGAGCAGGCGGAGCCGACCTCGCCCTGGCAGCCGACCTCGGCACCGGAGATGGAGGCGTTCTCCTTGAAGAGCATGCCGATGGCTCCGGCGGCCAGGAGGAAGCGGACGACGCCGTCCTCCTTCTCCGCCTCGGTGGCGCCGCCCGCCGCGAAGTTCATGTAGTAGTGCAGCACGGCCGGGATGATGCCCGCGGCGCCGTTGGTGGGTGCGGTGACGACGCGTCCGCCTGCCGCGTTCTCCTCGTTGACCGCCATCGCGTAGAGGGTGATCCACTCCATCGCGTGGGCCTGTGGGTCGCCCTCGGCACGCAGCTGACGCGCTGTGGTCGCGGCACGGCGGCGGACCTTGAGACCGCCGGGCAGGATGCCCTCGCGGGTCATGCCGCGCGAGACGCAGGCCTGCATGACGTGCCAGATGTCCAGCAGACCCGAGCGGATCTCGTTCTCGGTGCGCCAGGCCTTCTCGTTCTCCAGCATCAGCGAGGAGATGGACAGGCCGGTGTCCTTGGAGAGCCGCAGCAGTTCGTCACCGGTGCGGAAGGGGTGCTTCAGCACGGTGTCGTCGAGGACTATCCGGTCCTCGCCCACCGCGTCCTCGTCGACCACGAAGCCGCCGCCGACCGAGTAGTAGGTCTTCTCCAGCAGCGTCGAGCCGTCCCGGTCGAAGGCGAGGATCGTCATGCCGTTGGCGTGGTAGGGCAGGGCCTTGCGGCGGTGCAGGACCAGCTGCTCGTCGGCGTCGAAGTCGATCTCGTGCATGCCGAGCAGATTGATCCGGCCGGTGGTGCGGATCCGCTCCACCCGCTCGTCGGCGGACTCCACGTCGACGGTGCGGGGCGACTCGCCCTCCAGGCCGAGCAGGACGGCCTTGGGGGTGCCGTGGCCGTGACCGGTCGCGCCGAGGGAGCCGTAGAGCTCGGCGCGTATCGAGGCGGTGTGGGCGATCAGGCCCTCGTTCTTCAGCCGGCGCGCGAACATGAGGGCGGCGCGCATCGGGCCGACCGTATGGGAGCTGGACGGGCCGATGCCGATCGAGAACAGGTCGAAGACCGAGATGGCCACGGGAGACTCCTAAGGGTTGGTAGACGCCGTTGTCTGCCGGGTGGTGCGGTACGGACCGGTCGGCCCGAAGAGCAGCGGGGACAAGGGATGGGGCACCGCGCTCACTGACCAGTGTGCGTGGTGCCCCGCCCGAAAGGTGACGAACTGTGTCCCGTATTACTCGGGACGAGCCGCGTCCCGGACTACTTCAGACCGGGGTACAGCGGGAACTTCTCGGCCAGCGCGACGACGCGGGCCTTCAGGCTGTCCGCGTCGTAGGACGGCTTGAGCGCGGCGGCGATGATCTCCGCGACCTCGGTGAAGTCCTCGGCCTGGAAACCGCGGGTGGCCAGGGCCGGCGTACCGATCCGCAGACCCGAGGTGACCATCGGCGGACGCGGGTCGTTCGGGATGGCGTTCCGGTTGACCGTGATGCCCAGCTCGTGCAGCCGGTCCTCGGCCTGCTGGCCGTCCAGCTCGGAGTTGCGCAGGTCGACGAGGACCAGGTGGACGTCCGTACCGCCGGACAGCACGGAGACACCGACCTCGGTGACGTCCGGCTGGACCAGCCGCTCGGCGAGGATGCGGGCGCCGTCCAGGGTGCGCTGCTGGCGCTCCTTGAACTCCTCGGTCGCCGCGATCTTGAACGAGACCGCCTTGGCCGCGATCACGTGCTCCAGCGGGCCGCCCTGCTGGCCCGGGAAGACCGCCGAGTTGATCTTCTTGGCGAGCTCCTGCGTCGACAGGATGACGCCACCGCGCGGACCGCCGAGGGTCTTGTGCGTGGTGGTCGTGACGACGTGGGCGTGCGGCACCGGGTTGGGGTGCAGACCCGCGGCCACCAGGCCGGCGAAGTGCGCCATGTCGACCATCAGGTACGCGCCGACCTCGTCCGCGATGCGGCGGAAGGCGGCGAAGTCCAGCTGACGGGGGTACGCGGACCAGCCGGCGACGATCAGCTTCGGCTTGGACTCCTTGGCCAGCCGCTCGACCTCGGCCATGTCCACGACGCCGGTCTCGTCGACGTGGTACGGGACCACGTTGTAGAGCTTGCCGGAGAAGTTGATCTTCATGCCGTGCGTCAGGTGACCGCCGTGGGCCAGGTTCAGGCCCATGATCGTGTCGCCCGGCTTCAGCAGCGCGAACATCGCGGCGGCGTTGGCCTGCGCACCGGAGTGCGGCTGGACGTTCGCGGCCTCGGCGCCGAACAGCGCCTTGATGCGGTCGATGGCGATCTGCTCGACGACGTCGACGTGCTCGCAGCCGCCGTAGTAGCGGCGGCCGGGGTAGCCCTCGGCGTACTTGTTGGTGAGGACGGAGCCCTGGGCCTCCATGACCGCGACCGGAGCGAAGTTCTCCGAGGCGATCATTTCGAGGGTGGACTGCTGACGGTGGAGCTCGGCGTCGACAGCGGCGGCGACGTCCGGGTCCAGCTCGTGGAGGGAGGAGTTGAGAAGCGACATCAGGTGGTCCCTTGGGGTCTCAGTGGCCGGAGAACTCGGAGTACTCGTCGGCGGAGAGCAGGTCCTTCGGCTCCTCCGCCACACGTACCTTGAACAGCCAGCCGCCCTCGAAAGGAGCGGAGTTCACCAGCGACGGGTCGTCCACGACGTCCTGGTTCGCGGCGGTGACCTCACCGGTCACCGGCGAGTACAGGTCGCTCACCGACTTGGTCGACTCCAGCTCGCCGCAGGTCTCGCCCGCGGTCACCGTGTCACCGACCTCGGGGAGCTGCGCGTAGACGACATCGCCGAGCGCGTTGGCGGCGTACTCGGTGATACCGATCGTCGCCACACCGTCCTCGACGGCCGACAGCCACTCGTGCTCCTTGCTGTACCGCAGCTGCTGGGGGTTGCTCATGACCTGAATTCTCCTGTACGCGTGGGAGTGCTGATGAACGGTGGTCTTACGGTGTGAGACGGGAATGCGTCACTTCTGAGGTGCGCGGACGTCACTTCTGACGCTTGTAGAACGGCAGCGCCACGACCTCGTACGGCTCGCGGCTGCCCCGAATGTCCACTCCGACGCCCGTGGTGCCGGGCGTGGCGTGCGCGGCGTCCACGTACGCGATGGCGATCGGCTTGCCCAGGGTGGGCGACGGGGCGCCCGAGGTGACCTCGCCGACGACCTCGCCGCCGGCGACCACGGAAAAACCGGCGCGCGGCACCCGGCGGCCCTCGGCGATCAGCCCGACCAGCTTGCGGGGCGGGGCGGTCTCGGCGCGCTCGGCGGCGGCCTTCAGGGCCTCGCGGCCGACGAAGTCGCCGTCCTTCTCGAACTTCACGACCCGGCCGAGGCCGGCGTCGAAGGGGGTCAGCCCGGTGGTCAGCTCGTGCCCGTAGAGCGGCATGCCCGCCTCCAGGCGCAGCGTGTCGCGGCAGGAGAGCCCGCACGGGATCAGACCGCGGGAGGCGCCCGCCTCGGTGAGGGCCTTCCACAGCTGCTCGGCGTGCTCGGGGGCGACGAACAGCTCGAAGCCGTCCTCGCCGGTGTAGCCGGTGCGGGCGATCAGCGCGGGCACACCGGCGACCGTGCCGGGCAGGCCGGCGTAGTACTTCAGGCCGTCCAGGTCGGCGTCGGTGACCGAGGCCAGGATGGCGGGGGACTCCGGGCCCTGGACGGCGAGCAGCGCGTACGCGTCGCGGTCGTCGCGGACCTCGGCGTCGAAGCCGTCGGCCCGCGCGGTCAGCGCGTCCAGCACGATCTGGGCGTTGCCCGCGTTGGCGACGACCATGTACTCGGTCTCGCCCAGCCGGTAGACGATCAGGTCGTCCAGGATGCCGCCGTCCTCGGCGCAGATCATCGTGTAGCGGGCGCGGCCCACGGCGACGGTGCCGATGTTGCCGACCAGCGCGAAGTTCAGGGCGGCCGCGGCCTCGGGGCCGGTGACGGTGATCTCGCCCATGTGGGACAGGTCGAAGAGACCGGCCCTGGTGCGCACCGCGTTGTGCTCGTCGCGCTCGCTGGCGTACCGCAGGGGCATGTCCCAGCCCGCGAAGTCGGTCATGGTCGCGCCCAGTGAACGGTGCAGGGCATCGAGGGCGGTGAGACGGGGGGCGGTGCTCATGGATGTGACTCCCAGGGCATGACGACGAGGACAATCCCTCCCCATCTGTCATCGGAACCTGAGAGGTTCGCCGAGAGCCCCCTGAGGGGTTCGGCTTGCACCTTGGGTGGAGCCGCGGAGCGGCCCGCTTTTCAGATCTGCCTCATCCACGCGGTACGGGGCCTGAGAGATTCAAGGGAGGAACTTGCTCCTTCGGCGCCCGGCACATGCAGTGACCGGAACTCTCCCGCGCGGATTCAAGCGGCCTTTATGCAGTTGGCCGGGTCATCATCGCACGCATCCCGTCGGAGTGGGGCCCCGGTCCCCCCTCGGAATCGACGGCGTGGACGGTTGTGTCGCATTACCTTTTCTTTACACTTCAGGGGCATACGCGGGTGACCCGACAAGGGGAGGGCGATGACGTTGCAGCGGTACGCGACCACCGCGGGAGTCGCGCACGACGCGATGCCCGCACAGCCGGGGGTCCCGGCCGGGGAGACGCTCGACCCGCGCATGCCCGGCGTACGGGACCTGCGGGCGCGGGCCGGGCGCGGCCCGCGCAGCCTGCACTTCGCGGCGGGCGACGTGGTGGTGGTCTCCGGACTGCCCGGCAGCGGCAAATCGACGTTCATCCGGCGGACGGTGACGACGGACCGCGCCATCGACTCCCAGGACACCCGGGACCGCTGGGCCCGGCTGATGCCCCGCTTACTCCCGTACGCCCTCTACCGTCCGCTGGTCCGCGCCGCCCACTACCGGGGACTGTGGCGGGCGCTGCGCGCCGGCGAGTCCGTCGTCGTCCACGACTGCGGAACCCAGGCGTGGGTGCGCGGCTGGCTGGCCCGTGACGCGCGCCGCCGGGGCCGCGTCCTCCACCTCGTCCTGCTCGACGTCACACCGCAGACGGCGAGGGAAGGCCAGCGGGAGCGCGGGCGGGGCGTCTCCGGATACGCGTTCGCCCGGCATCGCAGGGCGGTGGGGAAGCTGCTGCGGGGCATCGAGACCGGCCTGCTGCCGCCCGGCTGCGCGTCGGCGGTGCTGCTGGACCGCGAGGCGGCGGGGTCGCTGGGCCGGATCACGTTCGCCTCGGCACCGTAGGGGCGGGCGGCCGGACGTTAACCTTCTGCCGGAAGACTCGGGCAAGAAGGGGGAGCAGTGGACATTCCGGCGCAGGTCCAGTCCCATCCGCAGAGCGGATGGCCGGCCAATGAGCTCGAAGAGGTACTGATGGCCTCGGTGGGCAGCCCGGAGGCGGGCGGACGGCTCGTCGAGGTGCTCGGGCGCAGTCAGGTCTGGGTGCCCCTGCCCAACGGCGGCGGACCCGACTCCCCGGACCTGGACCTGCCGACGCTGGAGATCGACGGCGCCGCGTACGTTCCCGTGTTCAGCTCCGAACAGCAGTTCCTCACCTGCGTCGGCACCCAAATGTCCTTCACCGTCGCGCCCGCCCGCGACTTCGCCCGCGGCCTGCCCCCGCAGCTCGGTATCGCGGTGAATCCGGGCGGTGCCGTCGGGATGCCGCTGCCGCCGCCCGCCGTGGCCGAGCTCTGCCGCGCCGGACGCACCCCGCTGGACGGGCCTGCCACCGGCGGCCGGGTCCGGCTGTTCGAACCGTCCTGGCAGGAGGAGCCCGTCGACTTCCTCGCCGCGGCGGCCGGTGAATTCGAGGAGAGCGGCGTCGTGCTCACTGCCCGCCGAGCGCTGGCCAGCGTTGAGGGCGGCGAGCCCGTCCTCTTCATAGGCGTCGAGTTCTCCACCTGGGAGGGCGCCGGACGCAACGCACCGATGGACGCCCTCGGCCGCGCGCTGGGCCGCGTCGAGGTGCCCTGGCCGGTGAACCTGGTCCTGCTCGATGTGGCACAGGACCCGGTCGGTGACTGGATGCGGGAGAAGGTCCGGCCGTTCTACCGGCGCGAGACCCTGTAGCACGCCGACGGCCCCGGAGCCGATCGCCACGTCGGCCCATGGCGTCAAGTCGGTGTCAGGACCGGCGCATAAGCTGGTTTGATGGCTGGTGCCTCGGCATCATGCCGCACCCGTGTGCCCCGGGAGCGGCGGGCCGACACAGTGGATCGAAGAGGGGCGGGACCAGGTGAGTGCGTCAGGCACCGCGGCGGCCGGGCAGGTCGAGCACATGCTGCGCCAAGTGACGCCCGGGCGCTACGACGCGTACGAGGCGCTGCTGCAGGCCCTCGCGAACGGCCGGATCTGGATGCTCCTCTGGCACGGCCAGGCGGGCTCGCCCGACGCCCAGTACGGAAACATGGAGCTCGACGGTCTCGGCTACGCCCCCTGTGTGACCTCCGCCCAGGAGCTCTCGGCCAGCGGCTGGAACCGGGCCCATGAGCTGGTCGGCGGGCGCGACATCGCGCGCGCCCTCTTCCCCGACCGCTGGGGCATCTGGCTCAACCCGCACGCCCCGGGCGGCGGCGTCGGCATCCCCTGGCTGGACCTGCGCCGGATCGCCACCGGCCTCGACCGGATGCCCGCGGGCCCCCTCCGGCTCACCGAGCCGGCCATCGAGATCCCGCAGTTCTACGCCCTGCTCGCGCAGAACGCCCACCACACCCCCGCGATCCGCTCGCTGCGCCGCGCCTGGGTGCAGCCCGCGCTCGGCGTCCCCTATCTCGCCATCGGCCTCGACCTCTACGACACGAGCCAGAGCTCGGTCGACGCGGTGCGCGCGATGATGCAGCAGTCGATCGGCGCGGTCCCGGACGGGCTGCCCGTCTCCACCGTCGCGATGTCCGACGAGTACGACCCGGTCGCGATGTGGCTGCGCGCCAACGCCCGTCCGTTCTACGACCGCGAGGCCCATGCCCCGGCGGCCCCGGCTGCCCCGGTGGCGGGCTACGGCTATCCGCCGCCGCAGGGCGCGTACTGAGCGTGCGCCGTCGGAGCCGCGTGTACTGAACGCGCGCCGTCGGAGTCGCGCGTACCGGTAGGGGCGTGCGGTCGGCCGTACCCGGTGTCCGTGGTGCTCCGGCCGTTCCCGGTGTCCGTCAGCGCACCGTGCGTTCCCGGCGCCTGCGGGCGCACCGTGCGTTCCCGGTGTCCGTGGATGCGGACAAGGTTCCTGGCATCCAGGGGTTCCGGGCATCCGTGAAGGCGACCGGAGGCGCCGGGCGCCCGCCACGCGACCGCGTGAAGCCGGTGTGCCCGGAATGCAGGTGTACGTTCCTGATTCCCGGGACATACCCATAGAGGGTCAACTCCCGAAATGTGGGCACGTGTTCACGGCATCCCGGTGCATCTCGCCCTCCATGTCCGGGATTTCCGTGCTGGGGAGGTCTGGTGGTGAAAGCGGCACGAATCTGTGCGCGTGCCCCTCTTCCACCTCAACTGGCCCGTGTTCGAGGGGCGTTCACATCCGTCCGGATAACGGAACACCCCTGACCGCATCACGGTTAGGCATCCATTCGCCTGTCGCTATGGCTACCGGTCGCGACGGCAATGAAGACTCCCGCAGCAAGGGCGTCTTGCCGCCTCTGCGTACGACTGACTGATCGCGCCGCCACAGCGGCCAGTTCGGCCCGGCCACCGCCGGTTGAGAGGGGTCCTTGCCACGATGACGGCACCACTGCACGAGCCGACCACGGAAGCGGACCCGATCGCGACCGGCGGTCCCGCAGTCGACTCCGGGACGAAGAAGGTCGAGGGGCGCTCCCTCAAGCAGATCGCCTGGAACCGCCTCAAGCAGGACAAGGTCGCTCTGACGGGTGGCATCGTTGTCCTCGTCCTGATCCTGGTGGCCGTCCTGGCGCCGCTGATCGTGGGCCTGCTCGGCCACCCGCCGAACGACTTCCACCAGGACAAGCTCGACCCGCTGACCAACCTCCCCCAGGGCAGCCTCGGCGGCGTCAGCGGTGACTTCCTCTTCGGCGTCGAGCCGAACAAGGGGCGCGACATCTTCAGCCGGATCGTCTACGGCGCCCAGATCTCGCTCCTCGTGGCGTTCCTGGCAGCCCTGGTCGCGGTGGCCCTCGGCACGCTCTTCGGGATCGTCGCCGGCTACTTCGGCGGCTGGATCGACGCGGTGATCAGCCGGGTGATGGACGTGCTGCTGTCGTTCCCGCAGCTCCTCTTCATCATCTCCCTCGTCTCGGTCCTCCCCGACGACCTGCTCGGCCTCACCGGCAGCGGGGTGCGCATCGCCGTGCTCGTCGCCGTCATCGGCTTCTTCGGCTGGCCGTACGTGGGACGCATCGTCCGGGGGCAGACGCTTTCACTGCGTGAGCGCGAATACGTGGAGGCGGCGCGCAGTCTCGGCGGCGGGCGCGGCCACATCCTCTTCCGCGAGCTGCTGCCGAACCTGGTGGCGCCGATCACCGTCTACGCGACGCTCATGATCCCCACCAACATCCTCACCGAAGCGGCCCTCAGCTTCCTCGGTGCTGGTGTGCGGCCGCCCACGGCCTCCTGGGGCGGAATGCTGCGGGACGCCCTGGAGACGTACGAGCACGACCCGATGTTCATGGTCTTCCCCGGCGTGACGATCTTCATCACCGTGCTGGCCTTCAACCTCTTCGGGGACGGGCTGCGCGACGCCCTGGATCCCAAGGGGACCCGATAGCCCACGACTTGCCCCTGCCGCACTGTCAGGTGGCTCTTCCCATGGTTCTCCGGCAAGCAATGGCCTGGGACCGCGATCTCGGAGGTTGCGAGAAAATGTCCACAGTTACCTCGAAACGACGGCTCACCGCGGGTGCGGCCCTCGTGGTCGCGGCGCTGATGACCACCACCGCGTGCGGCGGCGGCGGCGACAAGGGCGGCGACAGCAAGGCGAAGGGCGCCGGCTTCAACGCGGCGTTCAACAAGGTCGCCAACGCGTCCACCAAGAAGGGTGGAACGCTGAAGATGGTCGGCAAGCAGGACCTCGACTCCGCCGACCCCCAGCGCGCCTACTACGGCATGGCGTGGGACTTCATGCGCTTCTACACCCGCCAGCTGGTCACGTACGACACCAAGCCCGGCGCCGCGTCCACCAAGCTGGTCGGCGACCTCGCCACCGGCCCCGGTGAGATCACGGACGGCGGCAAGACGTACACGTACAAGCTGCGCCCCGGCGTCACCTGGGAGGACGGCTCCAAGCTGACCTCCAAGGACGTCAAGTACGGCATCGAGCGCATCTGGGCGACGGACACCATCACCGGTGGCCCGCAGTACCTGATGCAGACGCTGGACCCCAAGCACGAGTACAAGGGCCCGTACAAGGACTCGTCGCCGGACAAGCTCGGTCTGAAGGCGATCGAGACGCCCGACGACAGCACCATCGTCTTCAAGCTGCCCAAGCCCAACGGTGACTTCGAGCAGTTCCTCGCCATGCCCTCCGGCTCGCCCGTGAAGGCGTCGGAGGACACCAAGGCGAAGTACACCCAGCGGCCGTTCTCCTCGGGCCCGTACAAGTTCGAGACGTACAAGCCGGGCAAGAGCATCGTCCTCGTCCGCAACGACAAGTGGGACAAGTCCTCGGACCCGGTGCGCGCCGCGCTCCCGGACAAGGTCACCGTGACGATCTCCGCCAACCTGGAGGAGAACGACAAGAAGCTGATGGAGGGCGACTACGACGTCGACCTCAACGGCACCGGCATGACCCAGTCCGGCCGCGTCACCGCCGTCCAGGACCACAAGGACAGCGTCGACAACATGCAGACGTCCTTCGTCCGCTACGTCGCGCTCGTCCACACGGCGAAGCCGCTGGACGACGTCCACTGCCGCAAGGCCGTCTTCTACGCCACGGACTTCGCTGCCCTGCAGCAGACCCGCGGTGGCGAGATCGCCGGTGGCGCGATCGCCAACAGCACCCTGCCGGCCTCCATCAAGGGCCACAGCGACTACGACCCGTACGGTGTCCTCGCCCGCAAGGGCAAGCCGGACGAGGCCAAGGCCAAGGACGAGCTGAAGCAGTGCGGCCAGCCGAACGGCTTCTCCACCAAGCTCTCCGCCCGTAACAACAACCCGGGCGAGGTCGACGTCGCCGAGGCGCTGCAGGCGCAGCTCGGCAAGGTCGGCATCAAGATCGAGGTCGACCCGATCGACGGCGCCGAGGCCTCCAGCATCACCGGCTCGCCGTCCGTCGTGAAGAAGCGCGGCTACGGCATGACGATGAGCGGCTGGGGCCCGGACTTCCCGTCCGGCCAGGGCTTCGGTCAGCCGCTGTGGGACAGCCGGTTCCTGTCGGAGACCGGTAACTACAACGAGTCGCAGCTCAAGGACCCGCAGATCGACAAGTTCTTCGACAACGCCATCGCGGAGACCGACGCGGACAAGGCCGGCGAGATCTACAAGCAGCTCGACAAGCGGATCCTCGACCAGGCCGACTGGATGCCCTTCATCTACGAGAAGAACATCACCTGGCGTGGCAAGCGGCTGACGAACGCCTACATGTCCGACGCCTACAACGGCCGTTACGACTACGTCTCGCTCGGCGTCGTCAAGTAGCCGCTGTAGTCAACAGCATTCGCAGTCAACCCCGTTGACTGCCCCACCGCCGCCGAAACCCGCCAGTCCGAAGGGCAGGTGATGGCCGTGGCGGTGGCCGGGAGCCCCCACAAGGGGTTCCCGGCCACCGCCGGGCCGCGCACAGTGCTTGCTTATCTCATCCGGCGCCTGTTCGCCGTAGTCATCATGGTGCTCGTCGTACTGCTCGCGACCTTCACCATCTTCTTCATGCTGCCCAAGTGGGCGGGTCAGGACGTCGCAGTCCTCTTCGCCGGCAAGGCTTCCGGTGCCGAGCAGCTCGCGGGCATCCGGATCAAACTGGGTCTCGACGACCCCCTTCTCGTCCAGTTCTGGGACTTCGTCAAGGGCATCCCGCTGGGGCGCGACTACGCCAACGGTGACGACGTCACCCACTGCGCCGCACCCTGCTTCGGGTACTCCTTCCGCACCGAGGTACCGGTCTGGACCACCCTCAAGGACGCCCTGCCCGTCACCGGCGCGCTCGCCGCCGGTGCCTGTGTCCTGTGGCTCCTCGGCGGTGTCGCCACCGGTGTGGTGTCCGCGCTCAAGCGCGGCAGCATCTGGGACCGTGCCGCGATGACCACCGCCCTCGGCGGTGTCTCCCTGCCGATCTTCTTCACCGGCATGGTCGCGATGGGCCTCTTCGTGCACAACCTCGGCTGGGTGCACATCGCCGACAACCTCTCCACGGACGACGGCATCGGCACCTGGTTCCAGACCCTGATCCTGCCGTGGATCGTGCTCGCCTTCCTGAACGCCGCGATGTACGCCCGGCTCACCAGAGCCACCATGCTCGAAGTGCTGGGCGAGGACTACATCCGTACCGCCCGCGCCAAGGGGCTGGGCGAGGGCAGCGTCATCACCCGGCACGCCCTGCGTTCCGCGATGACCCCGATCCTCACCGTCTTCGGCCTCGACATCGGCGTGCTCCTCGGTGGCGCCGTCCTCACCGAGTCCACGTTCAACCTGCCGGGGCTCGGGCTCGCGGCAGTCCAGGCCATCAGCAACAAGGACCTGCCGGTGATTCTCGGCGTCACCCTGTTCGCGGCTCTCGCGATCGCCGTCGCCAACCTCGTCGTCGACATCATGTACGCCGTCATCGACCCGCGAGTGAGGCTGGGATGACCGAACTGCACAAGAGCGGTGCCGCGCTGGGCGAACCCGCCCCGGCCGGCTCGCCCGCTCCCACGGCCTTCCTCGAAGTGCGCGACCTCAAGGTGCACTTCCCGACCGACGACGGCCTGGTCAAGTCCGTCGACGGGCTCAACTTCCAGCTGGAGAAGGGCAAGACCCTCGGCATCGTCGGCGAGTCCGGCTCCGGCAAGTCCGTCACGTCGCTGGGCATCATGGGCCTGCACACCACGGGCCAGTACGGAAAGCGCAAGCCGCAGGTCTCCGGCGAGATCTGGCTGGACGGCAAGGAACTGCTGTCCGCGGACCCGGACGAGGTG
Organism: Streptomyces sp. NPDC104309; assembly: GCF_055584025.1. Taxonomy (NCBI): domain Bacteria; kingdom Bacillati; phylum Actinomycetota; class Actinomycetes; order Kitasatosporales; family Streptomycetaceae; genus Streptomyces; species Streptomyces sp. NPDC104309. The sequence continues at coordinate 255,406 of NZ_JBVJMV010000011.1, read as the reverse complement.
CGCAAGCTGCGCGGCCGGGACATGGCCATGATCTTCCAGGACCCGCTCTCCGCGCTGCACCCGTACTACACGATCGGCAAGCAGATCGTGGAGGCGTACCGGGTCCATCACGACGTGGACAAGAAGACCGCCCGCAAGCGTGCGGTCGAGATGCTCGACCGGGTCGGCATCCCGCAGCCCGACAAGCGTGTCGACAGCTATCCGCACGAGTTCTCCGGCGGGATGCGCCAGCGCGCGATGATCGCCATGTCGCTGGTCAACAACCCCGAGCTGCTGATCGCCGACGAACCGACGACCGCGCTGGACGTGACCGTCCAGGCGCAGATCCTCGACCTGATCCGGGATCTGCAGAAGGAGTTCGGCTCGGCGGTCATCGTCATCACCCACGACCTGGGCGTCGTGGCCGAGCTCGCCGACGACATCCTGGTGATGTACGGCGGGCGCTGCGTCGAGCGCGGACCGGCCGAGAAGGTGTTCTACGAGCCCCGGCACCCCTACACCTGGGGTCTGCTGGGCTCGATGCCGCGCCTCGACCGCGACCAGACCGACCGGCTCATCCCGGTCAAGGGGTCCCCGCCGTCGCTCATCAACATCCCCTCGGGCTGCGCCTTCAACCCGCGCTGCCCGTACGCGGATGTGCCCAAGGACGACGTGACCCGCACCGTTCGGCCCGAGCTGCAGGAGGTCGGCAGCCGGCACTGGGCGGCCTGCCACATGTCGCAGGAGCAGCGGGAGCGTATCTGGACCGAAGAGATTGCGCCCAAGCTGTGAGCGAGGACAAGGCCGTGACGAGCGAGGACAAGGGCGTGGACGTTCCGGCGCAGAGGTCTGCCGGGAGCGGCGCGCCGGTCGAGGACGCCGCCTCCCGCGAGGTGCTGCTCAAGGTGACCGGGCTGCAGAAGCACTTCCCGATCAAGAAGGGGATGCTGCAGCGCAACGCCGGTGCCGTGAAGGCCGTCGACGGGATCGACTTCGAGGTGCACTCGGGCGAGACCCTGGGCGTGGTCGGGGAGTCCGGCTGCGGAAAGTCGACGATGGGCCGGCTGATCACCCGGCTGCTCGAACCCACCGCGGGGAAGATCGAGTTCGAGGGGAGGGACATCACGCACCTCGGCGTCGGTGCCATGCGCCCGATGCGCCGCGACATGCAGATGATCTTCCAGGACCCGTACTCCTCGCTGAACCCCCGGCACACGATCGGCACGATCGTGGGCGCCCCCTTCAAGCTGCAGGGCGTCACGCCCGAGGGCGGCGTCAAGAAGGAGGTGCAGCGGCTGCTGGAGGTCGTGGGCCTCAACCCCGAGCACTACAACCGCTATCCGCACGAGTTCTCCGGCGGCCAGCGCCAGCGCATCGGGATCGCCCGCGCGCTCGCGCTCAACCCCAAGCTGGTCGTGGCGGACGAGCCGGTGTCGGCGCTGGACGTCTCCATCCAGGCGCAGGTCGTGAACCTGCTCGACGACCTCCAGACCGAGCTGGGTCTCACGTACGTGATCATCGCCCATGACCTGTCGGTCGTCCGGCACGTCTCGGACCGGATCGCGGTGATGTACCTCGGCAAGATCGTGGAGCTGGCCGACCGCGAGTCGCTCTACAGGGCGCCGATGCACCCGTACACCAAGGCGCTGCTCTCGGCGGTCCCGATCCCGGACCCGAAGCGCCGCTCGGCCAAGAGCGAGCGCATCCTGCTGAAGGGCGACGTGCCGTCGCCGATCTCGCCGCCCAGTGGCTGCCGTTTCCACACCCGGTGCTGGAAGGCCACGGAGGTCTGCAAGACCCAGGAACCGCCGTTGGCCGCGCTGAAGACCGGACACCAGGTGGCCTGCCACCACCCGGAGAACGCGCCCGACCAGGTGCCCGGCGAGACGGTGACGGCGGCGGCGCGCGAGGCGATCGAGATCGTCACGACGGGGAAGCCGGAGTCGGCCGGGGCGGAGGAGGATGCCGCCACGGCGGAGGAGCCGGAGTCCGCCGCGGTGGGGAAGCCCGAGGCCGCGGAGGCCGCGGAGACCGCCCCGGACGGCGGCACGGGATCGTCCGATACGTCGGAGGGCGGCCCGAAGGAGTAGTACCGGCACAATTGCCCGGTGCTCAACGAACTGTTCACGCCCTCCGTCCAGCATGCGCTCGACATCGCCGGAATCTTCGTCTTCGCGATCTCCGGCGCACTGCTCGCCGTACGCAAGAACTTCGATGTCTTCGGCATCGCGGTACTCGCCGAGGTGACCGCGCTGGGCGGGGGGCTGTTCCGTGACATCGTCATCGGGGCGGTCCCGCCCGCGGCCTTCACGGACCTCGGCTACTTCACCACCCCGCTCCTCGCCGCCGGCCTGGTGTTCTTCCTGCATCCGCAGGTCGAACGGATCCAGGTCGGCGTCAATGTCTTCGACGCGGCCGGCCTCGGGCTTTTCTGCGTCACGGGCACGGTCAAGGCGTACGCCTACGGTCTCGGCCTCACCGCGTCGGCGGCCCTGGGGCTGGCCACCGCGGTCGGCGGCGGTGTGCTGCGCGACGTGCTGGCCAACGAGGTGCCTTCGCTGCTGCGCTGGGACCGTGATCTGTACGCGGTGCCCGCGATCGTCGGCGCCACGATGATCGTGCTGTGCATCCGCTTCGGCGTGCTCAACGCCTTCACCAGCGGCACCGCGGTGATCCTGGCGTTCGTGCTGCGGCTGCTCTCGATGCGCTTCCACTGGCGGGCCCCGCGTGCCTACAACCGGCGGTCGGCGACGGCCGAGGAGGGCCCCGCGGCCACCTGACACCGTTTTCCGGGCGGTCGACGACATGCGCTGCCGACATCTTCCGGCCACAAAAAAGCTACCGCTCAGTAATACTGTCGGTGTACGGTGCTGCGCATGGCACAGGCAGCAGAGCAGGCCGCGCGCACCGCGCAGGCGACCATCGGGGACAGCGAGTTCGACCGCGACACCGCCGTCACCCTTCGCGAAGAAGGCGTCTACGACGCCGAGCTCTCCGCCGGATGGACGATCATCCACGCGGTCAACGGCGGCTATCTGCTCGCCATGCTCGGCCGCGCACTCGGCGAGGCGCTGCCGCACGCGGACCCCTTCTCCGTCTCCGCGCACTACCTCACCGCCTCCGTCCCGGGCCCCGCGGTGATCCGCACCCAGACGATCCGCACCGGCCGCACCCTCTCCACCGGCCAGGCCTCCCTCTTCCAGTACGCGGAGGACGGCACCGAGATCGAGCGCATCCGGGTGATCGCCACCTACGGCGATCTGGGCGCGCTGTCCGACGAGGTGCGCACCTCGGCGAAGCCGCCGGCCATCCCGCCGCTGGAGCACTGCCTCGGCCCGGCCGACGGCCCGGCCCCGATCCCCGGCAGCTCCGCCATCACCGAGCGGCTCGACATCAAGCTCGACCCGGCGACGGTCGGCTGGGCCGTCGGCGCCCCCTCCGGCAAGGGCGAGATGCGCGGCTGGTTCGGTCTCGCGGACGGCCGCGACGCCGACCCGCTCTCGCTGCTGCTGACCGTCGACGCGCTGCCCCCCACCTCGTTCGAGCTGGGCCTCAAGGGCTGGACGCCGACCATCGAACTCACCACCCACATCCGCTGCCGCCCCGCCCCCGGCCCGCTGCGCGTCTCCATCACCACCCGCAACCTGGCGGGCGGTTACCTGGAGGAGGACGCGGACGTCTGGGACAGCGCGGACCGGCTGGTGGCCCAGTCCCGCCAACTGGCGCGAGCGCCCCGCGCGTAGCCGTACGGGTGCGCGGCGCGGGCGAGCGGAGTCGCGGGGGAAGCTGGTGACGTGAAATCCGGCCGGCTGCTCTCGATCCTCCTGCTGCTCCAGACCCGCGGCCGTGTGCCCGCCGGTGAGCTCGCCGAGCGCCTCGAAGTCTCCGTGCGCACCATCTACCGCGACATCGAGGCGCTCTCGGCCGCCGGTGTCCCCGTCTACGCCGAGCGGGGGCGGCGCGGAGGTATCGCGCTGCTGCCGGGATTCCGTACGGACGTCACGGGGCTCACCGCCGACGAGGCGCGCGCCCTCTTCGTCCTCGCCGCGCAGGGCGCCCATGCCGCGCTCGGTCTCGACGCCGCGCTCGGGTCCGCGCTGCGCAAGGTGATGGCCGCCCTGCCCGCACCGCACCGGCCCGCCGCCGAGCTGACCAGCAGGCGCATCCTGGTCGACCCGGTGCGGTGGATGAGCGGCCCGCGCCCGGTCGTGGATGTCGCCGAACTGCACGATGCCGTGTTCGCCGACCGACGGTTGCGGCTGGACTACCGGCACAGCGGTACGCGGACCCCGCGCGCCTACACCGTCGATCCGTACGGCCTCGTCGTGAAGGCGGGCGTCTGGTACCTGGTCGCGGACCGCGACGGGGTGCCGCAGCTCTTCAGGGCGGACCGGGTGCGACGGGCCGCCCTCACCGACGACACGGTCGTGCGCCGGCCCGGGGTGGAGCTCGCGAACCTGTGGGACGCGTTGCGCAAGCAGGTCGAGGAGCGGCCCGGCGGCGTACGGCTGAGGGTGCGCGTGCACCGTTCCCGGCTCGATCTGTTCGTGCGCCTGCACGCCGGGGCGCTGATCGGGGAGCCGAGGCCCGAGGGGGAGGGGGAGGAAGGGGAGTGGGCGCGGGCCGAGTTGGCCGTCGACTCGGTGGAGTGGGCCCGTTCCTTGCTCTCTTTCGGCCCGAACCTCGAAGTGCTCTCCCCGCCGGAGGCGCGGACCGTGCTCGCCCGTCACGCGGCGGCGGTCGTCGCGCTGTACGGAGAAGCGGGCCGAGGGCCGGGCGCGGAGGGCGGGTGAGGTCGCGCGCGGGCGGCGGGTGAGATTGCGTGCGCACCCCGGCCGGTCCGGCGGACCGGTTCCGGGCGGGCCTCAGGCGTCCGCGTCGTCCAGCCAGTGCAGCCGGCCGAGGGTGACGAGTCTCAGCCGGCGGCGGGCCACCTCCGCCACCCGCTGCTCGCCGCCCGGCCCCGCGTCCAGCAGGGCCGAGGCCGTGATCACCATGTGGTCGACGTACAGGCCGCCCAGCATCAGCAGATCCTCGTCGCTCCAGCCCCGGGACTGCGGTTCCTCGGCGAGCGCCTCGGACACCTCCTCGGCGAAGCACTGCAGTTGGGTCGCTATGGCCTCGCGGACCGGACCCACGCCGCCGTGCTGCTCGCGGGCGATGAAGCGGAAGTGGCCAGGCTGTTCACGTACATGACGCGTGATCAGCTCCACGCTGCGGTCCAGCCGCTCCTTGCTGTCGCCGGTCTCGGCGAGCGTCGCGCCGATCATTCCGTGCAGGCTGCCCAGCGTCTCCTCGACGAGCGCCACGCCGAGTTGGGCGGTGTCGTCGAAGTGCCGGTAGAAGGCGGTGGGTGTGAGTCCGGCGGCCCGGGTCACCTCGCGCAGTCCCAGGCTGCTGAGGCTCTGGTGCTCCAGGAGTCCGAGCGCGGCGTCCAGGAGTGCCTGGCGGGTTCTCAGCTTCTGGGTCTGACGGCTGCCGACGGTGTGACTCATGCCATTCAGTAAACAACTGTTCTCCGGGGCGGGGAAGGGATGTGCGGCGCTAGACTGACAAGTCAGTGAACAGTCGTACTCTCAAGTGCTCGTGCAGAGCCCGCAGAAAGGCTGAACATGGTCGTCCTCGTCGCCGCCCTGCTCCTGCTCGGAGTCGTGCTCGGAGCGGTGGTCCAGATTCCGCTCCCGCTCACCTTCGCGCTCACGGCCGTGATCGGCTGCTGGCTGCTGATCTTCGCCGTACGGGAGTGGCGGGGTGCGCAGCGCGGGTCCCGCTGACCGCCGGTCCGCATTGCCTTCCGGCCCCCGATCGCTCGATCACCGATTGATTGAAGGAGCTCGCACCATGACACTCACCGCATCCGTCCGCCGGGCCGCCGCGAAGCCCGACACCGGTGCCGACACCGGTACCGGGACCCCGCCCGGAGAGCGCACGGCTCGCGCCCGGGACGCCGACGGACTGGCCGTCGCCTCCTTCGTGCTCGGGCTCGTCGGCCTGCTGGTGATGAACATCCTGCTCGGCCCGGCAGCCATCGTCATGGCGATCATCGCCCTCGCCCGTTCCACCTCCCGGCGCGGTCGTGCCTTCCTCGGACTCGCCCTCGGCATCGCCGACCTTGTGGTGCTGGCCTTCCTGGTCACCGGCACCGTGTCCTGGAACTTCGCCGGCTGACCGAGGCCGACCGGAACAGCCGACACATACGGCCGATACGCGCGGCCCGCACTCGGCAACCAGCGCGGACGGCCCGCACTGACGGCCCGCACCGACGGTCCTTGCCGTCGCGTCCCCGGCCGGATCGGGCTGCGACCGGGGCGGGCGATCGAGCGCCCTGCCCGGTGCGCGGGCACCGGGCTGCGATGCGCCCGGCATACGCCCCGCCGAGGGCTCGTAGAATCGAGCCCACCATGGCCTACCTCGACCACGCCGCGACCACGCCGATGCTTCCGGAGGCGATCGCGGCGATGACCGCCCAGCTCGCCGTCACCGGTAACGCGTCCTCACTGCACGCCGCCGGGCGCCGGGCCCGCCGTACCGTCGAGGAGTCGAGAGAGACCCTCGCCGACGCCCTCGGCGCACGCCCCAGCGAGGTGGTCTTCACCTCCGGAGGCACAGAGGCCGACAACCTCGCGGTGAAGGGTCTGTACTGGGCCCGCCGCGCCGCCGACCCCCGTCGCACCCGGGTGCTGGCCAGCCCGGTCGAGCACCACGCGGTGCTGGACGCCGTCGACTGGCTCGCCGAGCACGAGGGCGCGAACGTCGAATACCTCCCCGTCGACCCGTACGGACGCGTCCACCCGGACGCACTGCGCGAGGCGATTCTCCGTAACCCCGACGATGTCGCGCTGGTCACCGTGATGTGGGCCAACAACGAGATCGGCACGATCATGCCGGTACGTGAACTGGCTTCCGTGGCCAGTGAGTTCGACGTACCGATGCATGCCGACGCGGTCCAGGCGTTCGGGCAGCTGGAAGTCGACTTCGCCCGGTCCGGGCTGGCCGCCATGACGGTCAGCGCGCACAAGATCGGCGGCCCCTTCGGCATCGGCGCGCTGCTGCTGGGCCGTGCATACACCCCCGTCCCCGTGCTTCACGGCGGTGGCCAGGAGCGGCACGTCCGCTCCGGCACGCTCGACGTGCCCGCCATCGCCGCCTTCGCCGTCGCGGGGCGGCTGGCCGCCGACGGGCGCGAGGAGTTCGCCCACGAGATCGGTGGTCTCCGCGACGACCTGGTCGCGGCCGTGCTGGCGGCCGTCCCCGACGCCGTCCTCGGCGGCGACCCGGCGCCGGGCGGGCGGCTCCCGGCCAACGCTCACTTCACCTTCCCCGGCTGCGAGGGCGACTCCCTGCTCCTGTTGCTGGACGCCCAGGGCATCGAATGCTCCACCGGCTCCGCGTGCACCGCGGGAATCGCCCAGCCGAGCCATGTCCTGCTGGCCACCGGCACCGACCCGGACCTGGCCCGGGGCACCCTGCGCTTCTCGCTCGGCCACACGTCCACCAAGCAGGACATCGACGAGGTGGCCCGCGCGATCGGACCGGCGGTGGAGCGGGCGCGGACGGCGGGACTCAGCTGAAACCGGGCCCGTCCCGCAGCCGTTCCCTCCTCAGGTGCCGGACGGCCTCGGACGCGCCGCCCGGACCAGCTTCAGGTAGCGGTCCCAGTCCCAGTGCTTTCCCGGATCGGTGTGATCCGTGCCCGGCACTTCCACATGCCCGATGATGTGCTCGCGGTCCACCGGCATTCCATACCGCCCGCATATCGCCGCCGTCAGGCGTGCCGACGCCCCGTACATCGCCGCCGTGAAGTCCTGCGGACGGTCCACGAAGCCCTCGTGCTCGATGCCGACGCTGCGTTCGTTGTACGACCTGTTCCCCGCGTGGAACGCCACATCCAGCTCACGGATCATCTGCGTCACATGGCCGTCCTTGCGCACCACGTAGTGCGCCGCCGCCCCGTGCCCCGGGTCCTGGAAGGCCGTCACCGCGCCCCGGTAGCCGCCCTGGGTGACATGGATGACGACCCGGTCGACCGGATAGTCGGCGGGGCGGTCGGCCCGCCGCCAGTTCGCCGGGGACGCCGATATCCATTCGGCCCGCGCGTAGTCCACCTCGCCGGGCGTCCGGGGCTTGTCCACCCCGGGCAGCCGCCACCAGGCGTGCCCCAGCTCCTCCCGCGCCAGCGCGGCCGTGCCCACCGCCGTGACGGCGGCGCCGATCAGCAGCCCGCGCCGACTGATGCCGTGCCCGGACTTCGCCGCCGCGGAGCCCTTGGCGCCCGCCGTCCCCTTGGTCCCCATGTGATCCACAACGCATATCCGCGAGCGTTCGGTTCCCGGCGCCCCGTACTCTGGTGGAGCTATGACTCAGACTTCCCAGCGCCCCCTCCGTGTGCTCGCCGCCATGTCCGGCGGTGTCGACTCCGCCGTCGCCGCGGCCCGCGCCGCAGAGGCGGGTCACGACGTGACCGGTGTGCACCTCGCCCTCTCCGCGAACCCGCAGTCCTTCCGTACCGGGGCGCGCGGCTGTTGCACGATCGAGGACTCCCGCGACGCGCGCCGCGCCGCGGACGTCATCGGCATCCCCTTCTACGTCTGGGATCTGGCGGAACGCTTTCGCGAGGACGTCGTGGACGACTTCATCGCCGAGTACGAGGCGGGGCGCACCCCCAACCCGTGCCTGCGCTGCAACGAGAAGATCAAGTTCGCCGCGCTGCTCGACAAGGCCCTGGCCCTCGGCTTCGACGCCGTGTGCACCGGCCACTACGCCACGGTCGTCCTGCGCGAGGACGGCGGCCGCGAACTGCACCGTGCCTCCGACATGGCCAAGGACCAGTCGTACGTCCTCGGTGTCCTGGACGAGAAGCAGCTCGCCCACGCGATGTTCCCGCTCGGCGACACCCTCACCACCAAGGACGAGATCCGCGCGGAGGCCGAACGCCGGGGCCTCGCCGTCGCCAAGAAGCCCGACAGCCACGACATCTGCTTCATCGCCGACGGCGACACCCAGGGCTTCCTGGCGAGCCGGCTCGGTACCGCCGAGGGCGACATCGTCGACGAGTCCGGTACGAAGGTCGGCACCCACGAGGGCGCCTTCGGCTTCACCATCGGCCAGCGCAAGGGCCTGCGCATCGGCCACCCCGCCCCCGACGGCAAGCCGCGCTATGTCCTGGACATCTCACCCGTGAACAACACGGTGACGGTCGGCCCGGTCGAGTCCCTCGACGTCACCGCGCTCACCGCCATCAGGCCCCGCTGGTGCGGCAACGCCCCGGCCGGCCCCGGCACGTACACCGCGCAGCTCCGCGCCCACGGCGGCGAGACCGAGGTGACGGCGGAACTGGTCGACGGCACGCTGAACGTCACCTTCACCGAGCCGGTCCGGGGCGTGGCCCCCGGCCAGGCGGTCGTGCTCTACGACGGCACCCGCGTGGTCGGCTCGGCGACGATCGCGACGACGGCGCGGCGGGAGACCGCGGCAGCCGGCTGATCGGCCCGGCTGACCGGCCTCGGCTGACCACCGGGGCCGGCACTGCCAGGGCGGCCGTCATAGACTGCCGGCTCGAACGGTAGGCCCCAGGACCGGTTCCGGCGGATCTCATCGGCGCCCTCGCGCCACAGTGCCGTCACCAGCTTCCGGAACCGGCGCGCGCTCAGCCCGCTGAACGGAGCTGTCCAGGTCGGCTCCGACGCCGTGATCACACCAGCCACCGCAAGATCATTCCATTGCGGCAGGGCGTCAGGTCGACTCTCGCGCGACCGCCTTGCGTACGTGCTCAAGCCGCAGCCGGCTCTCCTCCAGCCACCCGGACGCCACGTCCACGGGCACCTTCACCGCGATCTGCGTCGAGGTCGAGTCGTGCACGGTCACCTCCAACGGATCCTCGGGAACCACCGTCAGCCACGCACTCCGACCGCCGGGCGGCCACTCGGCCCCCTCCTGGGCCTCAAGGGCATCGAGGCAACGACCCCATTCATCCAGATCACTGTCTGAAACGTGCAGTCCAACACTGCCGTTGACGAAGCCGCTCTCCAGCACGATCTCGGCCGCGTAGTACCTTTCTTGCGCCATCACCATCGGTGCATCGCACGCGACCCTGACGGTCACGCCCTGCACGCGATCAGCGAACCGGAAGAGTTCCAGGGCCTGTGCATCGTCAATCATGGCTACCTTGTGGACGAGTGAGTGGGCAGGATGCTCTGATCCTCTCGCACCCCGATTCACCATGATGGTGACCACGCAAGACAGCAACAACAAGGGCCTGCCAGCCGCTCCGGCAGTGACGGCGCCGGCCACCAGCGGCTGAGGGTCCGCCGCCGCACGGGAAGCAGGGCGAGCAGGGAGGTGATGACGCCGAGCATGATCAGCAGCGCCGACGCGAACTCGATACCCGTCAGCGTCTGTTCGTCCCAGGCCCCTTGCGGCTGAGTCACCAGTGCGCCGTGGGCAACGTAGGCGTTGAGCAGGTTCGCGAGGATGAGGATCACTCCCCATGGCCCTCGCAGCAGGCCGGCCACTTCAGGGCGCTCCTCGCATCGTCCAGATTCTTGTCGAAGCCACGGCCGTAGGCCTGGGCGTTGTCATCCTCCCCATAGGGGCCACCGTTGTAGCGGGCGGCAAGTTCCTGGCGTTGCTCTCGCGTCATCTCGTCCGCCGGTACGTCGGTGAAGCGGCGACGCCCCGCTCGGCCACGTCCGACCCCTGTACGGGCGTGACCGGGCGGGGTGGATCGTGGGCTCAGGAGGCCTGGCTCACGTACATGTCCCTGGCGAAGAACTCCGCCAGGACCGGGGCCACCGCCTGGGGCGCCACTTCGCGTGTCTGGCCCGTCAGGGTGCGGTGGCGTCCGCGCGGGAGGGCGTCCGCGAGGGCGCGGGCCGACTGCCGGGCCGGGGCCGGGCTGAAACCGCCGCAGACCACCAGCGTGCGCGCCGTGACGGACGCGAACCGCTCGGCCGGGATCGCGCCGTTGCCGAGAATCGCATCGTCGTAGGCGAGTGTGTGCGCCATCGACACCAGGTCGCGCCACAGCGGTGTACGCCGCACCCGGGCGATCATGTCGGCCGGGACCCCCGTCACGGACAGGAACAGCTCCACGGCCCCGGCGCGGTCCCCGGCGGTCAGCAGCCGGTGCAGCCGGGCCGTGCAGCAGGCTTTGAACCGCTCTCCCGAGGCCCCGGGGGTGTAGGGCGGCTCGTACACCGCCAGCAGGTCGACGGGGAGCCCGGCGGCCTGCGCTTCCAGGGCCAGCGCCCCGCCGGCCCCCGTGCCGAACAGCGAGGCCCGCCCGCCCACCGCGGCGACGAGCGCGGCCAGGTCCTCGATCTCGCGCTCCACCCGGTACGGCCCGCTGTCGCCGCTGGAGCCGCGGCCGCGCCTGTCGTACGTGATGACGCCGAAGCGTGGCGCGAGGAGCCGTGCCAAGGGGGCATCGGTCGCCGCCGTGCTCAGAGCCCCGCCGACCAGGATCACCGGTAGTCCTTCACCCCGGCGCCGATACGCGATCAAGGTGCCGTCGCGGGAGAGAATCTTGTCCATGTGAGAGTGGACTGCGGCGCCGCGGAAAACTCATCGCTGTCGCCGAGATTTTTTGAAGATTCTCAATTCCCCAGTTCAGAGGCGTGGTTGACGATCATTCGCTGACGGTCTCGGTGTCGTAGAAGCAGAGGTGGTTCTTGATCGCCGCGACTTCGGGCTTCGGCTCCGGATAGGCCCAGACGAGATCGGCCGCGTCCGGCAGCGACCAGTAGGAGGCGTCGCCCTTGAACGGGCAGTGGCTGTGGGTGTCCGAGGCCGTGAGCAGCTCCGTGCGGACATCCTCGGGCGGCAGGTAGTAGCGGGGCGGACAACCCGTCTCGCGCAGTACGAGCGGGCGCCGGCTCTCGGCGAGCACCTGTCCGTTGCGCACCACACGTACATGCTCGGTGCCGGGTTCGACCGTGATGTGGTGTCCTGTTGTGGAAGTCATGTCAGGTTCAGCCGTGCCGCGCGCCGTTTTCTTCCCCGGTGGCTTCCTTCCCCGGTGACCTCCTTCCGCGGCAGCTTCCGTCGCCGGAGCCCGGATTTCCACCCGTCCGCCCGGGAGTGTCAGAGGCGGCCTTTACGGTTGCTGCATGAATATCTGCGTTTTCCTCTCCGCCGCCGACCTCGACGACCGCTACACCCAGCCCGCCCGCGAATTCGCCGAGCTGCTCGGCCGGGGCGGACACACACTGGTCTGGGGAGGGTCGGAGAGCGGCCTGATGAAGGTCGTCGCCGACGGGGTGCAGGAATCGGGCGGACGGCTGGTCGGGGTGTCGGTCGACTTCCTGGCCGCGAAGGCGCGTACCAACGCGGACGAGATGGTGATCGCGCGCGATCTCGCCGAGCGCAAGGCGCTGCTCCTGGAGAAGGCGGACGCGGTCGTGATCATGGTGGGCGGTACCGGGACGCTCGACGAGGCGACCGAGATCCTGGAGCTGAAGAAGCACGGCAAGCACGACAAGCCGGTCGTCCTGCTCAACACGGCGGGCTTCTACGACGGGCTGCGCCAGCAGTTCCAGCGGATGGAGGACGAGGGCTTCCTGCCCCTCCCGCTGACCGACCTGGTGTTCTTCGCGAAGGACGGCGTGGGCGCCCTGGCCTACCTGGAGGAGTGGTCCGGCCTGCGGTGACGCGGTGACGGGTGAGATCATGGCGGGATGTCCACTCATGTCATCACCGGCGCCGGCTCCGGCATCGGCGCAGCCGTCACCCGTCGTCTGTTGGAGCGCGGTGACGAGACCGTGCTGCTGGCCCGTGACGCCGGGCGTGCGAAGGAGCTGGCCGCGCTCCACCCCGGCGCCCGTACGATCGTCGGTGACCTCGCCAACCCGGACCGGCTGTCCTGGGCGTTCGCCCAGCAGGCGATGCCGGACCGGGTCGACTCGCTGTTGCACATCGCGGGCGTCGTCGAGCTCGGCAAGGTCGGTGAACTCACGCCCAAGGCGTGGCACTTCCAGCTCAACGCCAATCTGGTCGCGCCCGCCGAGCTGACCAGGCTCCTCCTGCCGCAACTGCGCGTCGCACAGGGCCATGTGCTCTTCGTGAACTCGGGTGCCGGCCTCGCCGCGCACGCCGAGTGGAGCGCGTACGCCGCGAGCAAGCACGGCCTGAAGGCGCTCGCCGACTCGCTGCGCCAGGAGGAGCACGCCAACGGCGTCCGGGTGACCTCCGTCTACCCGGGGCGCACCGCCAGCCCCATGCAGGCCAAGGTCCACCAGCAGGAGGGCAAGGAGTACGACCCCTCCCGCTGGATCGACCCGGAGTCGGTGGCCACCACGATCCTGATGGCCATCGACCTCCCGCGCGACGCCGAGGTCAACGACCTCACGGTGCGCCCCGGGCGCTGAGTCTCCGGCCACCGGGCGATGCCGGTGCCGGGGGTGTCGCGCGGGATGCCGTCCCGAGGAGGTCCGGGGGCGCCTCGCGAGGGGCCGGACCCCCCTCGCCCCGTGACGGGCCGCCCCGCGACGGGCGTGGGCGCTCGGACCGTAGGCTTCCCACGTGAGCGAGAAGAGCAAGTTCAGCGGGTGCCCCGCCACCGGAATCGGTTCCATGCCCGGGGGAGACGCACGGGAGGCGGCGAAGACCGTCACCGGGTCCTTCGGGGACGGCGAGGGCCTGCCGCATCTGGCGGAACTGCCGGCCCGCGGGCCCGGTGCGGACATGATCGGGCGGACCATCGGGCTCCTCGTCGACCTGTACGGGCACGTCGAGCCCAGCGGCTGGCGGATCAGCGACCGGCCCGGACGCGACACCCGCCGGGCCAGGTCCTGGCTCGGCGAGGACCTCGACGCGCTGGAGGAGTTCACCCAGGGCTACGAGGGGCCGCTCAAGGTCCAGGCCGTCGGACCCTGGACCCTGGCCGCCGCGCTGGAACGGCGGGGCGGCGAGGCCGCGCTCGGTGACCCGGGGGCCTGCCGTGACCTGGCGGGCTCGCTGGCGGAGGGGCTGCGCGCCCACCTCGCGGAGGTGCGGCGCAGGGTGCCCGGCGCCGAAGTGATCCTCCAGCTCGACGAACCGTCGCTGACCGGCGTACTGCGTGGGCGGATCACGACGGCGAGCGGTTACCGCACCTACCGGGCCGTGGACCGTCAGGTCGTGGAGGCCATGCTGCGCGATGTCCTGGCCGCGGGCGGGGACGGGGCGACGGTCGTGCACACCTGCGCGCCCGAGGTGCCGTTCGGGCTGTTGCGCCGGGCGGGGGCCGACGGCATCTCCTTCGACTTCTCGTTGCTCACCGAGCGTGAGGAAGAGGCGATCGGGGAAGCGGTCGAGGGCGGCACCCAGCTCTTCCTCGGGGTGGTGCCCGGCACCGACCCGGCCTCGGGCGGATTGTCGGACCCGGGCGGTAGCGTCATGGGTGTCAGGACGCTGTGGCGCAGGCTGGGGCTGAATCCGGGGACTCTGACGGAGTCCGTGGTGATCACCCCTTCGTGCGGGCTCGCGGGTGCCTCGCCCGCGTACGCGCGCGCCGCGCTCGCCCACTGCGTCCGGGCCGCGAGATCGCTCGCAGACAACCCTGAGTAACGGGGCAATGGGTAACGGGAGGACGAGACGATGGCCGGCGAACAGCAGATGGCAGTGCCCGCACAGGCCCGGGAGCAGCACGCGCTCCTGGCCGAGCAGATCGAGGAGCACCGCTTCCGGTACTACGTGAACGACCAGCCGGTCGTGAGCGACGCCGAGTTCGACCGGCTGATGCGTGAGCTGGAGGCGCTGGAGGAGACGTATCCGCAGCTGCGCACGCCGGATTCGCCGACGCAGAAGGTCGCGGGTCCGTATCAGACGGAGTTCACCTCCGTCGAGCACCGCGAGCGGATGCTCTCACTGGACAACGCCTTCAGCGACCTCGAGTTGGCGTCCTGGGGCGAACGGATCGCCAAGGACGTCGGCACCACCGGCTACCACTTCCTGTGCGAGCTGAAGGTCGACGGTCTCGCGGTCAACCTCACCTACGAGCACGGGCGGCTGACCCGGGCGGCGACCCGCGGCGACGGCCGCACCGGCGAGGACATCACCCCCAATGTCCGTACGATCGCCGAGATCCCGCACCGGCTGAGGGGCGACCGCGTTCCGGCGCTGGTCGAGATCCGCGGCGAGGTCTTCTTCCCGATGGAGGCCTTCGAGGAGCTCAACGCCCGGCTCGTCGAGGCCGATGACAAGCCCTTCGCCAACCCGCGCAACGCGGCGGCCGGTTCACTGCGCCAGAAGGACCCGAAGGTCACCGCCACCCGCCCGCTGCACATGGTGGTGCACGGCATCGGCGCCCGCGAGGGCTTCGACATCGACTTCCTCTCGCACGCCTACGAGCTGCTGCACGAGTGGGGTCTGCCCACCGCCAAGCACAACAAGGTGGTCGCCTCTCTGGACGAGGTGCGGGAGTTCATCGCGTACTTCGGCGAGAACCGGCACTCCGTGGAGCACGAGATCGACGGCGTCGTGATCAAGCTCGACGAGATCCCGCTCCAGGGCCGGCTGGGCTCCACCTCGCGCGCGCCGCGTTGGGCGATCGCGTGGAAGTACCCGCCGGAGGAGGTCAACACCAAGCTGGTCAACATCCGGGTCGGCGTCGGACGCACCGGCCGGGTCACGCCGTACGCGCAGGTCGAGCCGGTCGAAGTGGCGGGCTCCGAGGTCGAGTTCGCCACCCTGCACAACCAGAACGTGGTGAAGGCGAAGGGCGTCCTCATCGGGGACACGGTGGTGCTCCGCAAGGCCGGCGATGTGATCCCGGAGATCCTCGGGCCGGTCGTCGATCTGCGCGACGGCACCGAGCGGGCGTTCGTGATGCCGACGCACTGCCCCGAGTGCGGCACGGAGCTGCGGCCCATGAGGGAGGCCGACATCGACGTCCGTTGCCCCAACGCGCGTTCCTGCCCCGCGCAGTTGCGTGAGCGCCTCGCCTATCTCGCCGGTCGTAAGAGCCTCGACATCGACCACTTCGGCTATGTCGCGGCAGCGGCTCTGACGAAGCCGTTGGAGCCCGCCGAGCCGCCGCTGCGCGACGAGGGCGATCTCTTCGGCCTGACCGTCGAGCAGTTGCTGCCGATCCGGGCCTATGTCCTGGACCAGGACAGCGGGTTGCCCAAGCACGACCCGAAGACCGGCGAGGAGAAGACCGCGTGGGTCTTCGCCAATCAGCAGGGCGAGCCGAAGAAGAACGCCCTCGCCATGCTCGACGCCGTGGCCGCGGCCAAGGGCGCCCCGTTGGCCCGGATTCTCACAGGCCTCTCCATCCGTCATGTGGGCCCGATCGCGGCCGAGGAGCTGGCCCGTCAGTTCCGTTCCATCGACCGGATCGACGAGGCGTCCGAGCGGGAGCTGGCCGAGGCCGACGGGGTCGGCACCATCATCGCCGCCTCGGTGAAGCAGTGGTTCGCGGAGGACTGGCACCGGGAGATCCTGCGCAAGTGGCGGGAGGCCGGAGTACGGATGGAGGACGAGGGGGCGGGGGAGGAGGTGGGCCCGCGCCCGCTCGAAGGCCTCACCGTCGTCGTGACCGGCACGCTGTCCGGCCACACCAGGGACGGCGCGAAGGACGCGCTCCAGAGCCGGGGGGCGAAGGTGACGGGATCCGTCTCGAAGAAGACCTCCTTCGTGGTCGTCGGTGACAACCCCGGTTCGAAGTACGACAAGGCGATGCAGTTGAAGGTGCCCGTGCTGGACGAGGGCGGATTCGCCGTGCTGCTCGAAGAGGGGCCGGACGCGGCGCGCGCCGCAGCCGTGCCTGTCGGGGAACCTGCGGAATAGGACAGATCCCTGACCGAAAACAGGCGGAATATGGCGGGATCTTCGCGGGAGAGTTGACGCAATGGGACAGATCCCCGTCAGAGAACCCCACGTAGGGATCGATCAGTGGGCAAACAGCGAACAAGACCGCACAGAAAGGGTGTAGGGGGACGGACGGGGGCAGCGGTCGTCGCCGGGAGGCCGGGTTCACCCGATCGGCGCATAGCAGATGCTGACGGACGGTTGGTTCGCATTCGGGCAAGAGCTGTAGAGCGCTGCCCGTAGAAGCCTTCCGCGGCCTACTGTTGAGGGATGCACCTGCCGTGCCCGGCCACGGGGTGGGAAATCGGGTCGTGGTGGCGTGGAGTTGAACCATCAGGTGACATCGGCACCGCCGGCTGTGAGAGGGACGGAATGAAACCGACCGAGAGCGCCGCACCGGTGTCGCGGCTGCAAGGTTTCGTCGGCCTCACGCCCAAAGTGGGTGCCGTCGTCGTGGTGATCGCCGTTGTTCAGCTCACAACCGGTTTCTACCGGACGGTGAGCGAGGGACGCGCGCTCTTCCCCGACGGCAGGGCCGGGTGGTCCCTGGCCGTTCTCACCGGAATCGTCGTCGGCCATCTGGTCGCGCTCGGACGCGACCGATGGTGGGGCGGCACCGGTTCCGGGGCATCCCTCACTCTCGCCGTGCTGCTCCTCTATGGCTGGGTGCCCGCCGGTCTGGTCAGCCTGGTCGTCGTCGTCCTCGTCGGTGCGGCCCGCAGACACCGCTGGTGGCAGGGGCTGCTGCACGGCGCCGTGGACATCCTGGGGATAGGCGCGGCGGCCCTGGTGCTCGCCGCGTTCGGTGACGTCCAGACCGTCGAATCGCCCTGGCGGCCACTCGACTGGGGCATCGCCGCCGTCCCCGAGGTCCTTCTGGCCGCCTCCACCTATCTTCTGGTCACCCGGGTCCTGCTGTGGTACGCACGGGCACCCCAGGGCGGCGGGCTGCCCACCATCGCCCGCACCGCGCTGCTGCGCCAGGGCCTCGTCGCGGTCGCCCTCCTCGGCATCGCACCGCTGATCTGTGTGGTGGCGATGGCCATGCCCGTACTCCTGCCGCTCTTCGCGGTCCCTCTGATCGCCCTGGACTCCACCCTCTGGATAGCCCGCGCGCGGGCCGAGGAGCAGCTGCGCGACCCGTTGACCGGACTGCCCAACCGGCAGTGGCTGCTGGAGCGCACCTGGACGGCCCTGGAGGACGCCGAGTCCGTCGGCGCCAGATCCGCTCTCGTCCTGATCGACCTCGACCGGTTCCGTGCGGTCAACGACACTCTTGGGCATCTGGCGGGAGACCGGCTGCTGCTGCAGATAGCGGAACGTCTGCGACTCGCGCTCCCGCGGGGAGCGGAGGCCGCGCGGCTCGGCGGCGACGAATTCGCGGTGCTGCTGCCGACCGCGGGCTCCACCACCAGTGCCCAGCGGGTCGCCCGCCACCTCGTCGCCGAGCTGTCCTCCCCGCTGGACCTGGACGGTCTGACCCTGGTGCTGGAGGCCAGCGCCGGGGTCGCCGTCTACCCGGACCACGCGCTGGACGCCGAAGGGCTGCTCCGGCGCGCGGACGTGGCGATGTACCAGGCCAAGCGCGACCGTACGGGTGTCGAGGTGTACGAGTCGAAGCGGGACAGCAACACCCCGGACCGGCTCGGACTGCTCGGTGATCTGCGGCGTGCGCTGGATGCCGGCGAGGTGGAGCTCCACTACCAGCCGAAGGTCCGCTTCGACGGACAGGTGGCCGGCCTCGAAGCGCTGGTCCGCTGGGTGCATCCGGAGCGCGGGCGGGTCCCTCCGGACGAGTTCATCGCCATCGCGGAGTCGTCCGGCCTGATGCCGCACCTGACGGAGTACGTCCTGGAGACGGCGCTGGCCCAGGTCGCCCGATGGCGGGCGCAGGGGCTGTTCGTCCCGGTCGCGGTCAACGTCTCCCCGCGCGATGTGCACACTCCCGGATTCGCGGGCGGTGTGGCGGCCCGGCTCGCCCGGCACGGCGTCCCGGCCGGGGCACTGCAGCTGGAAATAACGGAACACGTGCTGCTGGAGGACCCGCAGCGCGCCGCCGACACCCTGGCCGGACTGACCGGGCACGGCGTGAAGATGTCCCTCGACGACTTCGGCACGGGGTACTCCTCGCTGGTCCATCTGCGCCGGCTGCCGGTCAGCGAGCTGAAGATCGACCGGTCGTTCGTGGCCCGACTGGCCGTGGACAACGAGGACGCGGAGATCGTCCGCTGCACCATCGACCTCGCCCATTCGCTCGGCCTGCTGGTCGTCGCGGAGGGGGTCGAGGACGACGAGACCTGGGAGCGGCTGCGGGATCTGCGGTGCGATGCGGTGCAGGGGTGGCTGGTCGCCGCGGCCATGCCGCCGCAGGAGACGACGGCCTGGCTGCGGGCGAGGGGCGAGCACGGGTGGCGACGGCCCGCGGAGCTGGCCGCGGCTGCCGCCGCGGCAGCGGCGGCGGCAGCGGGCGCGACGCCCGAGCTGGAGCAGCGGGCGTCCGGGCGGCCGGTCAAGTCGAGGCCCGCGACGACGTGAGCGGGGCGCCGGCCCGGCGCCGAACCGCTCACCGGGCGCGACGCGGCGACGCCGTGAGCGCAGGACGCCGGCCAGGCGCCGAACCGCTCAGCCGGCGGCGACGCCGTGAACGCGGGCGCACGGGCGCACGGGCGCACGCGGTCCGGGGGCCGCGTGCCGAGGTGCCCGGCGGCCGTCGTGCCGTCCGACACCGGGCGGACCCGAATCCGGCGTCCGAGCAGGGCGTTCGCCCGGGTGGCGGGAGCGGCCACGGCCGACACCATAGGATTGGGCCAAAACCACACACCAACCCCTGAGGATCGCTGCATGCCTGGCATCACGCGCGAGGAGGTCGCCCACCTCGCCCGGCTGGCACGTCTGGAGCTGAAGGGCGAAGAGCTCGATCACTTCGCCGGTCAGCTCGACGACATCATCGGCGCGGTCGCCCGCGTCTCCGAGGTCGCCGACCAAGACGTACCGCCGACCTCCCACCCGCTGCCGCTGACCAACGTCATGCGCGCGGACGAGGTCCGTCCGTCGCTCACCCCCGAGCAGGCGCTCTCCGGCGCCCCGGCCCAGGAGCAGCAGCGTTTCAAGGTGCCGCAGATCCTGGGGGAGGACTAACAGCCATGACGGACAACAGCACCATCATCAAGCTCACCGCGGCCGGGATCGCCGAGAAGATCGCGTCCGGCGAGCTCACGGCCGTCCAGGTCACCGAGGCCCATCTGGCCCGGATCGACGCGGTCGACGAGAAGGTCCACGCCTTCCTGCACATCGACCGCGAGGGCGCGCTCGCGCAGGCCCGCGCCGTCGACGCGAAGAAGGCGGCCGGCGAGAAGCTGGGTCCGCTGGCCGGTGTCCCGCTCGCGCTGAAGGACATCTTCACCACCGAGGGCATGCCGACCACCGTCGGCTCCAAGATCCTCGAAGGCTGGATCCCGCCGTACGACGCGACCCTCACCAAGAAGCTGAAGGCCGCCGACGTCGTCATCCTCGGCAAGACCAACATGGACGAGTTCGCCATGGGGTCCTCCACCGAGAACAGCGCCTACGGCCCGACCGGCAACCCGTGGGACCTCACCCGTATCCCGGGCGGCTCCGGCGGTGGCTCCTCGGCCGCGCTCGCGTCGTACGAGGCTCCGCTCGCCATCGGCACGGACACCGGCGGTTCCATCCGCCAGCCCGCGGCCGTCACCGGCACCGTCGGCGTCAAGCCCACCTACGGCGGCGTCTCCCGCTACGGCATGGTGGCGTTCTCCAGCTCCCTGGACCAGGGCGGGCCCTGCGCCCGTACCGTCCTGGACGCGGCCCTGCTGCACGAGGTGATCGCCGGGCACGACCCGATGGACTCGACGTCCATCGACGCCCCGGTCCCGCCGGTCGTCGAGGCCGCGCGCAACGGCAGCGTCGACGGCATGCGCGTCGGTGTCGTCAAGCAGTTCGCCGGTGAGGGCTACCAGGCCGGTGTCGTCCAGCGCTTCAACGAGTCGGTCGAGCTGCTGAAGTCGCTCGGTGCCACGATCGTCGAGCTGGACTGCCCCTCCTTCGACCTGGCCCTGTCGGCGTACTACCTGATCGCGCCGTCCGAGTGCTCCTCCAACCTGGCCCGCTTCGACGCCATGCGTTACGGCCTGCGGGTCGGCGACGACGGCACGCGGTCCGCCGAGGACGTCACCGCGCTCACCCGCGAGGCCGGCTTCGGTGACGAGGTCAAGCGCCGTGTCATCCTCGGTACGTACGCGCTCAGCTCCGGCTACTACGACGCGTACTACGGCTCGGCGCAGAAGGTCCGCACCCTCATCACGCAGGACTTCGAGAAGGCCTTCGAGCAGGTGGACGTCATCGTCTCGCCGACGACGCCCACCACCGCCTTCCCGATCGGCGAGCGCGCCGACGACCCGATGGCGATGTACCTCGCGGACCTGTGCACCATTCCGACCAACCTCGCCGGGAACTCCGCCATGTCGCTGCCCTGCGGCCTGGCTCCGGAGGACGGTCTGCCGGTCGGACTGCAGATCATCGCCCCCGCCATGAAGGACGACCGGCTGTACAAGGTCGGTGCCGCCGTCGAGGCCGCCTTCGTGGAAAAGTGGGGACACCCGCTGCTGGAGGAGGCTCCGTCACTGTGAGTGCACTGACCAAGGCCAAGGGCTTCAAGAAGTCCAAGACCGGTACGTACCTGTCCATCGGCACCACCGCCTTCGGGGCACTCGGCGTCGTCAAGCAGGCCAGGAAGGCCCGCTTCGAACACGACACGCTCCGACTGGTCGACGCCGTTGTCTCCGCCGCCGCCATCGCCACCGGTATCGCCCTGCTGCTGCGCGAACTCAAGCGCATCGGCGATGACGACGTACTGCTGGGCTGAGAGGGAAGTTTCACCGTGACTGTCACTGACCTGGTGTCGTACGAGGACGCGCTCGCGTCCTACGACCCCGTCATGGGCCTGGAGGTCCATGTCGAGCTCGGCACCAAGACCAAGATGTTCTGCGGCTGCTCGACCGAGCTCAAGCAGGACGCCAACTCCCAGACCTGCCCGGTCTGTCTCGGCCTGCCCGGCGCGCTGCCGGTCGTCAACGAGATCGGCATCGAGTCCGCCGTCAAGATCGGTCTCGCGCTGAACTGCGAGATCGCCGAGTGGTGCCGCTTCGCCCGGAAGAACTACTTCTATCCGGACATGCCGAAGAACTTCCAGACCTCCCAGTACGACGAGCCGATCGCCTACAACGGCTATCTGGACGTCCAGCTGGAGGACGGGGAGATCTTCCGGGTGCAGATCGAGCGTGCCCACATGGAGGAGGACACCGGCAAGTCGACCCACGTCGGCGGCGCCACCGGCCGTATCCAGGGCGCGTCCCACTCCCTGCTCGACTACAACCGCGCGGGCATCCCGCTCATCGAGATCGTCACCAAGCCGATCGAGGGAGCGGGCGCGCGCGCCCCCGAGGTCGCCAAGGCGTACGTCGCCGAGCTCCGCGAGCTCATCAAGGCGCTCGGCGTCTCGGAGGCCCGCATGGAGATGGGCCAGATGCGCTGCGACGTCAACCTGTCGCTGCGTCCCAACGGCACCGAGACGTTCGGTACGCGCTCCGAAACGAAGAACGTGAACTCGCTGCGTTCCGTCGAGCGCGCCGCCCGCTTCGAGATCCAGCGCCACGCCGCGGTGCTGAGCTCGGGCGGCACGATCGTGCAGGAGACCCGGCACTTCCACGAGGAGGACGGCTCGACCACGGCCGGCCGCATCAAGGACAACGCCGAGGACTACCGCTACTTCCCCGAGCCCGACCTGGTGCCGGTCGCCCCGGCCCGCGAGTGGGTCGAGGAACTGCGCAAGGGCCTCCCCGAGCTGCCGCGGCTGCGCCGCGCGCGGCTCAAGGAGAAGTGGGGTGTCTCCGAGCACGACATGCAGTCCATCCTCAACGCCGGCGCGGTCGACCTGATCGTCGCCACGACCGACGCGGGCGCCCCCTCGGACCAGGCCCGCAAGTGGTGGATGGGCGAGCTGGCCCGTAACGCCAACGAGACCGGCCGCGGCCTCGACGAGCTGCCGATCACCCCGGTGCAGGTCGCCAGAGTGGCCGAGCTCGTCACCTCGGGCGATCTCAACGACAAGCTGGCACGCCAGGTGATCGAGGGCGTGCTCGCGGGTGAGGGCGACCCGGACACCGTCGTCGAGAAGCGCGGCCTGAAGGTCGTCTCCGACGAAGGCGCGCTGGGCGCTGCCGTGGACGAGGCCATCGCCGCCAACGCGGCCATCGCGGACAAGATCCGCGGCGGCAAGGTCGCGGCCGCGGGCGCGCTCGTCGGCGCGGTCATGAAGGCCACCCGCGGTCAGGCCGACGCGGCCCGGGTGCGTGAGCTGATCCTGGAGAAGCTCGGCGTCGAGGGCTGATCCCGGCCCCTGCGCGGGCGGTTTCCGCACGTCCCTGAAGGGGCGGTGCATCCGTGGGACGGGTGCACCGCCCCTTCACCCGTCCAGAGAGTGCCCGGTCCGCTGAACACCGTCACCGCAGAGATCGTCTCCGTCGTGCTCCTGCTCGGCGTGCTGGCCTTCGCCGTCGTACGCCCCCGGGGGCTGCCGGAGGCGACCGTCGCCGTACCCGCGGCCGTCCTGGTGATCGTGGCCGGTGCGGTCCCCTGGTCCCGGGCCCGTGATCAGGTGGACAGCCTGCTGCCGGTCGTCGGCTTCCTCGCGGCGATCCTGGTGCTGGCCCAGCTCTGCGCGGACGGGGGGCTGTTCACGGCTGCCGGGGACCTGGTCGCACGGGCCTGCGGCGGCCGGACCGGTCCTCTGCTCGGCGGCGTCTTCGTCGTCGCCTCGGTGATCACCGCCGTGCTCAGCCTGGACGCCACGGTGGTCCTGCTGACCCCCGTCGTCCTCGCCACCGCGGCCCGCGTCGGTGCCCGGCCCCGCCCGTACGTCTATGCCTGTGCGCACCTGGCCAACTCGGCGTCCCTGCTGCTGCCCGTCTCCAATCTCACCAACCTCCTGGCGTTCACCGCGAGCGGTCTCTCCTTCACCCGCTTCGCCGCGCTCATGGCCCTGCCGTGGCTGGCCGCCATCGCCGTCGAGTACGTCGTCTTCCGCCGGGTCTTCGCCGCGGACCTGGCAGCCGGCGCGTATCCGCCGAAGCCGGGGGAGGAGCGTCCCGGCGTCCCCGTCTTCACGCTCGTCGTCCTCGCCCTGACCCTGGGCGGTTTCGTCGTCACCTCGTTCGCGGGCGTGGAACCGCTGTGGGCGGCGCTGGCCGGTGCCGGGGTGCTGGCGGTCCGCGCGCTGGTGCGGCGCGAGACCACCGTGAGGGGCCTCGTCCGCTCCGCCAACCCGCTGTTCTGCCTGTTCGTGCTCGCGCTGGGCGTCGTGGTCGAGGCCGTGGTCGACAACGGTCTCGGCGCCGGGATCGAAACCTTCCTGCCGGACGGCTCGTCACTTCCCGCCCTGCTGGCGGTGGCCGCGGTGGCGGCTGTGCTCGCCAACCTGATCAACAACCTGCCCGCGATCCTCGCCCTGCTCCCGGTCGTCGCCGGGGCCGGTCCCGGACCGGTCCTCGCCGCCCTGATCGGGGTGAACCTCGGCCCGAACCTCACCTACGTCGGCTCGCTCGCCACCCTGCTCTGGCGCCGCATCCTGCACAGCCACGGCGCCGCGCCCGACCTCGGCCACTTCACCCGGCTCGGGCTGCTGACCGTACCGGCGGCACTGGGCGTGTCGACCCTCGCGCTGTGGGGCGCGCTGCGGCTGACCGGGGTGTGATCCGGTCCCGGGAGCGCGGTTGGACTTTCCCGGCCGACCTGTTGGACGTTCACCACGGAGCCGTACGAAATCCTTCCCGGCGCCACCTGGCTTGATTAGTTTCCCGGCTGTACGACCGGACTCGGGAGGCTCACTTGACCACGGACATTTCACGGCGGCGGCTCTTCGCGCTCGGCGGCGGTGCGCTCGGTGTCGCGGCGGCGGGGTCGCTGCTGCCGCCGTCGCTGCAGACCGCGATGGCCACGCAGCCGACGCACCCGGCGGGGTCCGGCGGCGATGGGCTCGGGGCCATCAAGCACGTGGTGATCCTGATGCAGGAGAATCGTTCCTTCGACCATTACTTCGGGACGCTCCGGGGCGTACGCGGCTTCGGCGACCGCAACGCCGTCGAGCTGCCCTCCGGCAAGCCGGTCTTCGAGCAGCCCGCCGCGCCGGGCACCTCCGTGCTGCCGTTCCCGGTGCGCGACGCAGCCGAGACGCAGAAGAGGGACCTCCAGTACATCGGCGCCCTCGACCACTCCTGGAGCGGTGGCGGCAAGGCGTGGGCCGGGGGGTGGATGAACGGCTGGGTGACCGCGAAGACGGCCGCCACCATGGCGTACTACGACCGCCGTGACATCCCGCTGCACTACGAACTGGCCGACACCTTCACGGTCTGCGACGCCTACCACTCCTCCATCCACTCCTCGACCAGCCCCAACCGCAACCACCTGTGGAGCGGGAAGACGGGCAACGAGGCGAACGGCAAGCGGGCCGTCGGGAACGACGCGTACGACGAGGGCACGCACCCCGGCTACGGCTGGGGCACGTACGCGGAGCGGCTGGAGAAGGCCGGGCGCAGCTGGCGTACGTACACCGAGTGGGAGAACTTCACCGACAACCAGATCGAGTTCTTCGCCACCTTCAAGGCGATCGCCCGCAAGGCGCTGGCCAGGACCGGCGGCCATACGTTCATGGAGTCGTTCTACTCGGCGGTGCGGGACGCGGACACCGCCGAGCGGGAGCGGCTGTTCGGTTTGCTCGAAGAGGGTGTCGCCACCCTGGACAAGACCGAACGCAGCCTCTTCGAGCGGGCGTTGCGCCGGGTGAAGACCGGAACGCTGGCCGACGAGTTCGCCAAGGACGTGGCGGCGGGCACGCTGCCCGAGGTCTCCTATCTGGTGCCGTCGGCCGTCGACTCCGAGCACCCGAGCGTCTCCTCGCCGATCCACAGCGCGACGATCGTCTACAAGGTCCTGGACGCGCTGGGCAAGCACCCCGACGTGTGGCGCCACACCGCCGTCCTCATCAACTACGACGAGAACGACGGCTTCTTCGACCACGTGCCGCCGCCGGTCGCGCCGCCCGAGGTCACCGAGGAGCAGTGGGAGGGCAAGCCCACCGGTCTCGGGATGCGGGTACCGTTGCTCGTCGTGTCGCCGTGGACCGTCGGCGGCTACGTCTGCTCCGAGGTCTTCGACCACACCTCGGTGATCCGCTTCCTGGAGCGCTGGACCGGGGTGAAGGAACCGAACATCAGCGACTGGCGGCGCACCGTCACCGGTGATCTGACCTCCGCCTTCGACTTCACGCGTGGACGGCGCCGGCCCGAGGTGGAACAGCCGGGCGCCATACCGCCGTTCAGTGGACGCTGGGCGCCGAAGCCGCCGCTCGTGCAGCACATGCCCGTACAGGAGCCCGGAGCGCGCCCGGCCCGTGCGCTGCCGTACCAGCCGGACGCCCAGGCGAAGCTGGTGGACGGGGCGGTGCGCGTGGCGCTCAGCAACACGGGGCGCTCGTCCGCGCACTTCGCGCTGTACCCGTACGCGGGCGAGTTCCCCGTTCCGCAGCACCGGGATGTAAGGGGCACGGCGCAATGGACGGTGCCCCTTACCGGTGCGGCGTACCGGTTCACGGTGACGGGACCGAACGGCTTCCGGCGCGAGTTCGCCGGGCCCGCGAAGGGCGGCGTCTGTGCCGGGGCCGAGGTCGCCTCGCGGATCGACGCGCACGAGCGGGACCTGCACGTCACCCTGCGCAACACGGGACGGACCACGCTCACCTTCACCGTACGGCCGCTGGGATACGTCGAGGAGGCGGATCTGCGGGACTGGACCAGGACGGTCAAGGTCAAGCCAGGACGCAGCCGTACGGTGGTGCACTCGGCGGCCGACGCGCACGGCTGGTACGACCTGGCCGTCACCGTCGACGGGGACGACGCCTTCCGGCGCAGGCTGATGGGGCACATCGAGACCGGCCGGGCGAGCGTCTCCGGTTGACGGCTGACGGGCTGCGGGCTGACACGCCGACGGGCTGACGGGCCGGTCGGCGGGCCCTTGTACGTACGGGAGTTCGGCGCTCGACGGAACCACCGGAGCATGGGCCGCGTTTACTTGATCATGCGTGCACCGATCGAGAAATGGGCCGGGGTCACGCCGGGCGCCGCTCCCGAGGAGGCGGACCCCGTCGTTCTGGAGTGCGCCCGCCTGCTCGTCGCCGAGCCGGGCGGTGAGCAGGCGGTCCTGCTCACCCTCGGTCTGGTGAACATGGCGCCGTACGTCCTCGGACGGCGTGGCGCCCCCGTCGAACGGGCCGCAGTGGACGCGCTCGCCGCCGCGGCGAAGGCCCTGGACGCGCGGTTCCCGGGGGCCGACGGCTGCGGACACACGGCTCATCCGTACACCGGGAGCCTGGAGAGGTGGGACACGGACGCGAGCGCGCTGCGCGACGCGCCGGACGTTCGGGTTCCGCGCGCTGCCCCGGACGGGGCCGAGGCCTGCCCCCGCAACGCCGCCGGCTGGGCGCGGACAGCCGCCGATGTGATCCTGCCGGGCAGTGTGGAGGGCATCCCCGACATCGTCCCGGAGGACCACCTGAGCAGCATCAGCAGCCTGGGGAGCGTGCTCAACGACTATCCGAACGCCGATCCGTTCCGGGACCTGGACGCCCACACCATGCCGCCCGGCACCCTCTCCCGGGCCGCTCTCGCCGGCTATGTCGTCGTCGCCCACGCCAACTGCTGGTACGCGGCGCCCGGACGGATCCGGCAGCGCTCGCTGCTCGACGACATGATCGAGGGTCTGGAGTCCGTGCTGCCGCTGCTGCCGGACGCGGCGTGCGCGCACGGGGACGGCGAGCACCCGGCGCTGAGCTCCGGCAGCGACGAGCAGGCCGCCGAGGGCATCCACCTGCAGAGCCCCGGCGGCCGGGCACTCCTGCGCCAGGAGCACGAGGACGGACACGGCGCCTCGCTGGAGGCATGGACCTGCACCACCTTCCTGCACGCCCTCGCCGTCGAGGCCCGTGACCATCTGCGCGGCGGGCTCGACGCCCTCTTCGGCACCCGGGAGACGGCTCATCTGGACGCGGTGTACCTGCGTCCCGACGGCCGCCTCGCCATCGAACCGCTGAGCGAGCGCCATGTCCCGTTCAAGGACGAGACGGCCTCCGCGGAAGCGGCGCTCTGGGCGGCCCGGAGGTACGAGGAACTCGGCCCCGGCGGACCCGCGCTCGACCGGTCCGTCCTGCTGCTCCTGATGGGAACGGCGGCCGAGTCCCTGGAACTGCCGTACGGGGTGGCCCGGGAGATCCTGGGTGTCCTGCGTACCGCTGCCGCCACCCTGCACGGCGAGGCGTGCGCCCACGAGGACGGCCACGCCCCCCGGCGTGAGCGCACCGCCGACCGCATGGCCCGTGTCGCGCACCTCTACGCCCCCGAGACCTGCCCCGCCCCCGGCCCCGGCCCCGTCTCCGTCCCCGGGAGCGGGCCGCTGACCTGCCCCGCCCACCTGGCGGAGGTCGTGGCGAAGGGCATCGCGGAGATCGAGGAGCGGTTCGAGGCGGAACTGGAGGCGGAGGAGGGGCGGCCGGCCGGGTGAGCAGGAACCCGCGGTGAGTCCCGAAGCCATTGTGAGTATGGCCACGAAAGGGGCAAATGATCACCATCGACTGCAAGAGTGGCTGTTCTCAGGTCATGTGTTCTTTACGGGTAATTCATGTTTTGTCCCGCTGAAGAGCCACGAACCCTCAGGGAGCACGTCCGTTGGCTGCCATTGCCCGTTGGTGCATCAGGCACCGCCTCATCGCCGTTCTCATCTGGCTCCTCGCCCTCGGCGGTGCGGCCACCGCGGCGGGTTTCGCGGGTTCCGCGTACTCCAACGACTACGAGGCGCCCGGTACGGAGTCCGGCCAGGCCGCCGAACTCCTCAAGAGCGGCTTCACGGACCTCGGCGGTGACACCGACACCATCGTCTGGCACACCACCGACTCCACCGTGCGGGCCGCCGATGTCCGCCAGACGATGACCCGGACCCTGCACGAGGTCGAGGCACTGCCCGGCGTCGGAGCCGTCACCGGGCCGTACGGGGCGTCCGGAGCCGGGCAGATCAGCGAGGACGGACACACCGCCTACGCCACGATCACTTTCGACCGGCAGTCCGACGACATCCCGGTGCAGCAGGCACAGGCCGTCGTCGACACCGCGAAGGCGGCCGCGAGCGAACATCTCCAGGTGGAACTGGGCGGCTCGGCCGTGGCCCTCACCGAGGCGCCGTCCGTCCACTTCAGCGAGGCCATCGGGGTCGTCGTCGCGGCTGTCGTCCTGTTCCTGGCCTTCGGCTCGCTCGCCGCCAGCATGCTGCCCATCGCCACCGCCCTCGTCTCCGTCGGAACGGCGTACGCGGGCATCGTGCTGCTCGGTCACGTGATGACCGTCGCCGACTTCGCCCCCATGCTGGGCATGCTGATAGGGCTCGGCGTCGGCATCGACTACGCGCTGTTCATCGTCACCCGGCATCGCACCGGGCTGCGCAGAGGCATGACGGTCGCCGAGGCGGCGCGGAACGCCGTCGCGACGACCGGGCGGGCCGTCGTCTTCGCCGGAGCCACCGTCTGTATCGCACTGCTCGGCATGCTGATCCTGCGGCTCGGCTTCCTCAACGGCGTGGCGGTCGCCGCCTCGCTCACCGTCGTCCTGACCGTGGCCGCCTCCGTGACCCTGCTGCCGGCCCTGCTGTCCTTCATCGGCATGAGGGCGCTGAGCCGGCGCGAGCGCAGACAGCTCGCCGAACGCGGGCCGCAGCCCGAACTGCCCACCGGCTTCGCCGCCCGCTGGTCCGCCTTCGTCGAACGCCACCCCAAGCTGCTCGGCGCGTTCGCCGCCGTGGTGATGCTGGTGCTCGCGCTGCCCACGTTCTCCCTGCACCTGGGCACCTCCGACCAGGGCAACAACCCGTCCACGTCGACCACCCGGCAGGCGTACGACCTGCTGGCCGACGGATTCGGGCCCGGCGTGAACGGACCGTTGACGATCGCCGCGCAGATAGACGGCGCCGGCGACCGGCTCGCGATGGACGGCCTGCCGGCCACCCTGCGGGCCACCGACGGCGTCGCCTCGACCGGCCCGGTCACTTACAACAGCGACGGCAGTACGGCCTTCGTCACCGTCGTACCGAAGTCGGCACCGCAGTCGCAGGAGACCAGCAAGCTCGTCGAGCATCTGCGTACGGAAGTCCTCCCGAAGGCCGAGGCGAACACCTCGCTCCGGGCCCATGTGGGCGGAGTGACGGCCAGCTACGACGACTTCGCCCAGGTCATCATCGGCAAGCTCCCGCTCTTCATCGGCGTCGTCATAGGGCTCGGCTGTCTGCTCCTGCTGCTGGCGTTCCGGTCGATCGGCATTCCGCTGAAGGCCGCCGTGATGAATGTGGCCGCTGTCGCCTCCTCGTTCGGAGTCGTCGTCGCGATCTTCCAGTGGGGGTGGGGGAGCGAACTGCTTGGACTGGGCAGCTCCGGTCCCATCGAACCGTTCCTGCCGGTGATCATGGTGTCCGTGCTCTTCGGGCTTTCCATGGACTACCAGGTCTTCCTGGTGGGGCGGATGTACGAGGAGTGGCTGGAGACCGGCGACAACAGACGGGCGGTCCGGGTCGGCCTCGCCGAGACCAGCCGCGTGATCAACTCCGCGGCCGTGATCATGATTTCGGTCTTTCTCGCGTTCGTCCTCAGCGGGGACCGGGTCATCGCCATGTTCGGCATCGCGCTGGCCGCGGCCGTGGCCCTCGACGCCTTCGTTCTCCGTACGCTGCTGGTCCCCGCGCTCATGCATCTGCTGGGCGGCGCGAACTGGTGGCTGCCGCGCTGGCTGGACCGGCGGCTGCCGCGGATCAGCATCGAGTCTCCCGAGTGCCGCGCGCCGCGTGCGAAGATCCCGCAGACAGCACAACCGGTGGATCCGGTGGACGTGACGCATTCGGCGCACGCGGTGGACGCGGTTCGAGAAGGAGCATGATGTTCGCGATATCCCTGGGCGACGACGGAGCGGAACTGCGTCCGTTGGAGATCTGGCAGGCGGAGGAGTTCCTCGCCCATGTGGACCGGGCCCGCGAGCTCGTCGATCCCTGGATCCCCTTCGCCTCCCACGCCACAGACCTGGACTCGGCGCGCGCCCTGCTCCGGCGGTACGCGGAGAAGCAGGCAGCCGACACGGGACGGCTCTACGGCATCTGGCTGGACGGCACCCTCGTCGGCGGCGTCCTTTTCCGGATCTTCGACACGGCGTCCGGAAACTGCGAGATCGGCTGCTGGCTGGAACCGGCTGCGCAGGGGCGCGGGCTGATCACCCGGGCGGCACGGAAGCTGATCGACTGGGCGGTGTTCGAGCGCGGCATGCACCGCGTGGAGTGGGACGCGTCCGCCGCGAACACCCGCAGCATCGCCGTGGCCGAGCGGCTCGGCATGAAGCGGGACGGGGTGCTGCGCGAGAACTATCTGTACCGCGGCGAGCGGCACGACTCGGAGATCTGGTCCGTGCTGGCACCGGAGTGGCGGGCGCGGAACGCCTGAGGACGGCCGGGGCGGGGGACCGCGACGGGCCGGGGGCGGTCGGAGGGGGCGGGCGTTAAGAGGGTTCTCATCCGGGCCGCCTAGCGTGCGGGACATGAACCCCAGGACTCCCACGAACCCCACTGACCTCACCACCCCCACCGGACCCGCCGCTTCCGACGCCGAGAAGACGGGTGCCGAGCAGACCGCCGCCGAGGACGCGGCGTACCGCCTCGACGAGGGAGCGGCCGAAGCCGGGGGAGAGCGCACGGTGGCCGCCGGGGGCACGGTGGCGGGCGCCGCCCCGGAGCCCGCGCGGGATCTCGGCCCGGACACCGGCCTCGGGGAATCCGACCTCACGGACGTCGATCGCGAGGACCTGGACCTCAAGGCTCCGGGCCTCAAGGATCAGGGCCCCAAGGACTCCGAGTTCACGGACTCCGAGTTCACGGACTCCGAGTTCGAGAACTCCGACAAGGGGCCGTCCGGTCTCGTCCCGGCTGCCGCGGCCGTGGCCGCCGCCGGTCTCGGCGTCGTCGCGCTCAGCGGCTCCTGGACCGGCAAGGTCGTCGCCGAGCGCGAGACCCTCATCGGGCAGATCAGGACCTCGACCGGCAGCTCCGCCGCCCAGCAGATCTCCGAGATCTACGGCGACGCCTGGCACTCCACGGCGCTGGTCAACGGCCTCTTCGCGCTGCTCGCCGTGCTGGTCGGCGTCTTCGCCCTGGTGCGACCGGCCTTCGGCACGCCCTCCCCGCACCCGCAGCCCGGCTGGGTGCGGGCCGTCGCGACCGCCGGCATCGCGCTCGGGGTCCTCGGTGTGGTGATCTCCATCGGTATGTACTTCGACCTCATCGTGTCCCTGCCGACCGCGGGCATCACCAAGTGAGTACGCACCGCCCCGCGACCGCCTAAGGCATCGATCCGGTCGGCCCCTTGCCGTATGCGGCGGTGTCCGCGCCCGGCTAAGGACCCCCGGCCCGAGAAGATGCGGAACTCGCCCGATGTGGCGGCACCCCCTGGGAGACGACAGTGGGAGCACGGCAGAGGCACTGCCGTCCCCAGGCCCGAACGGGCCGTCGTCCTCAGGGAGAAGCACATGTACACGCTCGAACTGCACCAGGTGAGAGAGTCCGAACTGCTGCGCCAGGCCGAGCGGGAGCGGCTTGTCGGGGAGGCCCGCCGCGTTCGCCGGGCCGCTCGTCGGGCCGCCCGTGATGCCGTACGCAAGGAGGCGGAGGGGCCGGTGAGTGCGGACAGGGACCGGTTCGCCCACGCCGCGTAGCGGCCGGGTGACGACCGTGGTCATGTCGGACGAACCGATTCCGGGGCCCGGACTGTCGGACCCGTGTGCGATGCTCGGCGACGTGGAGACCAGGTCCGTCAGTCCCGTGTTCGTCGGCCGCGCAGGTGAATTCGCCTCGCTCGTCGACGCGCTCACCCGCGCCGGCGCCGAGGACACCGACCGGGTCGACCGTCCCGGCGGCGAGCCGCAGGCGCTGCTCATCGGAGGCGAGGCGGGGGTCGGAAAGACCCGGCTGGTCGAGGAGTTCCTCGCGGCGGCGGTGCGCCGCGAGGCCGTCGTCGCCGTCGGCGGCTGCGTCGAGATCGGCGCCGACGGCCTGCCCTACGCCCCGTTCTCCACGGCCCTGCGCGCCCTGCGCCGTACCCTGCCCGACGAGATGGCCGCGGCCTGCGCCGGGCAGGAGGGCGAACTCGCAAGGCTGCTCCCCGAACTCGGCGAGGCCGACCGGGACGCGACCGACGAGCACAGCACCGCCCGGCTCTTCGAACTCACCGCCAGACTCCTGGAGCGCATCTCCGCGCAGCGCTCCGTCGTCCTCGTCCTGGAGGACCTGCACTGGGCCGACGCCTCCACCCGGCATCTCCTGGCCTACCTCTTCCGCACCGTGCGCAGCGGGCGCCTCGTCGTGATCGGCACCTACCGCTCCGACGACATCCACCGCCGCCACCCCTTGCGTCCCCTCATCGCCGAACTGGACCGGCTCCGTACCGTCCGCCGGATCGAACTGGCCCGTTTCAACCGCGCCGAGGTCCGCCGCCAGCTCACCGGCATCCTCGCCGCCACTCCCGAGGCCGCCCTCGTGGACGAGATCTTCGAACGCTCCGACGGCAATGCCTTCTTCGTCGAGGAACTCGCCTGCAGTCTGGAGAGCGGCGACCGCTCCCGGCTCTCCGAGTCACTGCGCGACCTCCTGCTCGTCCGCGTCGAAGCGCTCCCCGAGGACGCGCAGAAGATCGCCCGGATCGTGGCCGAGGGCGGTTCCACCGTCGAGTACGGACTGCTGGCCGCGGTCGCCGGCCTGGGCGAGGACGAGCTCATCGGGGCGCTGCGGGCGGCCGTCGGTGCCAACCTGCTGCTCACCACCCCGGAGGGCAACGGCTACCGCTTCCGGCACTCCCTGGTCCGCGAGGCCGTCAGTGACGATCTGCTGCCCGGCGAGCGCTCCCGGCTCAACCGGCGGTACGCGGAAGCCCTGGAGATCGACCCCACCCTGGTCCGCGCCGGTGAACGCGCCACCCGGCTCGCCAGCTACTGGTACGGCGCGCACGACGCGGCCAAGGCCCTGCCCGCCGTGCTGAAGGCCTCGGTCGAGGCCCGCCGCCGCTACGCGTTCTCCGAGCAACTCCGTCTGCTGGAAAGGGCGATGGAGCTGTGGGACGACGCCCCCGACGGAGTGCGCCGCACCCTGCGCCCCATCGACTACGCCGAGAGCTATCCGGCCTGCGGCTGCGACCCCGAGGTCACCCCGCTGCGCTATCTCGACCTGATGGCCGAGGCCACCGTCGCCGCCCGGTTCGGCGGCGAACGCGAACGCGCCCTGGCCATCGCCAAGAAGGCCATGCGCGTTCTCGACAGCGAGGACGACCCGCTGCGCGCGGCCTGGTTCTGGGTCCAGCGCTCCCGGCTGATGCAGGACCTCACCCGTGGCGACGGATGGCAGGAGCTGGCCAACGCCCAGGAGCTGGTCCGGGGCCTGCCCCCGTCCGCCGTGCACGCCGACGTCCTGATGAGCGTGGCGGGCTGGGGCGCCCTGCACCGGCCGGGCGCCGAGACGCTGCGCGCCGTCGACCGTGCCGTGGAGTACGCCCGACTCGTCGGCGACGAGTACATCGAACTGCATGCCAGGCTGACCCGTGGCTGGCTCACCGCCGACGCGGGTGGTGTCGACGAGGGCATCGCCGAGATGTACGCCGTCCGCGACCGAGCCGACGAACTGCACCTGGTCGGCATCATGAGCCGGGCCGGCATCAACCTCCCCTCCACCCTCGAAGCCATGGGGCGCTCGCTGGAGGCCGTCGCGGCCGCCGACCACGGCATCGAGATCAGCCGCAGCCACGGCATCGTCGACATGGAGGCATGGGTCCGCTGCAACCAGGCGACCTCGCTCTTCTCCCTCGGCCACTGGGACGAGAGCCGGGCCACCACCGACGCGGCGGCCCGCGCCGCCCAGTCCAGCAAGGCGCAGGGGCTCGTCGCCGCGCACCGTACCGAACTGGCCCTCGCCCGGGGCGACCTGGCCGAGGCCGAGATCCAACTCGCCCTGACCCGGCGCCATTTCGGATCACGCGACCCGCAGCCCCAGCACCTCATCTCCCCCGTGCGCCATGCCATGGCCCTTGCCGTGCAGCAGGGCAGGCTTCCCGAGGCGCGGGCCGCGTTCGAGGCCCAGGCGAAGGAGGGCTTCCCGCCCGGCACCCAGCGGTACGCGCTGCCGCTGCTCCATGTCGCCGCCGCCGCCGAGGCCGACGCCCGGGGTCTGCCCGCCGCCGAACCCGGCCGTCCCACGATCCTCGCGGGCATCCGGACCCACCTGAAGCGGCTGCCGATGCTCATCCCCATCTGGGCCGCCTACGGTCTCCTGGTCGACGCCGAACTGGCCAGGGCCGAGGGTCTCGACACCCCCGACCACTGGTCCCGCGCCGCCGCCGCCTTCGCCCCTCTGCAACGCCCGTACGAGCTGGCCCAGATCCACCACCGCTGGGCCGAGGCCCTCCTCATCGCCTCCGGCGACCGGTCCGCGGTCACCACGCTGCTGCGCGACGCCCACCGCACCGCCCGGCGGCTCGACGCGCGCCCGCTGACCGAGGCCATCGAGTTGCTGGCCGGCCGGGCCCGTCTCGCCCTCGCTCCGCCCGACCGGACCCCGGCCCCCGGCGCGGTCCACGAGATACCCGTCGCCGTCCCCGCCCGGGACGGTACCTCCGACGAGGCCATGGACCGCGAGCAGACCGAGCACCACCTGCGCGAGGCGGCCGCGGCGGCGGTGGAGTCCTTCGGGCTGACGCGACGCGAACAGGACGTGCACCGTCTGGTCGCCGCCGGTCACACCAACCGCAGGATCGCCGAGGAGCTCTACATATCGCCCAAGACCGCGAGCGTGCACGTCTCGAACATCCTCGCCAAGCTGGGCGTCGCCAGCCGCGGCGAGGCGGCAGCGCTGGCCCACCGGTTGCGTCTGTACCCGACGGGGAGTGCCTCCTGACCCCGGCAGCGCCCCTCCGGTCCCGGAACGGCCCCGGGCCGCCCGGACCGGCTCCCGGCTCGTGAAGTCGCACCCCGGCCGTCCCGACCGTCGTCCTGCAGCGATGCGTCCGGACCGGCCTCTTTACGGCCGTGTGTCCGGACCAGCCTTCCTGCGGCCGCGTGTCCGCACCGGCTTCCCTACGGCCGTGCGTCCGGACCAGCCTTCCTACGGCCGTGCGTCCGGACCAGCCTTGCCACGGCCGCGTGTCCGCACCGGCCTTCCTGCGGCCGCGTGTCCGCACCGGCTTCCCTGCGGCCGCGTGTCCGCACCGGCCTTCCTGCGGCCGCGTGTCCGCACCAGCTTCCCTACGGCTGTGCGTCCGCACCGGCCTCCTACGGCCGCGAGTCCGCACCGGCCTCCTACGGTCGCGCGTCCGGACCGGCCCCCGGAGCGTCCGGGGCATCCGGCCCGGACGTCCCGTCCGGATCGTCCGCGGCCCGGTCCTGACCGGACAGCGCCCTGCGACCGGCCTCGGGACCGCTGTCGATACCTGGGCCGCTGTCCGTGCCCGCGCCGCCATCGGCCCCGGGGCCTTCGTCCCCGAGGGAAGCGTCGTCCGCACCGGCGCCGCCATCGGCCCCGGGGCCCCCGTCGACACCCGAGCGCTCGTCCTTGCCCGGAGCACCGACCGCACCGGCCCCGCCACCGCCGCCGGAACCCCCGTCGGTACCGGAGGCTCTGACGATCACCTTTCCGGAGGCCAGGTCTATCGGCCCGCGCCCCGGGTCGCCGATGCCGAGGTCCACCCGGGTCAGCTCCAGGCGCTTCTGCTCCTCGGCGGCATGCTTGCGGCCCGGCGCGAAGAGTTCCTCGAAGAAGTTGAACACCGGTCGCACGCCCTTTCGCCTGCTGTAGCCGCTACCGCACCCGCAGCACCAGGATCCTGTCGTCTCCCGGCTTCGGGGTGCCACGGGTGTCCGTATTGCTCGTGACGAGCCAGAGCCTGTCGCCGCCCGCGGCGAGCACGGTGCGCAGGCGGCCGTACTTCCCCTTCAGGAACGCTTGCGGGGCAGCCAGGGGTTCCCCGCCCTCCGTGCCGGACAACGGAATCCGCCAGAGCCGCTCACCGCGCAGGCCCGCCATCCAGATCGAACCCTCGGCGAACGCGATCCCGCTCGGAGACGCTTCGGACGGCTTCCACTGTGCCACGGGATCGATGAAACCCTTCTTCCCCGCCTTGCCCTCGACCTCCGGCCAGCCGTAGTTCCCACCCGGCACGATCCGGTTCAGCTCGTCCCAGGTGTCCTGCCCGAATTCGGACGCCCACAGCTGCTTGTGCCCGTCCCAGGCCAGCCCCTCCACATTGCGGTGTCCGTACGAATACACCACGGAGTCGGCCTCCGGATTGCCGTGCAGTGGCAGACCGTCGGGGGTCATCCGCAGGATCTTGCCGGCCAGCGACTTCTTGTCCTGCGCGAGCTCGCGGTCCCCCGTCTCCCCGGTGCCCGCGTACAGCATGTGATCCGGGCCGAAGGCGATCCGTCCGCCGTTGTGGATCGAGCCCTTCGGGATGCCCCGGAGGACCGTGTCCGGGGCGCCCAGCAGCCGGCCCGGCGTGGTGCCCTTCTCGTCGTACTGCATGCGCGCGATGCGGTTGTCGGACGCGGTCGTGAAGTACGCGTACACCAGATGGTCCGAACCGTACGTGGGGGAC
The DNA here is from genome assembly GCF_055584025.1 of Streptomyces sp. NPDC104309. Classification (NCBI taxonomy): domain Bacteria; kingdom Bacillati; phylum Actinomycetota; class Actinomycetes; order Kitasatosporales; family Streptomycetaceae; genus Streptomyces; species Streptomyces sp. NPDC104309. The sequence goes on along the minus strand of NZ_JBVJMV010000011.1, from coordinate 217,866 downwards.
ACCGCGATGCCCAGCAGCCCGCCCTCGCCGCCGGGTGACACCCCGGGCACGGCGCCCAGCAGGGTCTTCTTCCCGTTCTTCGCGTCGATCCGGGTGATCGTGCCCTTGTCGCGCGAGGAGACCAGCAGATCGCCGCCGGGCAGCTCCGCCAGCCCCCACGGGGAGTCGAGACCCTCGGTGAGCGTGGAGACCACCTTCACCGAGCCCTTCGCGGGCGGCAGGTCGGCCGACGGGGACGGGTCGGCCGACGGGCCCGAGGCGGCCGGGGAGGGGCGGGACGCCGACGGCATGTCTCCGCCGCCCGCCGGGCCGCCCGCGCCGTCGCCCGGGGAGCACCCCGCGGCCAGCACCAGCGTGCCCGCGGCCAACGCGGCCACCGTCCCCCGGCGCCCGCCCCGGCGACGTCCCCGACGCCCCGCCGGGCCTCGAACAGATCCGAACACAACAGCAGATCCGAACAGAACAGCGCGCACAGCATCGATCCCTTCGACGGCCAGCCGACTACTGTTCTTACACCGCGGCCCCGCCACGGGTTCCCACGCGCGCCGAATTTCTCCAGCGGTGATCACGAAGACGGCCGGTTGATCAGTCCCACGACCCTCGCGCCGCGGGCAGCCGGGCGATCTCCACCAGATCCTGCGCGGTCAGCGTCAGCCCGGCCGCCCCCGCGTTCTCCACCGCCCACCGCTCCCGCTTGGTCCCGGGCACCGGCACCACGTGCGAGCCCTGCCGCAGCACCCAGGCCAGTGCCACCTGTGCGGCAGTCGCCCCGTGCCGCTCGGCGATCCGTCGCAGGCCGACCACCACCGGCTGGTTCGCCGCCATCATCTCGGCCGTGAACCGGGGATGCCGGGCCCGCAGGTCCTCCGGCTCGAAGCCCTGCCCCGGGGTCAGTGTCCCCGTCAGGTAGCCGTTCCCCAGCGGCATCGCCGCCAGCAGCCCCACACCCCGCGCCGAGCACCACGGAAGCAGCGACTCCAGCGCCTTCGGGGACCAGACCGAGAGCTCGGCCTGCACCGCGCTCACCGGGAAGACCTGCTGCACCCGCTCCAGCTGACGGATCGTTTCGTCATACATGCGGGCACCCGACCGGCGTGAGGCCCGCGCCCCGACCGCACAGAGCCCGAGCGCCCGCACCTTGCCGGCGGTCACCAGGTCCGCCATCGCGCCCCAGGTCTCCTCCACCGGCACCTCGGGATCGGCCCGGTGCAGCTGGTAGAGGTCGATCACATCGGTCTGGAGCCGCCGTAGCGAGGCGTCACAGGCCCGCCGCACATAGCCGGGGCGGCCGTTGGCGACGATGTGCTGATCGCCCACCAGCAGACCGCACTTGGTGGAGACGAAGGCCTCGGACCTGCGGCCCTTCAGCGCCCGGCCCACCAGCAGCTCATTGGTGAAGGGGCCGTACATGTCGGCCGTGTCGAGCAGTTGCACCCCCGCGTCGAGCGCGGCGTGCACCGCTCGCAACGCACGGTCACCGCGCTGCTGCGAGGCGCTGTACGCCCAGCTCATCGGCATACAGCCAAGACCGACCGCACCCACGGCAAGCGCCGCCGCCCCGAGACTCCTGCGCTCCAACTCCCCGAACCTTTCCTAGGTCCCGCCGTCGCGGGACCACAACGCACCCCCAACGTAGCCTCTGCCGACCGCGACCCCGCGCGCAGCCTCCCGGCGATTAGCCTCCTGACCATGACTTCGACGAAGACTCCCGACGTATGGCTGCCTGTTCCCGCCGACGAGATCGAAGGACTCCCCGACGGTTTCAACTACCGATTCTGGGACGGCGGGCGGGACTACCCCGCCGACCCGGCCGACTGCGTGTTCTATGTGGTGCCGTACATGAAGGGTTCCGAGATCGCGGTCCGTCCGCTCGCCGGCATGGCTCGGATCCGGGTCGTGCAGACGCTCACCGCGGGCATCGACCATGTCGAGCCGGGCCTCGGCCTGCTGCCGGCCGGGGTGCGGCTGTGCAATGCCAAGGGGGTCCACGAGGCGTCGACCGCGGAGCTCGCGCTCGCCCTGATCCTCGCCTCCCTCCGCGGCTTCCCCGGGTTCGTTCACGGCCAGGACAAGGAGGAGTGGCGGGCCGGCTTCTACCCCGCTCTCGCCGACAAGTCCGTACTGATCGTGGGATACGGATCGATCGGCGCCGCCATCGAGGACAGGCTCGCGCCCTTCGAGTGCGCGCGGGTGACGCGCGTCGCGCGCTCCGCACGGGCAACAGCACGCGGCCCCGTACACGCACTCGACGACCTGCCCGCACTCCTGCCCGAGGCCGATGTCGTCGTGCTGTCCACCCCGCTGAACCCGTCCACACAAGGCCTGGTGGGCGCGGAGTTCCTCGCCGCGATGCCGGACGGGGCGCTGCTCGTGAACGTCGCGCGGGGCGGCGTCGTCGACACCGAGTCGCTGCTCCTCGAACTCGCATCCGGGCGGCTGCGCGCCGCCCTCGACGTCACCGACCCCGAACCCCTGCCCGCCGGCCACCCCCTCTGGCATGCTCCGAACGTCCTGATCACTCCGCACGTGGGCGGCAGCACCTCGGCGTTCCTGCCGCGCGCCAAGCGTCTGATGGCCGGGCAGCTGAATCGATTCGCCTCGGGCGAGCCGATGCGGAACGTCGTACGCACCACGGAATGACCACGCTGTGAGTCCGCACCGTTGCGCACTGTTCCGGCAACCTCGCCAGTCGTCACGGAGCGTAGATAAGCTATGTCCCTGTGTGACTGGTCTGGTGTATCGTCCCGAAAGGGGCGCTGCCCCGAGGAAGGGACGGCGTCGGGGAGGACGCAACACACGAGGGGGCGACGGGCGATGTACGGCCGATGGGCGAACAATCTGCTACCACGGAGTGGTCGACGGCGACCGGGGTCTGCCCCGGTTCTCCCGTCGTCCGCCCGTGAGGTGGGTGTCGCGGCGTCCCCCGGGCGCGCCCGCAGGGCGGCGGGCCGTCCGCGTACCGCAGGCGCCCGGCCTGGACCGGTGACGCGGCGGGCGTGGGCGCCGGGTGCCATGGCGTGGGCGGGAGATCCGGAGTGGGCGCCGGCGTGGGGTGCGCCCCGGTGAGCGCGCCGGCCGGAGCGCTCGGGGCGTTCTTCTCCCGGCGGTCGACCGTCGGCGGCGCGTCCGCACTGGTTCCGCAGGTCCTGCTCGGCCTTGTCTGCGGGGGTTACGCGGTGGGGGCCGCCCTCGGCTGGGGGTCCTCGGAACTGGCACTCCTCATGGGGGACTTCGGCCTCAGCGCCGCCGCGCTGGTCGCGGCCGTCTCCTGTTTTCTCTACGCGCGGTCCGCCGGCGACCGGTGCCGGCCCGCCTGGCTGCTGTTCTCGATCTCCTCGCTCATGGCCGCCGGGGGCAACGCGGTCTGGGGCTGGTACGAGGTGGTGCTCGGGCGCTCGGTGCCCAGCCCCTCTCTCGCCGATGTCTTCTTCCTCTGCTTCGCCCCGCCCGCCATCGTCGGGCTGCTGGTCCTGGCCAAACGCCCCGTCACCCGGGCCGGCTGGGTCTGTCTCGCCCTGGACTCCTGGCTGATCGGCGGATCGCTGCTCACGCTCTCCTGGAGCCTCGCCCTCGCCCACACCGCCCATCTCGTGGACGCCGAGGGGGCGAGCGTGGCCCGCGCGGCGCTCTCGCTGGCCTACCCGCTGCTCGACATCGTGCTGGTCTCCATGGTGCTGGCCCTGCACTTCCGGCGATCCAACGCCAACCGTTCCGCGGTGAACACCGCCATCGTCGCCCTCGCCCTGACGGTCCTGTGCGACGCCCTGTTCACCTCCCCGCTGCTGCGCCAGAGCTATCACTCCGGGCAACTGCTGGACGCCGGCTGGTTCGGCGGTTCCCTGCTCCTCGCGTACGCCCCCTGGGGCGCCCACAGTGCGACGGGCGACGCTCTCCCGCCGCGGGGCGCGCCCCGCCCGACCAGCCGCCCCATCGCGGGATCGCTGGCGGCGCTGACGCCGTATCTCGCCGCCGCCGTCTGCACCCTGGGCATTCTCTACAACGTCATCGAGGGTCGCCGGGTGGACCGCGTCGTGGTCTTCACCGGCTGCACGGTGGTGCTCGCCCTGGTCGTCCGGCAGGGCATCATGCTCGTCGACAACATCGCGCTCACCCAGGAACTGGCGCAGAAGGAGAACCACTTCCGCTCCCTGGTGCAGGGGTCCAGCGACGTCATCATGATCGCCGCCCCGACCGGAGTCCTGCGGTATGTGAGCCCCGCCGCCGCCGGGGTGTACGGGCGTGATGCCGAAGACCTGGTCGGCGCCGAACTCGCCTCGATCATCCACCCCGAGGACCTGGGACGAGTGGTCCACGAGGTGCGCAGGTTCCTCGCCGCCCCGCCGGGCGAGGAACCCACCACCCGGATCGAGTGCCGCTTCAGATCAGGTACGGGGGACTGGCTCAACGTCGAATCCACGGTCAACCGCCACCAGGGCGGGCTGATCCTCAACAGCCGTGATGTGACCGAACGGGTGCGGCTGCAGGCCCAGCTGCAGCACAACGCCGAGCACGACCCGCTCACCGACCTGCCCAACCGCGCCCTCTTCACCCAGCGGGTCCGTCAGGCCCTCGGCGGCCGCCGCTCCGGCGACCCCGGCACCGCCGTTCTCTTCGTCGACCTCGACGGCTTCAAGGCGGTCAACGACCGCCTCGGCCACCAGGCGGGCGACGAACTCCTCGTCCAGGCCGCCCGCCGCCTCCAGGAGTCCGTGCGGGCCGGCGACACCGCGGCCCGCCTCGGCGGGGACGAATTCGCGGCCATCATCCTCGGCGACGGCACCCGTGACCAGTCCGCCCGGGAATGCCAGGTCCACGAGATCGCCGACCGGCTGCGCCTCACGCTCTCCCAGCCGTACCGCATCGGCGCCGGTGAGGTCCGGGTCGCCGCGTCCATCGGGGTCGCCTTTGCCGAGCCCGGCATCACCCCCAGCGACCTCATGCGCAACGCCGACCTCGCCATGTACCGCGCCAAGGCGGGCGGCAAGGACCGCGTCGAGCTCTACGCCCCGCAGATGCAGGCCGAAGTCGTCCGCCGCTCCGAGCTGGCGGCCCGGCTGCGCACCGCGCTGCGCGACGGCGAGTTCGCCCTGCTCCACCAGCCCGTGGTCCATCTCGCCAGCGGCAGCGTCGTCGCCGTCGCCGCACAGGCCCGCTGGCGTTCGGCCCAGGGCATCCTGTTCACCCCGGGCGAATTCCTCCGCGTCGCCGAGGACAGCGACCGCACCGCCGAGCTCGGCCGCTGGCTCCTCGAAGAGGCCGTCGAGCAGGCCGCCGACCGGGCCAGGGCCGGACACCCGGTCTCCGTCGCCGTGCGGCTCTCCGCCCGCAGGCTTCTCGACAAGGGCATGCCGTTCGGCTCCATCGAGGCGCTGCTCACCCGGCACAGCCTGCCCTCCGGCGCCCTGATGATCGAGGTGTCCGACAGTGACCCGCGGATCTCCTTCGACGAACTCGAACAGCGTCTCGTCGCGCTGCGCCGGCTCGGCGTCCGCATCGCGCTCGACGGCTTCGGCAGCGGCTACGCGGCGATCAACGCCCTGCGCCGGCTCCCCATCGACGTGCTGAAGCTGGACCGCGGTCTCGTCGAGGGAGTCGTGGAATCCGCCCGGCTGCACAAGATCACCAGCGGCCTCCTGCGCATCGCCTGCGACCTCGGCATGCAGTCCGTGGCCGATGGGGTCGACCTGCCGGAGCAGGTCCTCGCGCTGCGCGCCATGGGCTGTACGCACGGCCAGGGAATGGCCTTTTCCGGGCCGCTCGACGAGTACCGGCTGCGCCGTGCCCTGGCCCGGGGCGAGTTCCCGGTGCCCGGCAGCGCCACCGCCCAGCCGGTGCTGGCCGGTGGCTCGATCCCCCTTCTCAGTAGCTCACATTCTGAGACGCCCGTCCCACCTACTTGACACGCCGCGTGCGTCGGAGAGAGGGTCATTGCCATGCGCACCCGAATTCTCGTACTTGGAAAGCGCGTCGGCTGAAGCTGAGTCCCTCGTAGGCACTCTGCAGACCACTCCGACGCGCTCCCCTCGCTTGCCTCACGGCACGAGGGGTTTTTTGTTGCACTGGAATCACGCAAAACGTCGCAAAACACCCGCAAGAACCCTCAGCTTCGAGAAGAGAATGCCGATGACCGAGCAGGCCACCGGGGCCCACCATCCCCAGCCGCGGGCCCGTAACGGCGGATCGTCCGCCGCCACCGTTGAGCACGTCACGGGTGCGCAGTCCCTCATCCGGTCTCTTGAGGAAGTGGGTGCCGACACGGTATTCGGCATTCCCGGCGGCGCCATCCTTCCGGCGTACGACCCGATGATGGACTCCACCCGGGTCCGTCATGTGCTGGTCCGTCACGAGCAGGGCGCGGGACACGCCGCCACCGGCTACGCGCAGGCCACCGGCAAGGTCGGCGTCTGCATGGCTACCTCGGGCCCCGGCGCCACCAACCTGGTCACGCCGATCGCCGACGCCCACATGGACTCCGTCCCGCTGGTCGCGATCACCGGCCAGGTCGCCTCCAAGGCCATCGGCACGGACGCCTTCCAGGAAGCCGACATCTGCGGCATCACCATGCCGGTCACCAAGCACAACTTCCTGGTCACCAGGGCCGAGGACATCCCGCACACCATCGCCGAGGCCTTCCACATCGCCTCCACCGGCCGTCCGGGCCCCGTCCTCGTCGACATCGCCAAGGACGCCCTCCAGGCGCAGACCACGTTCAGCTGGCCGCCCACCCAGGACCTGCCCGGCTACCGCCCGGTCACCAAGCCGCACGCCAAGCAGATCCGTGAGGCCGCCAAGCTGATCACCCAGGCCAAGCGCCCGGTGCTCTACGTCGGCGGCGGCGTCATCAAGGCCGGGGCCACCGCCGAACTGAAGGTCCTCGCCGAGCTCACCGGAGCGCCCGTCACCACCACACTGATGGCGCTCGGCGCATTCCCCGACAGCCACCCGCTGCACGTCGGAATGCCGGGCATGCACGGTGCGGTCACCGCCGTCACCGCGCTGCAGAAGGCCGACCTGATCGTCGCCCTCGGAGCCCGATTCGACGACCGCGTCACTGGCAAGCTGGACAGCTTCGCCCCGTACGCCAAGATCGTCCACGCCGACATCGACCCGGCCGAGATCGGCAAGAACCGCGCCGCCGACGTCCCGATCGTGGGCGACGCCCGCGAGGTCCTGGCCGATCTGGTCCAGGCCGTCCAGGCCGAGCACAACGACGGTCACGTCGGTGACTACGACGCCTGGTGGAAGGACCTCAACCGCTGGCGCGACACCTACCCGCTGGGCTACGACCTGCCCGAGGACGGCAGCCTCTCGCCGCAGCAGGTCATCCAGCGGATCGGGCAGCTCGCCCCCGAGGGCACGATCTTCGCGGCGGGCGTCGGCCAGCACCAGATGTGGGCCTCGCACTTCATCCAGTACGAGCAGCCCGCCACCTGGCTGAACTCCGGCGGTGCCGGAACGATGGGCTACGCGGTCCCGGCCGCGATGGGCGCCAAGGCCGGCATGCCGGACCGCACGGTCTGGGCGATCGACGGCGACGGCTGCTTCCAGATGACCAACCAGGAACTCACCACCTGCGCGCTCAACAACATCCCGATCAAGGTCGCCATCATCAACAACGGCGCGCTCGGGATGGTCCGCCAGTGGCAGACTCTGTTCTACAACCAGCGGTACTCCAACACCGTGCTGCACTCCGGTGCCGACACCGAGGGCGTCCCGGCGAAGGGCACCCGCGTCCCCGACTTCGTCAAGCTGTCCGAGGCCATGGGCTGCTACGCGATCCGCTGCGAGGACCCGGCAGAGCTGGACAAGGTCATCGAAGAGGCCAACTCCATCAACGACCGCCCCGTCGTGATCGACTTCATCGTCCACGAGGACGCCATGGTGTGGCCGATGGTCGCCGCCGGCACCTCCAACGACGAGGTCATGGCCGCCCGCGGGGTCCGCCCCGACTTCGGCGACAACGAAGACGACTGAGAGACAGAGAGAGACCGACTCCATGTCCACCAAGCACACGCTCTCCGTCCTGGTCGAGAACAAGCCCGGTGTCCTCGCCCGGATCACCGCGCTGTTCTCCCGCCGCGGCTTCAACATCGACTCGCTCGCGGTCGGTACCACCGAACACCCCGACATCTCGCGCATCACCATCGTCGTCAGTGTCGAGGACCTGCCTCTTGAGCAGGTGACCAAGCAGCTCAACAAGCTGGTGAACGTCCTCAAGATCGTCGAACTGGAGCCGAGCGCTGCGATCCAGCGTGAGCTCGTCCTGGTGAAGGTCCGCGCCGACAACGAGACCCGCTCCCAGATCGTCGAGATCGTCCAGCTGTTCCGCGCCAAGACCGTGGACGTCTCCCCGGAGGCCGTCACGATCGAGGCGACCGGCGGCGCCGACAAACTGGAGGCCATGCTCAAGATGCTGGAGCAGTACGGCATCAAGGAGCTGGTCCAGTCCGGCACCATCGCCATAGGGCGCGGCGCGCGCTCGATCACCGACCGCTCGCTGCGCGCCCTCGACCGCACGGCCTAGCCCCGCACGGCCTGGCCCCGCACGGCCTGGCCCCGCACGGCTGGCGCCGTTGCCGCGACGCCGGGGCGCCGCCCCCCTCGCCGCCCGTATGGCGAGACCCGAAATCGCATCTCAAGCACCCCGCCGTACGGTGGGACGCAACACCTGCACACCAAGGAGAGACCCAGTGGCCGAGCTGTTCTACGACGACGATGCCGACCTGTCCATCATCCAGGGCCGCAAGGTCGCGGTCATCGGCTACGGCAGCCAGGGCCACGCCCACGCGCTGTCGCTGCGTGACTCGGGTGTCGACGTCCGTGTCGGTCTGCACGAGGGCTCCAAGTCGAAGGCCAAGGCCGAGGAGCAGGGCCTGCGCGTGGTGACCCCGTCCGAGGCCGCCGCCGAGGCCGACGTCATCATGATCCTCGTCCCGGACCCGATCCAGGCCCAGGTCTACGAGGAGTCCATCAAGGACAACCTCAAGGACGGCGACGCGCTGTTCTTCGGCCACGGCCTGAACATCCGCTTCGACTTCATCAAGCCGCCGGCGGGCGTCGACGTCTGCATGGTCGCCCCGAAGGGTCCGGGTCACCTGGTCCGCCGTCAGTACGAGGAGGGCCGCGGCGTTCCCTGCATCGTGGCCGTCGAGCAGGACGCCTCGGGCAACGGCCTGGCGCTCGCCCTGTCGTACGCGAAGGGCATCGGCGGCACTCGTGCCGGCGTCATCAAGACGACCTTCACCGAGGAGACCGAGACCGACCTGTTCGGTGAGCAGGCCGTGCTCTGCGGTGGTACCGCCGCTCTGGTCAAGGCCGGTTTCGAGACCCTGACCGAGGCCGGTTACCAGCCGGAGATCGCGTACTTCGAGTGCCTGCACGAGCTGAAGCTCATCGTGGACCTCATGTACGAGGGCGGCCTGGAGAAGATGCGCTGGTCCATCTCGGAGACCGCCGAGTGGGGCGACTACGTCACCGGCCCGCGGATCATCACGGACGCCACCAAGGCCGAGATGAAGAAGATCCTCGCGGAGATCCAGGACGGCACCTTCGCCAAGAACTGGATGGCCGAGTACCACAACGGTCTGCCCAAGTACAACGAGTACAAGAAGGCGGACGGCGACCACCTCCTGGAGACCACCGGCCGCGAGCTGCGCAAGCTCATGAGCTGGGTCAACGACGAGGACGCGTAACACCGGCGCCCCCGGGACGGGTCTTCGGACCCGCCCCGGGGGCGTTTTCCTTCACCGCCGGAAGAGGCGGCGTCGTACGTGTGTACAAGTCGTCCACCCCCGTGTGGGTGATCCTTCCATCGGGGCGCAGTATGCGCCCTGGCGCATGACTAGACTTCTCCACACATACACGCGTCAGGCCCACAGTGTCGTGCGTCTTCCACGCGGCAAGCCCCTCCACCGCCTGCGGCCGTCGGGACGGCCGTCCGCACTGGACCTGTGAGGACTCACGTGAGCTCGAAACCTGTCGTACTCATCGCTGAAGAGCTGTCGCCTGCCACGGTTGACGCCCTGGGTCCGGATTTCGAAATCCGGCACTGCAACGGCGCGGACCGCGCCGAACTCCTCCCCGCGATCGCCGACGTCGACGCCATCCTGGTGCGCTCCGCCACCAAGGTCGACGCCGAGGCCATCGCCGCCGCGAAGAAGCTCAGGGTCGTCGCCCGCGCGGGCGTCGGTCTGGACAACGTCGACGTCTCCGCCGCCACCAAGGCCGGCGTGATGGTCGTCAACGCGCCGACCTCCAACATCGTCACCGCCGCCGAGCTGGCCTGCGGTCTGCTGGTCGCCACCGCGCGCAACATCCCGCAGGCCAACACCGCCCTCAAGAACGGCGAGTGGAAGCGCTCCAAGTACACCGGCGTCGAGCTGAGCGAGAAGACCCTCGGCGTCGTCGGCCTCGGCCGCATCGGTGTCCTGGTCGCGCAGCGCATGTCGGCCTTCGGCATGAAGATCGTCGCGTACGACCCCTATGTGCAACCCGCGCGTGCCGCCCAGATGGGCGTCAAGCTGCTCGCGCTGGACGAGCTGCTGGAGGTCGCCGACTTCATCACCGTGCACCTGCCCAAGACCCCCGAGACGCTCGGCCTGATCGGCCACGACGCGCTGCACAAGGTGAAGCCCTCGGTACGTATCGTCAACGCCGCGCGCGGTGGCATCGTCGACGAGGAGGCGCTCGCCTCCGCCCTCAAGGAGGGCCGGGTCGCCGGCGCCGGTCTCGACGTGTACGCGAAGGAGCCCTGCACGGACTCCCCGCTGTTCGAGTTCGACCAGGTGGTCTGCACCCCGCACCTCGGCGCCTCCACCGACGAGGCCCAGGAGAAGGCCGGCATCGCGGTCGCCAAGTCCGTTCGGCTGGCCCTCGCCGGTGAGCTCGTGCCGGACGCGGTCAACGTCCAGGGCGGCGTGATCGCCGAGGACGTACGTCCGGGCCTGCCGCTCGCCGAGAAGCTCGGCCGGATCTTCACCGCGCTCGCGGGCGAGGTCGCGGTCCGCCTCGACGTCGAGGTGTACGGCGAGATCACCCAGCACGACGTCAAGGTGCTCGAACTCTCCGCGCTCAAGGGCGTCTTCGAGGACGTCGTCGACGAGACCGTGTCCTATGTCAACGCGCCGCTCTTCGCGCAGGAGCGCGGTGTCGAGGTCCGCCTCACGACCAGCTCCGAGTCGCCGGACCACCGCAATGTGGTCACCGTTCGCGGCACGCTCTCGGACGGCGAGGAGATCTCGGTCTCCGGCACGCTGGCCGGACCCAAGCACCTCCAGAAGATCGTCGCCGTCGGCGAGTACGACGTGGACCTGGCGCTGGCCGACCACATGGTGGTGCTGCGTTACGAGGACCGTCCCGGTGTCGTCGGCACGGTCGGCCGGATTCTGGGCGAGGCCGGTCTGAACATCGCGGGCATGCAGGTCTCGCGGACGGGCGCGGGCGGCGAGGCGCTGGTCGTGCTCACCGTCGACGACGACGTCCCGGCGTCGGTGCTTGCCGAGATCTCCACGGAGATCGGTGCCGCGTCGGCCCGCACGGTGAACCTGACCGACTGACGACCCCCTCGCCTCGCGTACCCGGCATCTAGACGTATGTTTTACACAAACGTCTGCACGCCGGGTACGCTGCTTTCCATGGGACACCGTGAGGATCTGCTCGAAGGCGCCAAGCGCTGCCTGCTGGACAAGGGGTACGCCCGGACGACCGCCCGTGACATCGTGGCCGCCTCCGGTACGAATCTCGCCTCCATCGGCTACCACTACGGCTCCAAGGAGGCCCTGCTCAATCTCGCCTTCCTCAAGGTGACGGAGGAGTGGGGCGATGTGCTCACCGAGCAGCCGGACGAGGCCGCGGAATCCGACGGCGGGCCACGGTCGCCGCTGGACGAGTTCCGTGACACCTGGGAGCGGGTGATCGAGAGCTATGAGCAGACCCGTTCCGTCTGGCAGCTCCAGATGGAGGTCGTCTCCCGGCTCGACCAGGACCCCGAGCTGAGGAAGGCCCTGGTGGGCCCGCAGCGCGAGGGCCGTGACGGGCTCGCCGAGAACATGCTCGGCATCGATCCGGAGACGGACCCGGAGAGGGCGCGGGTGGCCGGGCTGTTCTGTCAGGCGCTGCTCGCGGGGGTGATGGTGCAGTGGCTGATGGACAGTGATTCGGCGCCTTCCGCCCAGGACCTGACGGACGGGCTGAAGGTGGTACTCGAGGGGCGGGCGCGGTAGCGGGGGCGCGTACGGGCAGGGGCTGCGGCATCGGCTGGGCCGTCGGGCGCCGGACGGGCGCGGAGGCACCGGTGCCGGGTCGGCGGCGGGCCCGGCTCCGTTCCCGCCGGGCGGGCACGGGGATGCGCCGGTGCCGGGTCGGCGCACCCGGTCCGGTGCGGTGATCCAGCCCGTGTCCCGCGCGTACCGGCCCAGTGGAAAGCGGGTCGCGGCCCCGCCCGTACCATCAGCCGCCTGATCCCGCGCTGGACCGTGCGCGCCGACGCGCCCAGCCGTTGCGCCATCGCCTCGTCCGTCAGCCCGCTGAGCATCAGCGCCGGCACCGCGGTGTCGTCCTCGCCGCGCGCCTCGGCCGGCATCGGCCGCGACCGGGCCACGGCGGCGGGCACCTGCGAGTGACACCGCCCGGCCACCCCGAAGCCGCACCGGAGTACGCGGCTTCGGGGGAGGCGCGCCGGGTCAGAGCCGCGCGCCCTTGAGCGTCATGTGCAGCAGCAGCCGGTCCTCGCCGTCGTTCAGATCGAGGCCGGTGAGCTGCTGGACCCGGGAGAGCCGGTAGTAGAGCGTCTGGCGGTGGATGCCGAGCGCGGCGGCCGTCCGGGACGCCTGGCCCGCGCAGTCGAGGAACACCTCGGCGGTGCGGGCCAGATCCCTGTGCGACGGGGTGAGCAGGGCGCGGACCGCGGGGTCCGCGTGCGCCTGCGCGGGCAGGGCGGTCAGCAGCCGGTACGGGCCGATCGCCGACCATTCGGCGACCGGGCCGAAGCGGGCCTCGGCCGCCGCCGCGCGGGCCGCGGCCGACGCCTCGTGCCAGGCCCCGGCCAGATCCGCCAGCCCGCGCCGGGGTACCGCGACCCCGGCGGTGGCGTCCCGGCCCGCGCCGGAACGGAGCCGGTCCGCGGCGGAGTGTGCCGGGTCGAGGACATCGGTGGAGCGCAGCCGGATCAGCGCGGCCAGCGAGGGGGGCCCGGCCGCCCCCGGAGCGGGGACCGAGGACAGGGCGGCCGCTGCCGACACCGTACGGACCGACGGCGGATCGTCCGCCCACGGGGTCACGCACACCACGGTGTGCAGCCCCTCCGCGTCCCGGCCCAGCGCCTCCTGCAGCGCGGCCACCGCCATGTCGTGCTGCCAGCCCCGCCCGGCGGTGAGGACCGCACCGAACTCCCGGGACAGATCCGTGCCCGCCCGCGCCTCGTCGGAGAGCAGCCCCCCGATCCGGGCCGCCACCTCCATCGCCGCCGTCAGCTGCTCGTCGGTCGGTCCGGGGTCGGCGTCGAGCAGCCATACGTAGCCGAGCACGACACCCCGATGGCGCACCGGCAGACAGATCCGGTCCCGGAACACCCCGGCCTCCGGGGCGGCCGGAATACGGACCGGGCCGGTGGCGCGGGTGATGCCGAAGCCCTCGAACCAGGCACGGACCGCGGGCGTGGAGCGCCGGGTCAGGATCGAACGGGTGCGGACCGGGTCCATCGCCGTGTCGTCGTCGCTGTCGTGTGCGCCGAAGGCGACCAGGCCGAAATCCCGGTTCTCCAGCGTCGCGGGGGCGCCGAGCAGCCCGGAGATCTCGTCGACCAACTCCTGGTAATCGCCCTTCACCCGATCATTCTCGCACCCCTTCAGACATATGTCTGAGAACCCGGGAACGGATGCGTGACAGCTGTCGATGGCACACGATCGGAGGGATCCTTAGATTTCACGGTGGTTCTCCGTGCTGTACCGCTCTGTTCCCCCTCTGCCGGTACGGCCTTCGTTCGTACTTTCCGTGGAGGTGCCCCGTGCTGGGTCCCGTGATTCTCGCCGCGTCCCGCAGCGACAAGATGCGCCGTTTCATCTCGGCCGCACCTGGCACCAAGCAGGTCGTCGACCGGTTCATCGCCGGTGAGACCGTCGACCAGGTCGTCCGGGTCATCGAGGACGCCGCCGACAAGGGCCTCGAAGTCACCCTCGACGTGGTCGGCGAGGACATCACCACCCCCGAGCAGGCCGCCGCCGCCCGCGACGCCTACCTCGAACTGATCGACCGCCTCAAGGACCTGGGCCTGGGCACCAGGGCCGAGATGTCCGTCAAGCTCTCGATGTTCGGCCAGTCGCTGGACGGGGGCCACGAGCTGGCGCTCGCCAACGTCCGCCCGGTCGTCGAGGCCGCCGCCGCGATCGGCACCACGGTCACGCTGGACGCCGAGGACCACACCACCCTCGACTCGATGTTCGCCATCCACGAGGAGCTGCGGAAGGACTTCCCGCAGACCGGCTGCGTGATCCAGGCCTACCTGTTCCGCACCGAGGAGGACGCCCGCCGCCTGGCCGACGCCGGCAGCCGCGTCCGCATAGTGAAGGGCGCCTACAAGGAACCCGCCTCCGTCGCGTACCAGGACAAGGCCGAGATCGACAAGGCGTACGTCCGCATCCTGAAGACCCTGATGGAGGGCGAGGGCTACCCGATGATCGGGTCGCACGACCCGCGTCTGATCGCGATCACCCAGGAGCTGGCCCGCAAGGCGGGGCGCAAGCTGGACGAGTACGAGTTCCAGATGCTGTACGGCATCCGCAGCGACGAGCACGTCCGGCTCGCGGCCGAGGGCCACCGGATGCGCGTCTACACGGCGTACGGCACCGACTGGTACGGCTACTTCATGCGCCGTCTCGCGGAGAAGCCGGCGAACCTGCTGTTCTTCGGCCGCTCCATCCTCACCAAGGGCTGACCTGCCCGGCTGACCCCCACCCCCTGACACAAGGAGACAAGGCACTCATGGACGCTGTGACCCAGGTCCCCGCGCCGGTCAACGAGCCGGTCCACTCCTACGCCCCGGGCTCCCCGGAGCGCGCCCGCCTGGAGGCGAAGCTCAAGGAGCTCAGCCAGAACCCGATCGACCTTCCGATGACCATCGGCGGCGAGAAGCGGATGGGCGGCGGCGAGCGCTTCGACGTCGTACAGCCGCACAATCACAAGGCCGTCATCGGTACGTTCGCCGGCGCCACGCAGCAGGACGCCCAGGACGCGATCGACGCCGCGCTGGCCGCCGCCCCGGCCTGGCGCGCGATGTCCTTCGACGACCGCGCCGCGATCATCCTGCGCGCCGCGGAGCTGCTGTCCGGCCCCTGGCGCGAGACGCTGGCCGCGTCCACGATGCTCGGCCAGTCGAAGACCGCCCAGCAGGCCGAGATCGACACTCCCTGCGAGCTCGTCGACTTCTGGCGTTTCAATGTGCACTACGCGCGCCAGATCCTCGCCGAGCAGCCCCCGGCCAACTCGCCGGGCGTGTGGAACCGCATGGACCACCGCCCGCTGGAGGGCTTCGTCTACGCGATCACGCCGTTCAACTTCACGGCCATCGCGGGCAACCTGCCCACCGCCCCCGCCCTCATGGGCAACGTCGTGGTGTGGAAGCCGTCCCCGACGCAGACCCACGCCGCCGTGCTGCTGATGCAGCTCCTGGAAGAGGCGGGCCTGCCCAAGGGCGTCATCAACCTGGTGACGGGCGACGGCATCGCCGTCTCCGAGGTGGCCCTGAACCACCGCGACCTGGCCGGTATCCACTTCACCGGCTCGACCCCCACCTTCCAGCACCTGTGGAAGACGGTCGGCAACAACATCGCCAACTACCGCACCTACCCGCGGCTCGTCGGCGAGACCGGCGGCAAGGACTTCGTCGTCGCCCACCCGTCGGCCGACCATGCCGTCCTGAAGACCGCGCTGACCCGTGGCTCCTTCGAGTTCCAGGGCCAGAAGTGCTCGGCTTCGTCCCGCGCGTACGTCCCGGCCTCCATCTGGAACTCCGGTTTCAAGGAGAAGTTCGCCGCCGAGGTCGACTCCATCACCATGGGTGACGTCACCGACCTGTCGAACTTCATCGGCGCCGTCATCGACGAGCGCTCGTTCGCCAAGAACAAGGCCGCGATCGACCGTGCCGAGTCGGACCCGTCCTGCACGATCATCGCGGGCGGCACGTACGACGACTCGGTGGGCTACTTCGTCCGCCCGACCGTCATCGAGTGCACCGACGCCTCGAACGAGGTCTTCACGACCGAGTACTTCGGCCCGATCCTCGCCGTGCACGTCTACGAGGACGACACGTACGACGAGATGCTGGAGCAGATGGAGTCGGTCTCCGACTACGCGCTGACCGGTTCCGTCATCGCGAACGACCGCGCCGCGGCCGCGCACACCATGGAGAAGCTGCGGTACGCCGCGGGCAACTTCTACATCAACGACAAGTCGACCGGCGCCGTCGTCGGCCAGCAGCCCTTCGGCGGCGGCCGTGCCTCGGGGACCAACGACAAGGCCGGTGCCCCGCAGAACCTCCAGCGCTGGACCCTGACCCGGGCCATCAAGGAGACGCTGGTTCCGCCGACCGACTACACCTACCCCCACCAGGGCTGACCCCCTCCGGGGCGCCGCACACCCCCCGGCGCCCCGCCACGATTCCCGCCTCCCGCCCGGTTCCCCTGCCGGTCGGGAGGCGGTTTCCATGTGGGCCGGCGCTGTGGAGCGGCGGGTTCAGATCTCCACGAGCACCTGGTCCAGGGACTTGCGCACCAGGCCGGGCACCTCGCAGTCGTCGGCCGGATAACCGACCGGGATCACCGCGAACGCCTTCTCGTTCTCCGGGCGGTCCAGCACCTCGCGCAGGAACCGCATCGGGCTCGGCGTATGGATCAGCGCGGCCAGGCCCGACAGATGCAGGGCCGAGAGCAGCATCCCGACCGCGATCCCGACGGACTCGTCGACGTAGTAGTGCTTGCGCCGGGTGCCGTCCTCGCCCATCCAGTACCGCTGCTGGAACACCACGACGAGGGCCGGGGCATCCGTCATATGGGCCTTGACGGAATCCGTGCCCAGCGGGCGCAGCGCCGCCAGCCACTCCTCGCCGAGCCTGCCGTCGTAACTGATCCGCTCCTCGTGCTCGGCCGCCTCCCGGATGCGCCGCCGTACCTCCGGGTCCTTGACCAGGACGAACGTCCACGGCTGCTGATGGGCGCCGGACGGTGCGGTCGCGGCGCAGGCGATCGCGTCCTTCACCACCTGTTCCGGCACGGGATCCGCGGAGAACCGGCGTACGGTTCTGCGCTCGTCCATCCGCCGTCGCAACTCCGCGGAACGGGAAAGGGACTCGGCGGCCGGGGCCCGCTCGGGACGGTAGGGGACCGGCAGGTACGGCTTTCCATGGGTGGGAGTCCACCGCGGGGGCAGGGCTGTGGTGTCAGACATGTCGGCAGTGTGGCGGCGACGGCAGGTCCGGACCAGGGGGTCGTCGGACAGAAACGGCGCGCCCGGCCGGTCGGTGTCCGGAGAGCGGGCAGGTGCTGGCCCCGTACCGGGGCCCGGGAGCACGGAGGCCGTTCCCGCGACCGGCTCCCGTGCGGCGCACGACTCCTCGGCGCGTGACGGGTACGAGGGCCGGCGCCGGCGGCCGCGGTGTCCGGGAGACTGGGGCGCATGAGCGAGCCGACCGACCCGATCCCGCGCACCACGCACACCCACCGGCTGACCCCGGCCGCCCTCGACGAGATCCGCGCCTTCCTGGACGCCGCCTTCGAGGGGGAGTTCAGCGCCGACGACTGGGACCACGCCCTCGGCGGCATTCACGCCCTTGTACGGGACGACAGCGGGCTCCTCGCGCACGGCAGCGTCGTCCAGCGCCGGGTCATCCACGAGGACCGCTCGTACCGGGTCGGCTACGTGGAGGCCGTGGCCGTCCGCGCCGACCGGCGCCAAGAGGGGCTCGGCGGGCGGGTGATGGCCGCGCTGGAACAGGTCGTCGACGGGGCGTACGCCTTCGGGGCCCTGTCCGCGTCGGCTGCCGGGGCGGCGCTCTACGCGGGGCGCGGCTGGCAGGTGTGGCCCGGACGGATCGCCGTGCAGGGAAGGCACGGGGTGGAGATGCTGCCCGACGAGGAGGGCAGCACCTACGTCCGCGGTGGGGCCGGCCGCGCGCTGCCCCGGGTGTCCGGGACGCTGATCTTCGACTGGCGGGACGGGGACGTGCTCTGAGCCGAGCCCGCCCACCGGCCGAGCCCGCCCACCGGCCGAGCCCGCCCACCGGCCGAGCCCGCCCACCGGCGGAGCCCGCCCACCGGCGGAGCCCGCCCACCGGCGGAGCCCGCCCACCGGCGGAGCCCGCCCACCGGCGGAGCCCGCACCCTGGCGCCCCGCGCCCCATGGTCTGCCGCGCCGTGTGGCCGGCCCGCTACAGCGCGCCCGCGTCCCGGGCCGTCCACACCGACGGGTACAGCGGCCGGTAGCCCAGCTCGTCGCGGGCCCGGCCGGTCGACATCAGTCCGTACCAGGGATCGGGGTCGGCCCGGTCCGCCAGCTCGGCCGGCACCGGTACCCCGTTGAGCTGGTGCAGCTCCACCGCCGTGACCGGGGCGTCGTCCGAGACGTTGTAGCGCCGGCCCGCCAGACCGGGAGCGAACAGCAGTCGCAACAGGGCCTGCGCGATGTCCGCGTGATGCACCATCGCCAGACGCTGTGTCGCGGCCCAGCCGCCCACCCACTGCATCGACTGCGCGAGGTGCGGGTCGCCCTCCCCGTACACGAAGGGCAGGACGGCGATCCGGACGTCGAGCCCGTGCTCGCGGTGCAGGGCGAGAAGGCCCTCCTCGGCGGCCGCCTTGGACTGCGCGTACGCACCCCACATGGGGCCGCCGGGCACCGTCGCGTCTTCCTCCGTGAGCGGCCTGCCGCGCCCCGTACCGTACGAGAGGTTGGTGCTGACCTGGACGAACCTGCCCGTGCCCGCCTCCACCGCCGCCCGTGCGAGCAGCAGGGCCGCGTCACGGTTGACCGCCCACATCTCGTCGTCCGGCACCTCGCGGAACGCCGCCGCGATGTTCACCACCGCATCCGTCCCGGCCACCGCCTTCGCCACGTCCGCCGGGTCCCGCAGATCACCCACGACGACCTCCGCCCCCAGCGCCGCGTACCGCTCACCCCGCTTCGCGTCCCGCACGATCACCCGGACCGTGTCGCCGGGCGCGGTCCGCTTCAGCAGCCGGGGGACGAAGCGCCGTCCGACCTCGCCCGTCACGCCCGTCACCAGAGTCAGCATCATCGGTTCCTTCCGTCCGTCACCGCCGTGTGCCGGCGGCCTGTCGTGATCACTCTGCGACGGGTCGGGAAACGGCGGGAGAGACGCGGTGATCCAGGGACCGGCTCTCCCTGGATACGGATCGGGCCCTCGACGATGATGTGCGCGTGGACCTCGACAGAACCGAACTCGCCGACTTCCTGCGCCGCTGCCGCGCCCGCCTCGAACCGGCCGACGTCGGTCTGACCGCAGGCTCCCGGAGGCGTACGCCGGGGCTGCGGCGGGAAGAGATCGCCCAGCTCACCGGCGCGTCCGTGGACCACTACACGCGCCTGGAGCAGAGCCGCGGTTCGCGCCCCTCGCGCCAGATGCTGTCCGCGCTGGCGCGGGCGCTGCGGCTGAGCGAGGACGAGCGCGACCATCTCTTCCATCTGGCGGGGGAGGAACCGCCGCGCGACCGGCTCGGCCCCACGCAGCATGTGCGTCCCGGTCTGCTCATGGTCCTCGACCGGCTGCACGACGCGCCCGCCCAGGTCTTCAGCGACCGGGGCGAGGTGCTGGCGCAGAACGCCATGGCCATCGCGCTGGTCGGTGAGACACGGCCGGGGCACAACGTCGTCCGGTCGTGGTTCACCGACCCGGCCACGCGGACGCTCTTCCCGCCCGAGGACCACGAGACGCACTCCCGCGTCTATGCGGCCCAGCTCCGCGCGGTGTCCGCGGCGCGCCCCGACGACGCCCAGCTGGGCGCCCTGGTCAGGGAACTGCGCGAGGGGAGCGCGGAGTTCGAGGCGCTGTGGACGGAGCATCAGGTGGCGCTGCGGCGCGCGGAGCACAAGCGGTTCCTGCATCCGGTCGTCGGGCTCCTGGACCTGGAGTGTGAGGTGCTGCTCAGCGCGGCCTGCGGGCAGAGCCTGGTCATCCATACGGCGAGGCCGGGCAGCGAGGCCCACGAGCGGCTGAAACTGCTGCGCGTGGTGGGGGTGCAGGAGTTCGGACAGCGCGTGGGATGAGTGCCGGGGTCCTTCGTTCGGATCAGGCCGGATCGGCGCGCGATTCTGCCGGAGCCGTCACTCGAAGGAGCGCCGGACCCGGTCGGGACCACCGCTCCCGGGCCGGGGCGTCCGACGCGCTCGATCGGCCATGTCACCACCTCTGAGCAGGCACGATCGCACGTCGTCCGGGTCCTGATCCGGGAATCCTGGGCGGACGGCCGTAAACCTCCGTCTCAGATAGTAGGAAGTCCGAGTAATTGTGGAGACAGACCGGCCGGACTGCCCTAGCTTTGTAGGAGCCGAACGTCTCGCTAGATCCAGCGACTGGCGGTCGTGAGCGCGCGCTCCGTGCAGGCAACCCCTGCGGCGCCCGCTTCCCGCCCCTTCCGGCGCCTCGAAATCCCGATCTCGAAATCACGTTCACGGTTTTTCGATCTCGAAATCCTCGCGATCTCAAGGAGTCGATCCATCATGGCCGAGACGACTGTCCGCCGCGTCCGCCACACCCGCCGCCCGACCGAGTCGGAGCGCCAGAACGCCGCCGCCGCCCTGCAGCGGGCCCTCGACCGCCGGGACAACGGCGGCTCCACGGGCCACTGAGACGGGACGCCGGTACGAGCCGCCCGTACGGGTCGTCGATACGAGCCGCCCGTACGAAACCGCCCGTACGAAACCGCCCGTACGAGCCGTCGGTACGAGCCGCCGAGAGACCGGCGGCTCGCCCCGATCGGCTGCCGCCCCGATCGGCTGCCGCCCCGATCGGCTGGGCCGGCCCGGGGAACACCCGCTCCGCGGATGTTCGGCGGGTGCTCAGCCGCGGCTGATCTCGAAATGGTCGATCCGTTCGCCCGACTCGGCGAGCGCGGTGACCTTCATCCGGGCGTGCCGACCGGGCTCCACCTCCACCGCCAGGAACGAGAAGCCGGTGTAGCGCACCCGCGACCACTCCACGGTCTCGCTCGCCTTCCCGCCGCCCTTGACCACGTGGTACGTGGCCACGCTGTCCTGGTCCTTCACGTGCCCCTCGTAGCTGTCCGGCGCCGGGAAGTTGTACAGCGCCTTGCCCGCGCCGCCCGCCGTGACATACACGATGCCGTCCCGCGTCGGGTCGGTGCGCTCGCCGATCGGCACCTTGCGCCGCACCGCGTTCTTCAGGATCGCGTCCGTGCGCTCGTAGACGTGGTTGTGGCCGTTGATGACCAGGTCCACCTGGTGCTTCTCGAAGAGCGGCACCCAGGCGTCGCGCACCCCGCCGTCCGAGGCGTGCGCGTTGGTCGTCGAGAAGGCACAGTGGTGGAAGAAGACCACGACGAAGTCGATGTCGTGACGGGCCCGCAGCTCACCGAGGCGCCGGTCCAGCCAGCGCGTCTGCCGGCCGTCGCTGATGCCGAAGTTGGCCGGGATCTCGTACGAGACGTCGTTGGCGTCGAGGGCGACGACCCCCACGTTGCCGTGCACGAAGGAGTACGCACCGGGCTGGTTCACCGGGTCCGGGCCGTTGTCGGGCAGCGTCCAGCGGGCGTTCTGGCCGCCGTAGCCGTCCGGCGAGTACCACGCCTCCATGTCGTGGTTGCCGGTGGTCACCATCCACGGCACGGTCTTCGACACGGTCTCCGTCTGCGCCAGGAACTGGTCCCAGGTGCGGGCGTCGTAGGTGTCGGTGCTCTGCCCGGAGCCGGACGGGTCGGCGTAGCAGATGTCCCCCGCGTGCAGGTGGAACGCCGGGTTCTGGCCCAGGATCAACTGGTCGTTGCCCAGCGCGTGGTAGCTGACGCCCTGGTCACCGAAGGCGGTGAAGGTGAAGGTCTCGGCGCGCGAGGGCGCGGTGGTGAAGGTGCCGAGCGTGCCCAGGTTGCGGGTGTCGGCGGGGTCGAAGCCGTCGTGGCCGACGCCGTAGTAGTACGTCGTGCCGGGCCGCAGCCGCTCCAGGCTCGCGTGCAGGTAGAACTGCTCGGCCGCCGCGATCTTCCCTCCGTTCAGCTCGGGCGTGGTGAGGTGGCGCACCTCCGCGTCGATCCGGCGGCTCAGCGCCCACGGCTTGAGGCCGATGCGGATGTACGGCCGCCGCACGGCGAACGGGACCTGCCAGGAGACCGCCATCTGCGTCTTCGGGTCGGCCCCGTACGCCAGGTGCCGGCCGAACGGCGCCACCAGCGAACCGTCCACCTGGGTGGAGGTGTGACGCGAGGTCAGGACGGTCGGAGCGGCGTAGGCGGGCGGGGCGGCGAAAGAGGTGCCGAGACCGGCACCGGCGACGGCCGCGGTCGCCACGCCCGTGCGGAGCGCGCCACGCCGGGTCAGCCGGGTGCGCAGATATTCGTGCTGCTCGGCCATGCTCATACGGTCGGCGAGCTTCTCGGGAATTCCGAAACGGGGGATGTCCATGGAGCCGAACATCCACCCGCCGCCTGACGCCGTCCCGTCGAGTGGATGAACGGTACACGTACAGCTTCCCGTGTGTCCGTATGGTGGACATGACGTGTCATGGGGTGGGACGCGCAGTAAGGTGCGGACATGTCTCGCAGCATCAATCTCGCAGTGATCCCCGGTGACGGTATCGGCCAGGAGGTCGTGGCCCAGGGCCTCAAGGTCCTCAACGCTGTTCTCCCGCAGGATGTGAAGCTGGAGACCAAGGAGTACGACCTCGGCGCCCAGCGCTGGCACCGTACCGGCGAAACCCTTCCGGACGCGGAGCTGGCAGCCCTCAAGGGCCACGACGCCATCCTGCTCGGCGCGATCGGTGACCCCTCCGTGCCGTCCGGTGTCCTGGAGCGCGGGCTCCTGCTGAAGCTGCGGTTCGCCTTCGACCACTTCATCAACCTGCGGCCGTCGAAGCTGTTCCCGAACACCGCGACCCCGCTGGCCGGCCGTCCGGACATCGACTTCGTCGTCGTCCGCGAGGGCACCGAGGGCCCGTACACCGGCAACGGCGGTTCGCTGCGCACCGGTACGCCGGCCGAGGTCGCCACCGAGGTCAGCGTGAACACCGCGTACGGTGTCGAGCGCGTCGTCCGTGACGCCTTCGAGCGGGCGAACTCCCGCCCGCGCAAGAAGCTGACGCTGGTTCACAAGAACAACGTCCTCGTGTACGCGGGCCACATGTGGAAGAACATCTTCGACCGGGTCGCGACCGAGTACCCCGAGGTCACCACCGACTATCTGCACGTCGACGCCGCGACGATCTTCTTCGTCACCCAGCCGGAGCGCTTCGACGTCATCGTCACCGACAACCTCTTCGGTGACATCCTCACCGACCTCGCCGCTGCCGTGACCGGCGGCATCGGCCTGGCCGCGTCCGGCAACATCAACCCGACGGGCACCTTCCCGTCGATGTTCGAGCCGGTCCACGGCTCCGCCCCCGACATCGCGGGCCAGGGCAAGGCCGACCCGACCGCCACGGTTCTCTCCGTCGCCCTCCTGCTGCGCCACCTCGGCTACGAGGCCGAGGCCGTGCGCATCGAGGACGCCGTCTCCGCCGACCTCGCGGAGCGCGACGGGGTGACGACCCGTACGACCGATCAGATCGGCGACGCGCTCGCGGTACGCGTAGCGAGCTGACCCGACGACTCCGTTTCGAAGCCGCCGGGTCGCAACCGCACCCGGCGGCTTCTCCTGTGCGGCCCCGGGTGCAACCATCGACCACTGGACCGCATTCGCGTCATTTCGTGCACGGCCACCCGGGAGCGATAATCGAACGGGGCCGTGGCTCGCACTGAAGCTCGGACGTCCTAGCACCTGCCCGGCAGGAGCGGCGCGAGCGCGGTCCAACACACACAACCGGTGAAGGACACGCACTCATGACGACGCCCACGATCGAGCTCAAGCCCTCCTCGAATCCGCTGTCCGACGCGGAGCGCGAGGCGATTCTGGTCAAGCCCGGATTCGGCCGCTACTTCACCGATCACATGGTGACGATCAAGTGGACCGAAGGCCGCGGCTGGCACGACGCCCAGCTCGTCCCGTACGCACCGCTGTCGATCGACCCCGCCAACATGACCCTGCACTACGCGCAGGAGATCTTCGAGGGCCTGAAGGCCTACCGCCAGCCCGACGGCTCGGTCGCCACGTTCCGTCCCGAGGCCAACGCCAAGCGCTTCCAGGCGTCCGCGCACCGGCTCGCCATGCCGGAACTGCCCGTCGAGACGTTCATCGCGGCCTGTGACGCGCTCGTCGAGCAGGACAAGGCATGGGTTCCGACGCACGGCGGCGAGGAGTCGCTCTACCTGCGCCCGTTCATGATCGCGACCGAGGTCGGTCTCGGCGTGAAGCCGGCCAACGAGTACCTGTTCCTGGTGATCGCCTCGCCCGCGGGCGCGTACTTCCCCGGTGGCGTCAAGCCGGTCTCGATCTGGCTCTCGGAGGACCGGGTGCGGGCCGTCCCCGGCGGCATGGGCGACGCCAAGACCGGCGGCAACTACGCGGCGTCCCTGCTCGCCCAGGCCGAGGCCACCGCGAAGGGCTGCGACCAGGTCGCGTACCTCGACGCGGTCGAGCACAAGTGGGTCGAGGAGCTCGGCGGGATGAACCTGTACTTCGTGTACGGGAACAAGATCATCACGCCGGCCCTGACCGGCTCGCTGCTCGCCGGCGTCACCCGTGACTCGCTGCTCAAGGTCGCCCGCGACCTCGGCTACGAGTCCGAGGAGGGCCGGGTCTCGATCGACCAGTGGCGGGCCGACACCGAGAACGGCACCCTCACCGAGGTCTTCGCCTGCGGCACCGCCGCCGTCATCACGCCCGTCGGCACCGTCAAGTCCGCGGGCGGCGAGTGGGCCCAGAGCGACGGCGCGCCCGGCGAGGTCACGCTGAAGCTGCGCGAGCGCCTGCTCGACATCCAGCGCGGCATCGCCGAGGACACCCACGGCTGGATGCACCCGCTCGGCTAAGGGCTTTCGCCGGGCTCGTGTGCCCCGGCACCGCGCCCCGTCGATCCGTCGATCCTCCTGATCCGAACGAAAGATCCCGGCCGACCCCGTCCGTCGTCCGCGCGAAGGCCGCGCCCGGTTTCCTGCCGGGCGCGGCCTTCGTCGTGTGCCCGAAGCGGTCGCACAGTTGGAGCGCTGCTCAAAAGTGACGCATTCGAGCTTTCGTTCACCGTTGCCTCGCGGTTAGAGTGCTGCTCTAAACAGGAGGTGTTCGGGCGTGCGACTGACCCCGACGGAACGTGACCGGCTGCTGCTCTTCGGCGCCGCCGAACTGGCTCGGGCCCGCCGCGCGCGGGGGCTGAAGCTGAATGTCCCCGAGGCGACCGCCCTGATCGCGGACACGGTCTGCGAGGCCGCCCGCGACGGGCGCAGGCTCGCCGAGGCCATCGAGGCCGCGCGGTCCGTGCTCGGGCCCGACGACGTGCTGCCCGGGGTCGCGGATGTCGTCACCGAGGTCCATGTGGAGGCCGTCTTCGACGACGGTTCGCGGCTCGCCGTGGTCTCCCGGCCGCTGGGCGACGGGCTCGGCGACGACGCGCCCGGCGCAGTCGTCCCCGGCCCCGCCACGCCCGAGCCGGAGCCCGCGGCGCGGCTGACCGTCCACAACACGGCGACCGTGCCGGTCTCCGTCACGTCGCACTTCCACTTCTTCGAGGCCAACCCGCGGCTCGACTTCGACCGGTCCGCCGCCTACGGGATGCGGCTCCACGTCCCCGCCGGGTCCTCCGTCCGCTTCGGGCCGGGGGAGTCGGTCGAGGTCGGTCTCGTGCCCATCGGTGGTGGCCGGATCGCCATCGGGTTCGCCGGTCTGGTGGACGGGCCGCTCGACGCGCCCGGAGCACGCGAAGAGGCCCTGCGGCGCGCCGCGGCCTGTGGATATCTGGGAGCCGAGCGATGAGCATCGATCCGTACGAATACGCCTCCGTGCACGGCCCGCGCGCCGGGGACCGGGTCAGGCTCGGCGACTCCGGGCTGACCGTCCGCGTCGAGTCCGACGCCCAGCGGTACGGCGAGGAGTTCCTCGCCGGGTTCGGCAAGACCGCCCGCGACGGGCTGCACCTCAAGGCCGCGGCCGTCCGGGACACCTGCGATGTCGTCATCAGCAATGTGCTGGTCATCGACGCCGTGCAGGGCATCCGCAAGGTGTCGATCGGTATCCGCGAGGGCCGGATCGCGGCGATCGGACGGGCCGGCAATCCCGACACGCTGGACGGTGTCGACGTCGTCGTCGGCACGGGGACGACCATCGTCTCCGGTGAGGGGATGATCGCGACGGCGGGCGCCGTCGACACCCATGTCCATCTGCTCTCGCCACGGATCATGGAGGCCTCGCTCGCCTCCGGCGTCACCACGATCATCGGCCAGGAGTTCGGCCCGGTCTGGGGTGTCGGCGTCAACTCGCCGTGGGCCCTGCGCCACGCCTTCAACGCCTTCGACGCCTGGCCGGTCAACATCGGCTTCCTGGGCCGCGGTTCGTCCTCCCACCAGGCCCCGCTGGTCGAGGCACTCGCGGAGGGCGGGGCCTGCGGCTTCAAGGTCCACGAGGACATGGGCGCCCACACCCGCGCCCTGGACACCGCGCTGCGGGTCGCCGAGGAGCACGACGTCCAGGTCGCCCTGCACAGCGACGGGCTGAACGAGTGCCTGTCGGTCGAGGACACCCTGCGGGTCCTGGAGGGCCGCACCATCCACGCCTTCCACATCGAGGGCTGCGGCGGTGGTCACGTCCCCAACGTCCTGAAGATGGCGGGCGTCGAGAACGTCATCGGCTCGTCCACCAATCCGACGCTGCCCTTCGGCCGGGACGCCGTCGCCGAGCACTACGGGATGATCGTCTCCGTACACGACCTCAAGACGGACCTGCCGGGCGACGCGGCCATGGCCCGCGACCGCATCCGCGCCGGGACGATGGGTGCCGAGGACGTCCTGCACGACCTGGGCGCCATCGGCATCACCTCCTCCGACGCGCAGGGCATGGGACGGGCCGGCGAGACGGTGCGCCGCACCTTCGCGATGGCCGGGAAGATGAAGGCCGAACTCGGCCCGATGGACGGCGACGGCCCCGCGGACGACAACGCCCGGGTGCTGCGCTACATCGCGAAGCTCACCATCAACCCCGCCATCGCCCACGGCCTCTCGCACGAGATCGGTTCCATCGAGACCGGGAAGCTCGCCGACATCGTGCTGTGGCGGCCGGAGTTCTTCGGTGCGAAACCACAGCTCGTGCTGAAGTCCGGCTTCCCGGCGTACGGAGTCACGGGCGACCCGAACGCCGCCACCGACACCTGCGAACCCCTGATCCTCGGGCCGCAGTTCGGTGCGTACGGAGCCACCGCGGCCGATCTCTCCGTGGCCTTCGTCTCGCAGGCCGCGACCCAGCTCGGCGCCGACCTGATGCCCACGCGCCGGCGCCGCGTCGGGGTGCGCGGCACCCGGGGCATCGGCCCCGGCGACCTCGTCCACAACTCCCGTACCGGAGAGGTCGCCGTGGACGCCCACAGCGGTCTGGTCACCCTGGACGGCGACCCGTTGCGCTCCGAGCCCGCCGACTCCGTCTCCCTCAACCGCCTCTACTTCCTCTGACGCCCCCTAGGAGACTTCATGACCTTCCGCATGCCGCCCGAGTGGGCCCCGCACGAACGCACCTGGATGGCCTGGCCGGGCCCCAACCCCACCTTCGACACCGACGCCGAGCTGGACGAGGCCCGCGGCGCCTGGGCCACCGTCGCCCGCGCGGTCCGCCGCTTCGAACCCGTCACGATGGTCGTCGGACCCGGCCAGGAGGACGGTGCCCGCGCCCTCCTCGGCCCGGACATCGAGCTGGCCGTCCGCCCGCTCGACGATGCCTGGATGCGGGACATCGGCCCCACCTTCGTCACCGACGGACGTCAACTGGCCGCGGTCGACTGGACGTTCAACGGCTGGGGCGCCCAGGACTGGGCCCGCTGGGAGCACGACCGGCATATCGCCCGCTCCGTCGCCGAGCTCGCCGACGTCCCCGTGCACGGCTCCACGCTCGTCAACGAGGGCGGTGCCATCCACGTCGACGGCGAGGGCACCGTCCTGCTCACCGAGACCGTCCAGCTCGGCAAGGAACGCAACCCCGAGTGGACCCGCGAGCAGGTCGAGGCCGAGATCCACGCCCGGCTCGGCACCGAGAAGGCCATCTGGCTGCCCCGCGGGCTGGCCGGTGACTACGGGATCTACGGCACCCTCGGCCATGTCGACATCGTCGCCGCCTTCGTGCGCCCCGGCACGGTCGTCGCCCACGTCCAGCCGGACCCGGCCCACCCCGACCACGAGATCACCCGGGAGACCGTGCGCGTCCTGCGCGCCGCGACCGACGCCAGGGGCCGCCCCCTGGAGGTCGTGGAGGTCCTGGCACCCACCGTGCTGGAGGCCGACGGCGAGTGGGTCGACTACTCCTACATCAACCACTACCTCTGCAACGACGGCGTGATCCTCTGCGCCTTCGACGACCCGCGCGACAAGGAAGCGGCGGCCGTCTTCGGCGAACTGTTCCCCGACCGTACGGTGAGCCTCGTCGACGCCCGTACGATCTTTGCCGGCGGTGGAGGCATCCACTGCATCACCCAGCAGCAGCCGAAGGTCTGAACCGTGCCCCCCGCTCCACGCCGTCGCAACACCGCCCCGCCCCGCGAGGAAGTGCTGGCCGCCGCCATGGCCACCATCGCCGAACGGGGCCTGGACGGCCTCACGATGGCCGGGCTCGGCCGTGAGGTCGGCATGAGCAGCGGACATCTCCTCTACTACTTCCGCACCAAGGACGAGCTGCTGCTCCAGGCCCTGGAGTGGAGCGAGGGACGGCTCGGCGCACAACGGCGCATCCTGCTGTCGGGGCGGGTGACGGTCCGCGAACGGCTGGACGCGTACATCGATCTGTACCTGCCCGACGGTCACCGCGATCCGCACTGGACGCTCTGGCTGGAGGTCTGGAACCGTTCGCGGAGCGCGGACGACGACGCACGTGCCCGGCAGGCCGCGATCGAGGGCGCCTGGCACCGCGACCTGGTGGCGCTGCTGGCGGAGGGCGCCTCGCGCGGCGAGTTCCGTGCCGTCGACGCCGAGCGGTTCGCGACCCGGCTGCGCGCCCTGCTCGACGGGTTCAGCGTCCATGTCGCCGTCGGCATCCCCGGCACCGGGCGCCCTCAAGTCCTCGAACAGGTCAGGGAGTTCATCGACGATTCGCTCACCGTCGGGGAGCCGCGCCCGTCGCGGTGAACGAAACGCACGTAAGTACGCATGATCGTTGCCCGCCCGGCCCTTGTTGTGCTCCCGGCTGTTCGGGCACGGTGACGGACCATGGGACGAGAGCAGTGGAAGAAAATCTGGGTCGGCTCGGCGGGCAACATGGTCGAGTGGTTCGACTGGTTCGTGTACGCGACCTTCGCGGTCTACTTCGCGGATTCGTTCTTCCCCGAAGGCAATGAGACCGCCAATCTCATGAACACCATGGGCATCTTCGCCGTCGGCTTCTTCATGCGGCCGGTCGGTGGCTGGATGCTCGGCCGCATCGGTGACCGCAGGGGCCGCAAGGCGGCGCTCACCCTCACCGTCACCCTCATGTCGGCCTCCGCGATCCTCATCGCCGTCGCGCCGACGTACGACGTCGCGGGATACGGCGGGGTCGCCGTCCTGCTGGTGGCCCGGCTGCTCCAAGGTCTCTCCGTCGGGGGCGAGTACGCCGCCAGCGCCACCTATCTGACCGAGGCGTCCGCACCCCACCGGCGCGGCTTCGCCTCCAGCTTCCAGTACGTGTCCATGACGGCGGGCCAGCTCATCGGCCTCGGCCTCCTGATCGTCCTGCAGCGCAACATGTCCGACGCGGCCCTGCACAGCTGGGGCTGGCGCATCCCGTTCATCGTCGGCGCGCTCGGCGCCGCGGTCGTCTTCTATCTGCGCCGCTCCATGCTGGAGACCGAGGTGTACGCGGAGTCCGGAGTCGCCGAGCAGGCGGACCGCGGCACGCTGAAAGCGCTGTGGCAGCACAAGCGCGAGGCGTTCCTGGTGATGGCGCTGACCATGGGCGGGACCGTGGCGTACTACACGTACACGACGTACCTCACCAAGTTCCTCTCCAAGAGCGCGGGCATGGAGAAGTCCACCGCCTCGCTCGTCAGCTTCTGCGCCCTGTTCGTCTTCATGTGCATCCAGCCGCTGGCCGGTCTGCTCTCCGACCGGATCGGCCGCCGCCCGCTGCTGATGACCTTCGCCCTCGGCTCCACCTTCCTGACCGTGCCGATCATGACGATGCTCAAGCACGCCGGCACCTTCTGGCCCGCCTTCGGCCTGGCGCTGCTCGCCCTGGTCGTCGTCACCGGGTACACCTCGATCAACGCCTGTGTGAAGGCCGAGCTCTTCCCGACCGGCGTCCGGGCCCTGGGCGTCGCCCTCCCGTACGCCATCGCCAACGCGCTCTTCGGCGGCACCGCCGAATACGTGGCGCTCTGGTTCAAGAAGGCGGGCGTCGAGTCCGGCTTCTACTGGTACGTGGCGGGCTGCGCCGCGGTCTCCCTGGTCGTCTACCTGGCCATGCGCGAGACCCGCGACATCGACCTGGGCCGGGTCGGCGCCGGTGAGTCCGCGCGGGGGCGGTCGGAGCCGTCCGGCGCGACGAGCGTCACGCCCGCATCCTGAGACGGGGCACGGCACGGAGGCGGCCCTGTGCAAGACTGCCTCCGTGCCCTCGTTCGTCATGATTATTGGCAACAGGCGCGCCGGTCCGCAGTGACTGTCCGTACCACCACGTACGGCACGGCCACCGTGCCCCAGACCCGCGCGCAGACCTCTCGCACCCGCGAGGGGTTTTTTCGTTTTCCGGCCCTCACCTCGGCCGGGGCGAGGCGCGCGGGATGATGGGGGCAAGTGGAGCCTGAACGTCCGGATCCACTCATCCGACAGGAGTCAGACCAGCATGACCACCAAGGCCAAGCCCACCGACGACAGTTTCCATGTCTTCGACACCACGCTGCGCGACGGCGCCCAGCGTGAAGGCATCAACCTGACGGTCGCGGACAAGCTGACCATTGCCCGGCACCTGGACAACTTCGGCGTGGGCTTCATCGAGGGCGGCTGGCCCGGCGCCAACCCCCGCGACACCGAGTTCTTCGCCCGCGCCCAGCGGGAGATCGAGTTCGAGAACGCCGAGCTGGTCGCCTTCGGCGCGACCCGCAGGGCCGGTGGCAAGGCCTCCGAGGACCCGCAGGTCAAGGCCCTGCTGGAGTCCGGCGCCCCCGTGATCACGCTGGTCGCGAAGTCCCACGACCGCCATGTGGAGCTCGCGCTGCGCACCACCCTCGAAGAGAACCTGGAGATGGTCCGCGACACCGTCTCCTTCCTTCGCGAGCAGGGCCGCCGGGTCTTCGTGGACTGCGAGCACTTCTTCGACGGCTACCGCGCCAATCCCGAGTACGCCAAGTCCGTCGTCCGCGTCGCCTCCGAGGCCGGTGCCGATGTCGTGATCCTCTGCGACACCAACGGCGGCATGCTCCCCGCCCAGGTCCAGGCCGTCGTCTCCACCGTGCTCGCCGACACCGGCGCCCGGCTCGGCATCCACGCCCAGGACGACACCGGCTGCGCCGTCGCCAACACCCTCGCCGCCGTCGACGCGGGCGCCACCCACGTCCAGTGCACCGCCAACGGCTACGGCGAACG
Organism: Streptomyces sp. NPDC104309; assembly: GCF_055584025.1. Lineage (NCBI taxonomy): Bacteria > Bacillati > Actinomycetota > Actinomycetes > Kitasatosporales > Streptomycetaceae > Streptomyces > Streptomyces sp. NPDC104309. Next base: position 186,013 of record NZ_JBVJMV010000011.1, on the reverse strand, counting down.
GGTCGGCAACGCCAACCTCTTCCCCGTCGTGGCCGCCCTGGAACTCAAGTACGGCAAGAGCGTCCTGCCCGAGGGCGCGCTCGCCGACATGACCCGCGTCTCGCACGCGATCGCCGAGGTCGTCAACCTGACGCCCTCCACGCACCAGCCCTATGTGGGTGTTTCCGCCTTCGCCCACAAGGCCGGACTGCACGCCTCCGCCATCAAGGTCGACCCCGACCTGTACCAGCACATCGACCCCGCGCTGGTCGGCAACACCATGCGGATGCTGGTCTCCGACATGGCCGGCCGTGCCTCCATCGAGCTCAAGGGCAAGGAGCTCGGCATCGACCTCGGCGGCGACCGCGAACTCGTCGGCCGGGTCGTCGAGCGGGTCAAGGAACGCGAGCTCAAGGGCTACACGTACGAGGCCGCCGACGCCTCCTTCGAGCTGCTGCTGCGCGCCGAGGCCGAGGGCCGGGTACGCCGCTACTTCCGCACGGAGTCCTGGCGCGCCATCGTCGAGGACCGCCCCGACGGCACGCACGCCAACGAGGCGACCGTGAAGCTCTGGGCCAAGGGCGAGCGCATCGTCGCCACCGCCGAGGGCAACGGCCCGGTCAACGCGCTCGACCGGGCGCTGCGCGTCGCCCTGGAGCGGATCTACCCGCAGCTCGCCAAGCTGGAGCTGGTCGACTACAAGGTGCGCATCCTCGAAGGCCGCACCGGCACCGAGTCCACCACCCGAGTCCTCATCACCACGGGCGACGGCAACGGCGACTGGGCGACGGTCGGCGTCGCGGAGAACGTCATCGCGGCGTCCTGGCAGGCGCTGGAGGACGCCTACACGTACGGGCTGCGGCGGGCCGGGATCGAGCCGACGGAGTAGCCCCCCCCGGGGCGGGCCCGCCGCACGCTCGCCGTGGGCCCGCCGGACCGGCCGTGCCGCTCAGGCGGTGGAGCGCGGAAGGCCGAGGGAGCGCATTTCCTCCACGACTCGGTAACCGGCGCTCGTGTACAGGTTCATGGCCACCTCGTTGCCGCCCCACACGGTGAACATCAGCGTCGAATCGCCGGCCGCCAGCGTCGCCTGTTCGCCGGCCGACATCGCGGCCCGGCCGTACCCCTTGCCGCGGTGCCGCTCCTGGACGTGCAGCGAGTAGCCGTAGGTGACCCCCGGGAGGTGCCCGTGCTTCAACCAGCCGGTGCCGATCGGCTCGCCCGCCGCCTCCAGCACCAGGAACGTGTTGTCGCGCGTGGCCAGGCCCTCGGGGATCAGCTCCGCGAAGTCGCGGTCGGACTTGAGTACGGCTTCCTCGCGGCTCAGGGCTCCGGCCCGGACGATGTCACCGACGTAGGCGACCTTCTCGGAGGCGAGCCACTCGGGATACTCGGTCTGCGTCATCGGCCGGGCGGTGACGCCATCGACCGGTTCCGGTGGGGAACTGACGCGCCGCGCCCTGAGCTGGCCGCGGACGTCGTAACCGTCGAACAGCTCGCCGGCGGGCTCGGTGAGCCGTATGTCGAGTCGGCCTGCGCCGCGCTCCACGCACCATCCCTCGGCCCAGTCCCGGGCGGCCCGCTCGTGCCCCCGGCCGATGTGGAGCGCATCGACGTGGAGGTCGCCGATACGGCCCGCGAGCGCACCGTTGTCGTCGGCCACGACCACGGCGACATGTCCCACTCGGGTCCCGGCGTCCGTGATCTCGGCGACGGTCCAGTTGCCGATGCCGTCGCGTACGTCTTCGAGCATGCGCTCCGCCGCGGCCACACCGAGCCCGGCCGCCGTGTACGAGGCGCGCAGCCGCCGCTCGAAGTCCTTCTGCCAGTCCGTGTTGTCGCCAAGGACGCCGAATTCTGTCATCCGATCACACTAGCCGGGGTGTTGTGGAGGGCAGCCGCCGATCGAGCAGAGGGTGAATTGCTCCTGAATCGCCGGTCAAGAAAGTGTGCGTTCAGAAGGTGAACGCTCAACACCCTCTGCCTGCAAGGGAGATGAGGTGCGGGATCGGTGCGGACCCATGTCGGCGTGAAGTATCGACGGCACTGTTCCGGCGGGGTCGACTCACGCCGCAACGCCGGTACCGGTGCCAAGTGGTAGCGGGACACCATCCGCCTCACCCGCGACGCGTAGGGCCTCTCGTCCGGATCGGGCCGGCCCGGCGTCCTGCCCGGCGCCGCTCGCTGATCCGGCCCGACCGGACGAAAGACCCCGGGTCGGCCGGCGTCCGGCCCGGCGCACGGGGAGCCGGTCCGGGTGGGTGACCGCGCAGCCGCCACCCACCTGGGTTAGCTTCGAACTATGCGGAACAGACTGTTCCCGACGCTGCTGGCCGGTCTGCTGCTGATCCTCTCGGCGGCCGTGCTCGCCATGGCACCGGGCGTAGCGCCCGCGGCAGTCGGCGCGTCGACCGTCAACGATGTCGCGCAGGCGCTGCGCAAGAGCCCGGTCTACGTCGACCCGGCCGTCGCCGACCAGCTCTCCCCGGGCCAGGCCGCCGCCCTGACGAAGAAGATCGAGGACGCCGACAAGCCCGTGTTCGTCGCGGTACTGCCGCGGACCCCGGCGTTCCCCGAGCAGACCGTGTTGCCGGCCCTGCGCACCGACACCGGCATCACCGGTGTGTACGCGGTCCGTCTCGGCAATGGGTTCAACGCGGGCGCCGATCCCCGGGTCATGACCACCCGAGCGGTCCAGAACCTCACCGCCGCCGTGAAGACACCCGGCACGGACACCGATGCCGCGACCCAGCTCAACGCCTTCGTCGACCACGCCGTCGAACAGGCCCGGGGCAGCGCCCCCGCCTCCTGGGGCGGATCGGCCGCGGGCAGGGGATCGTCGTCCACCGCCGGACTGATCGCGGTCGGCGCCGTTCTGGTGCTCGGCGGCGGCACGGCCTACGCGCTCGTCCGGCGCAACCGCAGGCGCAAGGAGGAGGACGAACGGGCCGCGCTCGCCAAGCTCCGGGTCGTCGTGGACGAGGACATCACCGCGTACGGCGAAACCCTGGACCGTCTCGACTTCCATCCCGCCGAGGCGGGCGCCGACGACGCCATGCGCGCCGACTACGAGCGGGCGCTCGACTCCTACGAGACCGCGAAATCCCGCATGGACCGGGCCCGGCGCCCGTCCGACGTGCGCGGGGTCACCCAGGCCCTGGAGGACGGCCGCTACTCCCTCGCCGTGCTGGAGGCCCGCCGCACGGGCGGTGAGCTGCCCGCCCGCCGCCCCCCGTGCTTCTTCGACCCGCGCCACGGGCCCTCGGTCGCCGACGTCCGCTGGTCCCCGTCCGGCGGTACGGGCCGCGAGGTCCCGGTCTGCGCGGCCGACGAGATCCGGCTGCGCGAGGGCGAGGAGCCATTGAGCCGCACCGTCGACACGGGCGACGACCGCCGCGGCCCGTACTGGGAGGCGGGCCCGGCATACGGCCCCTGGGCGGGCGGCTACTTCGGCGGCGGACTGCTCCCCGGGCTGCTGGCCGGCACGCTGCTCGGCTCGATGCTGTCGTCCCCCGCGTACGCGGCGGAGTACGGCGGTGGCGACTTCGGCTCCGGCGGGGACTGGAGCGGCGGGGACTTCTCCGGCGCCGACTTCGACCCGTCGGGCTTCGACGGCGGAGGTTTCGGGGACGGCGGCGACCTCGGAGGGGGCGGCGGCTTCGACGGCGGCGGGTTCTGAGCCGCTGATCGGCGAACTCTCGGGCAGGGGCGATCCATGCTAGACCTGAAGTTATGTCTGGTATCGGCCGATTCCGGGCGAGGCTGGGACGCTCCGTCCGGCGTTCACATCGGCACGATGGGGGGCGCTCGGGCCGAGCCACCCCCGCGCCGCCGCGCCAGGAGACGACTCGGCGCTCCCCGGGCCGCGACCTGCTCGCGCTGTTCAGCGTGCGCACCGTGGCAGGCCAGGTCTTCTGCTTCGTGCTGGGGCTTGTCGTGCTGCTCATCACGGGTTTCGCGGTCGCACTGGTGCTGCAGGGGCGCCGCGACAGTCTGCAGGAGGCCCGGACGCGCACCCTGAGCGTGGCCGAGACCTTCGCCCACTCGCCGGGCATCGTGGCGGCGCTGGACAGCAAGAACCCCACCGCGATTCTGCAGCCACGCGCGGAGCAGGTGCGCAAGGGCGCCCACGTGGAATACGTCGTCGTGGCCAGCACCCAGGGGATCCGCTACACCCATCCGGACCCCGCGCTGATCGGGAAACCCCTCGTCGGCCCCTGGAAGGAAGCGGTGACCGGCCCCGGCTTCACCCGGACGTTCAAAGGCAGCCGGGGGGCCTCGATCAACTCGGTGGTGCCCGTGCCGAGGCCCGACGGATCGGTGGCCGGACTGGTGTCGGTGGGCATCACCGACCGGTCGGTGAACAGCGTGGCCGACCGGTCCGTCCCGTTCAGCATCGGTGCCGGGGTGGCGGCCCTGGCGGCGACCGCGGCCGGCGCGGCGCTCGTGAGCAGACGGCTGCGGCGGCAGACCCGTGGGCTCGGGCCCGGGGAGATGACCCGGATGTACGAGCACCACGACGCGGTGCTGCACGCGGTCCGCGAGGGCGTCGTCATCGTCGGGCCCGGCCGCCGGCTGACACTCGCCAACGACGAGGCCCGCAGACTGCTCGGCCTTCCCCCCGACGCCGAGGGCCGGGAGGTGACGGACCTCGGACTGGAGCCCGCCACGGCCGAACTGCTCGCCTCCGGCCGGACCGTCACGGACGAGGTACTGCGCAGCGGCAACCGGCTGCTGGCCGTCAACCTCAGACCGACGGACGCGCGGGGCGGGCCGCCCGGCACCGTGGCGACCCTGCGGGACACCACCGAGCTCCGCAAGATCACGGGCAGGGCGGAACTCGTCCACGAACGCCTGCTGCTTCTCTACGAGGCCGGCGCCCGCATCGGCACCACCCTCGACGTGACCCGGACGGCCCAGGAGCTGGCGGAGGTGGCGACGCCCGGATTCGCCGACGTGACCACCGTCGACCTCGCCGATCCCGCGATGCCGGGGCAGGAACCGACCGCTCAGTCCGACACCCCGCTGGACATGCGCCGTACCGCCGTCGCCGCCACGGACCCGGACCAGCCCCTGTACCCGGTCGGCCGACTGGTCGGATTCGTTCCCTCCAGGATCCGCGCCATGCGGGTGAACAGCGCGGAGACCGGGCTGGGGCCCGAGGTGATCACACAGCTCGGCTGGCGGTACTGGGATCCCGAGCGGGCGGCGGGCATCATCGACTACGGCTTCCACTCGGTGCTGTCCGTACCGCTGCACGCGCGTGGCGTCATCCTGGGCCTGGCCAACTTCTGGCGCGCGTCGGGCAATCCCGAACCGTTCGACGACGACGACCAGTCCTTCGCCGAGGAACTGGTGGCGCGGGCAGCCGTGAGCGTGGACAACGCCCGCAGGTACACACGCGAACACGAGATGGCCGTGACACTGCAGCGCAGCCTGCTGCCCAGCGACCTGCCCGAGCAGAACGCCCTCGATGTCGCCCACCGCTACCTGCCGGCGCGGGCCGAGGTGGGCGGCGACTGGTTCGACGTCATCCCGCTGTCCGGCGCCCGGGTCGCCCTGGTCGTCGGCGACGTGGTCGGGCACGGGCTGCACGCGGCGGCCACCATGGGGCGGCTGCGCACCAGCATCCACAACTTCTCCGCACTGGACTTCGCGCCCGACGAACTCCTCGGGCACCTGGACGAAGCGGTCAGCCGGATCGACCAGGGCGAAACCTCCGACGGCGGCAGTGCCGAGATCACCGGTGCCACCTGTCTGTACGCGATCTACGACGCGGTATCCGGCAACTGCTCGGTGGCCCGAGCCGGCCATCCCGGCCCCGCGCTGGTGCTCCCCGACGGCACCGTCGAGTTCCCCGAGGTTCCGGCCGGCCTGCCCCTCGGCATCGGCGGCATGCCTTTCGAGGCGGCCGAGTTCCACGTACCCGAAGGGAGCCGGCTGGTCCTCTACACGGACGGTCTCATCGAACTCCGTGACCGCGACATCGACGCGGGCCTGGAGCTGCTGCGCACCACTCTGGCCGGCCGCGACCGGACACCGGAGGAGACCTGTGACGACCTGCTCGACGCGATGCTGCGCGAGCAGCCGTCCGACGACGTCGCGCTCCTCGTGGCCCGTACCCACACGCTCGATCCCGACCAGGTCGCGCAGTGGGACGTCGCCACCGATCCGGCGGCCGTGGCCGGAGTCCGCAAGAACGTCGCCGAGTGGCTCGCCGACCGGGGCCTGGACGAGGAGGCGTTCACCACCGAGCTGATCCTGAGCGAACTGGTCACCAACGCGGTGCGCTACGGCAGCGGACCGATCGAAGTCCGCCTGCTCTACGACCGCAACCTGATCTGCGAGGTGTCCGACACCAGCAACACCTCACCGCACCTGCGCTACGCGACGACGACGGACGAGGGCGGCCGGGGCCTGTTCCTCGTCGCCCAGATCGCCGAACGCTGGGGCACCCGTTACACCGAGACGGGCAAGGTGATCTGGTCCGAGCAGACGGTCGGCGAACCGGAGGAGGAGGGAGAGGAGGAAGAGGGAAGGGAGGAGGCCCGGAGTGCTGACGAAGAGCCGCCGTGACACGCTGGAAGGGGGGACGGGGATCTCGCCGGTCCCGGCATGACCGCCGGACCGATGGTTTCGTCACCCGAGGAGATCGACATGGCCAGTGACACCACCGGGGCCGCAGCAAGCCGCACGCACCCGAGCCCCACGCACGCGCCCACGTCCGGCACCACCTTGCTGGCAGCAGTCCTGATGATCATCGGTGGAGCGATGGCGATCTTCGAGGGGATCGCGGCCCTTGCGAAGGACCATCTGTTCGTCGTCACGCGCCACTACGTGTTCGAGTTCAGCCTGATGGGCTGGGGCTGGGTCCACCTCATTCTGGGCATCCTTCTCGTCCTCGCCGGCTGCGCCGTGTTCAGCGGAGCCCTGTGGGCGCGCTTCTTCGGTGTCGCCGTCGGCGGCCTGGGCGCGATCGCCAACTTCCTGTGGCTGCCGTACTACCCCTTGTGGGCCCTGGTGCTGATCGTCGTCAACATCATCGCCGTCTGGGCGCTGTGCATGGGCATGCACCGAGAAGCGGACGCGGGCCTGACCGCCTGACCCGGCACGTTCCGGGCCGAGCGGCGTCACCGCCTCCTGTCCGCGCTCCACGAAGGCCTGCGGGGACGCGGAAAACCGCTCCTTCTGTGGCACTTTCGCCACGACGGCCCGCAACACCCGCTTCATGTCGGGCAGTTCGTCCGACCGCGTGAACCGCTCTGTCCTGTCGACGCCCGAGTTCGCCGTACCGTCAGGACAGGTGCCGTCGGGACAGGACCCCGCGGCTGACGGCGCCGAGAGTTCCGTGCGCAACTTCTCGTACGTCGGAGCCAGTTGACGCAGGCTCTTCGCCAGGGCCGGGTGGTCCCCGGTGACGAGCGGGTGCTGCAGGCCGCCCAGGATGCGGGACTGCTCGTTCAGTACGGCCGCGCAATCGGACAGGCCGATCAGCTCCAGGCAGGCCGCCGCATCGCCCAGCCGACGGGCGCCGACGCGTACGCCGAACCCGCAACACACCGTGACAAGGTCAAGGATTTGCCGCTTCGGCAACGAAGATTGCCGTTTTCGCGCTCGGCGTGGACGCTCTCCAGTGAACGGAGGTGCTTCTCATGAACGACATGGGCGACACGAAGGACACGGACGGCATGAACGAAGCGGGTCAGCGGTACGACGTGGTGGTGATCGGCGGTGGAGCCGCCGGGCTGAGCGGAGCCGTGTCGCTGGCCAGGGCACGACGATCGGTGCTGGTGATCGACGCGGGCCGGCCGCGCAATGCCCCCGCGTCGCACGTGCACAGCTATCTGGGACGCGAGGGCACGCCGCCCTCGGAGCTGCTGGCCGCCGGCCGTGACGAGGTGACCGGTTACGGGGGCGAGATCGTCGAGGGCACGGTGGTGGCCGCCGAGCGGCTGCCCGGCGACGAGGGGTTCCGTGTCGAACGGGAGGACGGGGCCGCCGTGGTGGCGCGCCGGCTCCTGGTGACCACCGGCCTCGTCGACGAACTGCCCCCGGTGCCGGGCGTGGCCGAGCGGTGGGGCCGTGAGGTCCTGCACTGCCCGTACTGCCACGGCTGGGAGGTCGGAACCCGCCCGATCGGCATTCTCGCCACCGGCCCCCTGGCCGTGCACCAGGCGCTGATGTGGCGCCAGTGGAGCGCGGACATCACCTTCTTCGTCCACACCGGGCCCGAGCCGGCCGAGGAGGAGTACGAGCAGCTGGCCGCGCGTGGCATCGCCGTGGTCGACGGGGAGGTGGCCGGTCTCGAAGTGGCGGACGACCGGCTCACCGGGGTGCGGCTGGCGGGCGGCCGGGTGATCGCGTGCGAGGCCGTCGTGGTCCAGCCCCGCTTCACCGCCCGTGCGGGCGTCCTCACGGGACTGGGTCTGACGGCGGCCGAGCAGGAGATGGGCGGGCAGGTCATCGGCACGTACATCGCCGCCGATCCGACCGGAGCGACGGAGGTCCCCGGCGTCTGGGTGGCCGGCAATGTCGCCGACCCGAAGGAACAGGTCATCGGCGCGGCCCACGCGGGGATGCGGGCCGCAGCGGCGATCAATGCGGACCTGATCGCCGACGAGACCCGCAGGGCGGTCGCCGCCCGTCGCCGCACGGCCTTCTCGGCGGCGGCGGAGCGCGAAGTCTGCGAGCGGGTGCTCGGGGAGCGGCGACACGGTCTGTGACCGGCCGGCCGGCCGGCGGGGGCGTACGTCGAGCGGCCCGGTCCGGCCGGAATCGGTCACCGCACGGCCCCCCGAAGCCGAGCGCCCGCCTTCCGTCCCTGGCGGGGGAGAGGAGGAAGGCGGGCGCGCTCGGGTTCGGGCGTGAGGCGGCGGGAGTGTCAGGCCTGCGCCGCCGCGGCCTTGATCGCGGAGATGTCGAAGGTGAGCTTGACCTTGTCGCTGACCATCACGCCGCCGGTCTCCAGCGCCGCGTTCCAGGTCAGGCCCCACTCGGAGCGCAGGATGTCGGCGCTGCCCTCGAAGCCGACGCGCTCGTTGCCGTAGACGTCGGTGGCCGAGCCGTTGAACTCCAGGTCGATGGAGAGGGGGCGCGTGACGTCCTTGATCGTGAGGTCGCCGGTGATGCGGTACGCGTCGCCGCCGAGCTGCTCGGCCCGCGTGGAGCGGAACGTCATGAGGGGGAACTTCTCGGCGTCGAAGAAGTCGCCGCTGACCAGGTGGCCGTCGCGGTCGGCGATTCCGGTGTCGACGCTGGCGATCTTGACATCGATCGACGCGGTGGAGCCGGCGGGGTTGTGACCGTCGAGCTTCAGGCTGCCCTCGTGCTCGCCGAAGGAGCCGCGCACATTGGTGACCATGGCGTGGCGCACGGTGAAGCCGATGCTGCTGTGCGCCGGGTCGATCGTGTAGTCACCGGTGAGTGCGGCCAGGGCCGGGTCCACAGCGGTGGCGGTGGTGGTGGCGGACGGGGCGTTGTTGTTCTTGCGGTTGAACAGAGCCATGGCTCCTCCTCGGGGGACGTGATCGAGTGCGGGTCGAAGTTGTTGTTTAACCTTCAACGAGATTGACTGTAGCGGGATCTAGTTCAAAGTTCAACATCAAGGGGCACGGATTGTTGCGGAGGATGCCTCCGGTGTCCTCGCCCTCTGGCGACGCGCGTAGAACTCGGGCAGTATCTCCCTGCCCCTTACTTGTCATGAGCAGGAGGATCCCCCCATGGTGTCCCGTATGACACTGCGCCCCGTCCTGACCGCCCTCGCCCTCGTCCTGGGCGTCCTCTTCGCCCCCGGCGTGGGCGTCCTCGGCGGCGGTGCCACCCAGGCCCATGCCGACACGAAGCTCACCCACGCCCAGGCCACCGCCCGGTTCAGCTCCTCCGGGATCACCTGGTCGTCCTCCGGCAACTGCTCCAACCGCAACGTGGCCACCTGCACCTCGTTCGACCAGCTCAACCTGGCCACCGCACAGGGCGCCCAGACCCTCAAGAGCGCCACGGGCTGCGCGCTGAACATCACCGGCGGCACCGAGACCGGGCACGCCAGTGGGACGTACTCGCACTGGAACGGCTACAAGCTCGACTTCGGCAAGTCCACCTGCCTCACGAACTACGTCCACGGCGTCTTCACCTACATAGGGCTGCGCGGCGACGGCGCACCCCAGTACCAGGCGGGTTCCGGCAACATCTACGCCGACGAGGGCAACCACTGGGACGTGACGTACTACAACTGCGGCGGCTGCTGACCGCGCGCCGTACCCGCTCGCACGGGTGCCCCGTTCCGCCACGGACGCCGTGGGCCGATTGGGGGTCCGCGTGACCTCGGCCTCCATGACCCGCTCACGGTCGTGGAGGCCGAGGTCGTCGTGGGGGGCGGCACGGGCGGAAGGGCAACTCGGCGCGGACGCCGGCGCGTTCATCGTGGCCGGCCACGGCGAACGGGCCCGTCGGCCCGAGGCCGGTGCCGTCGCCGTGCTCTGTCCGGAGCATGCGAAAAAGCTGTGCGCGGGAGCCCGGGGGCGAGGTAGGGTCCCCGGCATGCATTTCCATCAGATCTACGGCTGACACGAGCGGGCGGAGCCCCCGGCTCCTCTCCCGCACATCCGTGCGCCCCGACGAAGGACTTCCTCTCGGACGGTGGCGCACCGCCTCGTCGTGTCCCTTTCGCCGTAGACCTGAAATGAGTGATCCTCCATGGCCCGTCGCCGTGCCCACATCGCGATGCTCGGCATCCCCGTCATCAGTCACGTCCTGCCGAGCCTCGAAATCATCCGCGAACTGGTGGCCCGCGGCCACCGGGTGACCTACGCCAACGACCCGGCGGTGGCGGACCTGATCGCCACCACCGGCGCGGAACTCGTCCCCTACGGCTCCGTCCTGCCGGTCGGCGACAACAGTTGGCCGGAGGATCCCGTCGCAGCGATGGGCGTCTTCCTCGACGACGCCGTCCAGGCCCTCCCGCAACTGCGTGCCGCCTACGACCACGACCGGGCGGACCTCTACCTGTACGACATCGGCGCCTACGCCGCGCGCGCCCTCGCCGAGGCCCAGGGCCGCCCCCTCATGCAGCTGTCACCGACGTACGTCGCCTGGCAGGGCTACGAACAGGACGTCGCGGCGCAGCTGTGGCAACTGCCGGGCGCCGACGCGTACCGAGCGAGGTTCACGCGGTGGCTCAGCGACTGCGGGGCGTCCACCACCGACATGGACACCTTCTGCGGACGCCCCGCGCATACCGTGGCCACGGTCCCCCGAGCCATGCAGCCGCACGCCGGTCAGGTCGACACCGACACGGTGGCGTTCGTCGGCCCCTGCTTCGGCACGCGGGCGGCCGACGGCGCCTGGACGCGTCCGGCCGATGCCGAGAACGTGCTGCTGATCTCGCTGGGCTCGGCGTTCACACACCAGCCGGAGTTCTACCGCCACTGCCTGGCCGCCTTCGGTGACCTGCCCGGCTGGCACGTCGTGCTCCAGATCGGGAAGCGCACGGACCCGAGGGAACTCGGCGACATCCCGTCCAACGTCGAGGTGCACTCCTGGGTGCCGCAACTCGCGGTGCTGGAACAGGCCGACGCCTTCGTCACCCACGCGGGGATGGGCGGCAGCAGCGAAGGGCTGTTCACCGGTGTTCCCATGATCGCCGTCCCGCAGGCCGCCGACCAGTTCTCGAACGCCGACAGGCTCGTCGAACTGGGAGTGGCCCGCCGCATCGACACCGCGGAAGCCACCGCGGCGAATCTGCGGGCCGCTCTCACCGGACTCGTCACCGATACGGCTGTCACCCGGCGTTCGGCACTGCTGCGAGCCGAGGTACGGGCCGAGGGCGGCACCGCACGGGCCGCCGACCTGATCGAGAACATGCTGCGCTGATCCCCGTCCCACCGGGGGGCGTGGGGGTGGAGAGGCGGCACTCCGTGTTCTCCACCCCCACGCCCCTGACTCGCCGGCGCCGTCGGCATCCACCTCCATGTGTGGCCGCGCCCCCGCATGCGAGGAAGCGCGACCGGCCGCGCACAGAGGTCAGCTGTCGCGGTCCGGCAGCGGGCCTTACCCTCCGGATGGCGCATGAACGGCACGGAGTTCCCCGCCGGTGCCCCTGCCCGCAGCGAGCCCTCCCCCAAAGGAGCTTCCACGCACGGATCCAGCCGCCCGGACCGCTTACCGCCGCTGACGCGAAGGGCGCTTCCGCGCTCAACTGCGGCAGCGGAGCACGGAGTTGCTGGCATCGCCACGGGCGCACCGACCGCCGGCGCCACGGTGCAGCGCGCGACGTTCGTGACCGGCGGGAAGGCGCTCGACCGGGCCGGGCACCGGGCGCGGTCGCCACCCTCATCGACTCACAGTCAGTGAAGGCCGCCGAGACCGTCGGCAAGGACTCCCGAGGCCACGACGGGGCGAAGAAGACCAATGGTCGCAAGCGGCACCTGGTCGTGGACACCAAGGGCCTGCCGCTGTTCGTCACGGTCACCACCGACCTGTTCTGTGCCCTCGACGGCAAAAGCAGCCCCCGGTCCGTGGGTCAGTGCTCTCTCCGCCTGCCGGAGCTTTCCGCGCCGGAGCCGGCCACGGTCGGAGCGGACTTCCCAGATCGCTGGTGACATCTGCCATGCCCGGACCCAGGGAGCGACACCGGCTTTCCCCGGAAGCATCCGATCGAGTACGGATACTCTCCGTTGAGGTGGTAGTGGTACATGACGACCTTCTTGCCGCCCCACATGATGGCGTGCGTGTGCCCGTGGCAGACATCAAGGTCTTTGTTCCTGACGATCTTCCCGTTCTCGCCGCGCGGGCCGTAGATGCCGAAGCCGTCGATGGCGTACCCCACGAGCGGTGAGTGCCGGGATTTCCCGTGCCCAGGAGCTCTGGAGGTCTTGCCGAAGCAGACCTGCGACGGACCGTGGTAGTGGTACTCGCCCTCGTAGGTATGGCCCCAGCAGCGGTCGAGGGGCAGTGCCGCGTTGGGGTCGACCGGACGGTCCTGTGCGTCGGAGGCCACCTCCAGGTGGAAGGTTCCCCCGGCCAGGGCGACTCCCGTCGTCAGCTGGTCGATGCACGTGGGCTCTGGCGCGACCGATGGATTGCGGGGAACGGTGATGTCGAGATTCCAGGGCTTGATGGGGATCGCGGCGGCGTTGGGATACCCCGTGGCGGGAATCTCCGCGTAGTACTTGTAGGCAGGAGTGCCCTTCTGCACCGGGAAATGCCCGGTCGGATGCCCGGGAAGCCCGTTGCCTTTGAAGTGCCTCGTGGTCGCCGTCGTCCTCACCTTGAGCTTGCCGTGCCAGTGCATGGTCCCGGAAACGAAGGGGCGCTTGCGCACGTCGATCACCCCGTGCGCGTCGATCCACGGGCGATCAGGTCTCGTAAGGGTTCCCCCGCGGCAAGCGAAGAGGGTGTTTCGCGCGGGTGCCGCGAGCGATGTGCCGGTGGGAGGTGTATGCAGACGCGTGATCAGGGCGCTTTCACCCTCGCTCCGCGAATCCGTGGCCTCCTGGCCGGGATGAGGTACGGAAACGGCGCCGGCCGGGGCCGTCGCCGAGCCCAGCAGCGCGCAGACCGTACTGACCGCCACCGCAACAGGTTGGAGTACGCCGTGCATAAAGCTCCCAATCTCAACAAGGACCGGAAGGCGGCGCACCAGCGGTCTTGGCCCCGGTTCCCGCCACCGATGTCACCTCACCACGCCCGGCCACCGTTGTTCCGCTGACACGAACAGGCAATCGAGTGAGCACTTGAGCAGCCCGGCCGGCGTCGGTTTCCTTGGTTTCCTTTGGGACAGGCCCGCCGCTCTCCACCAAGGATCAACCTGGCAGTACCTCGTGCCCACCGTGCCCGGCCTGGAGTTCGGGAACGCGGTGGCGAGCCCGTACGGCGGATTCATCATGCCCGGGTCGGCCTTCGCCGACTCCCACATCGCCGTCAGCCAGTGGTACGACAAGCAGAGCTACCGGGTGATGCAGTACCGGATCAACGGGCTGAATGCCTGAGACCCGTGCGGGGACGGGGCCGGGCCGGGGCATCCGGCACGGACGGGACGGTCCGGCCACCGTGCCGCCACGACGACCGGCCCGTCCCCCGCCGCCGGAGGCTCAGGCCCCCACGCTCACCGTGAACCGCCGCGGGTTGCCGTCGTTCGCGGCGCCCGAGACGTCCGGCTGCCCGTCGGGGCGTACGTCGTCGTACGGGAAGGCGTAGCCGATCGGGGTGTTGGCGTGGACCACCCGGGACCAGTGGCTGGTCGCCACGCCCTGGTAGTAGTCCGCGGCCGAGGTGCCGTTCGGCTGGTCGGGGTGGGTGAGCATCAGGGAGCGGTTGAAGCCGGCCGCGAGCCGGGCCAGCAGCGCCTTCTTGTCGTCGGGGTCGCCGGGGTTGTTGGCGAACGGTCCGTGATTGCAGGTGAAGACGTCCTTGGAGGCCGGCTTGGTGAAGGAGTGCCCGCCGTCGAAGGTCAGGAGGTCGCCGTCGACCCGGCCGGTGCGGACACCGCGGCCACCCTGCAGATCGATCCGCAGATCGGTGGTGCGGTACTTCTCCCAGACCTGGTCGACGTAGGCCGTGAACACGTCGCGGAACGGCATCTCGTCCGGCCGGTCGAAGAACGGCGCCATCAGGTTCTGCGGCGAGATCACCCGCAGCACACCGCCGTCCGCACCGCGGATCACCAGCTTGTCCCACGGCTGCCCGTCGGCGGCGGCCTGGGCGGTGAGACCGTCGGCGATCCGCTGCACCGCGCCGTCCGGGAGCGGGGCCACGGTGTGCGTGCTGTCGCCCTCCAGGGTCAGGCCGATCGGCAGCGCGGTGACCAGGTCGACGTAACTGATGTTCGCGTACAGCTGCTGAGGATTGAAGGTGAACTCGCAGAACGACCAGGTCCGCCCGTAGTTGGCGTCCGTGGACGTGGCGAACGCCGGCTCGACGAGGGCGGGGCCGGGGTTGAGATAGAAGGTGAGGGTGTCGTCGCGCACGAAGTAGACGCGCGCTCCGTACATCTGAGGAAGCGTCAGTAACACCGGCGCGCCGCCCGCCGCGTTCAGCGGGATCGCGCAGTCGACCGGCAGCGGTGTCTGCGGCGCGGCCGGGGAGTCGGGACGGTAGACCCCGCCGTCGGCCCGCAGCAGCACCCAGCGGTCGGTGCCCTGCTCGTGGCCGGTGACGTAGGCGGTGACCCCGCCCGGCAACGAGCGGTTCTCCAGGGCGAGTTCGCAGGTTGCGGGGGCGGCGGAAGCGTATGGGCTCAGGGCGGATCCCCAGAGGGGGCAGGTGAGAGCGGTCGCCGAGGCGGCGGCGCCACCCGTCAGGAACAGTCTGCGCGAAATCACGAGAGGACTCCCGAGGTGTGTGGGGGGCCACGGACGGGGGGTCTTGCCGGAACGGGGCGGGGCGTCCGCGGTGCGCACCACTCTCGTGATGGCCGCGATGGGCGTCAAGACTTGCGGGTGAGAGCGCTCTCAAGAAGGGGAAGTCTTCACAACTCGACGCTTTGAAGGGGCGGCTGCCGCAGAACCGGCGCAGTGCCGTGGCCGCCCGCGCGATGCGGCGAGACGCGGACGCGTTGATCCGCCGAGTGCCCCCGGCCGGACACTCGGGTTCGAGGAAGCCGGCCGGGCCGCGCCGGCATCCAGGATGGCGCCACATCCGGACCGCCGGTCCGGTACGGGTCACGTGCGCTCGACGTGCGTGACGCGCACGGACGCGATGTCTTTGACGGTTCCGTTCTCGATCTCCGAGTCCAGCGGTGCCGAGTCCCCCGTCTTCGTCTTCCCCGGGCCCAGTTTGTCGGCCGTCACCCCGGTCTTCCCGAGGACATCCCCGTCCTTGTCCAGGAACTCGAACTGCGCGAAGTAATTCGCGGCTCCGCTCCCGCCGTTCCTGATCGTGTAGTGCACGACGTACGCGTGAGGACCCCAGACCTCATCGTCCTCGAACCCTGCCTTCGCGATCTTGACGTCCCTCGTCGGGTTCTCCGCCGAGGCCTCCTCGCTCCAGGCCCAATCCTTCGGCGCCGACGAGCTGTCCTCCTTCGCGGAGTCGCCGGAGCCCTCCGCACCCGAACACGCAGTGAGCAACCAGGCGGCGGTCGCGACCGTGGCTACGAACAGCCAGAACTTGCGCATGACGCACTCACTCCCTGTAGTCGAAGGCCAGACCATAGCCGCGCCCCCCGGTGCACGAGGCGTGGCACACGGGGCGAACCCTCTGACGAGGCAACCGTCGACCGCATGAGCGAAACCTGCCGGGTTGTCTGTCGGGATGGTGTGACGGAGTGTCCGAGCTCGCGGGCCTGATCGGCTCGCGAACCGGGCCGACCTCACGGCCACTCACTCCGGCGGCGCATGGGTGGCCGATCACGTACTTCGACATACAGGATCCGGCCATCCACGACGTCCAGGCACAGCATGCCTCGCGAGGGCAGGAGCGGCACGCATCGATGGCCGGCGCCCTATGGCTGCCCTTGCTGATGAGCTGCGGTCCGGAAGCTCTGGCAAAAATCATCGCTGCAGTGGCACTCGTCGACCGGACGAAGATCCCACGCGCAGATGGCCGGCTCCCGCTCTCCTTCGTTCTCCAGGAGAGTGATCAGTTCTGCGACGAGATCCGGGAAGACACCGCGGACGAGGGGGTGGTCCTGCTCCATGACCGGAGAGTAGCCGGAGCCGTCGGCGGAGCAGGTCGCTCGCCATCCAAGGGCTGCCGGGGACTCGGTCACTGATGGCAAGTCCGCCGGCGCACGACGCTCAGCTCTCCCTTGGCGGGCGAGCCCGCCTGGCGCGTGATCCCCTCGTGGGCGATGGTGGCGCCTGGGACGGCTTGCTGCCGCCCGCCTGCGGTTCGTGGCCGAACGGGCCGGGGGCTCGCGCATCGCGGAGATCGACCCCACGCATGCGGTGCCGGCCTCACAGCCCCAGGCTGCCACCGCCTCCTGAAGGAATCAGTCATGTCGAACTTCACGCCGTACCTGGAGCGCAACCAGGCTTTCGCGGCCTCCGGTGCCCAGGCCGACGTCCCCCAGCTCCCCTTCATCCCCTTCGAGCAGCTGTACCTGATCACCTGCATCGATCCGCGCGTGGAGCCCGCGGCCGTGCTGGGTGCCCGGCTCGGGGAAGCGATCGTCGCGCGTAACGTCGGCGGCCGCGTGACGCCGGCGGTCATCAAGGACCTCGCCTGGATCGTGCACCTGCACGAGAACAAGACCCCCGACGCGGACTGGTTCGAGATCGCCGTCATCCACCACACCGACTGCGGCTCGGGACTGTTCGCCGACGACGAACTGCGCGCCGGCTACGCCGCCCGCGGCGGCTGGGACGAACAGACCTCCTTGGAGATGGCCGTCCTGGAGCCGTCCGAGACGGTCCGGAAGGACATCGCCAAGCTGCGCGCGGCACCCGAGCTCGCGCCGGGCATCGGCAACATCAAGATCGGCGGCTACGCCTACGACATCGGGACCGGGAAGATCACCATCGTCGTGCAGCCCGGCTGAACACAACCCGGTCCGGGCTGGTGAACGTGACCTCGGCGATCTTCGCTCTCCAGGAACGTCCCCACCTTGGCCGGCCGCTGTCCCATGGGCGTGTCCAGCCCGAGCGTCCCGGCTGCCGCCATCGCGGCGTGCGCCGACCGGAGCATCTGCCGCGAGCTGATCACGATCGAGTCGTACCAGGCGTCGTCGACCGCATGGATGTTGCGACGCCGCCGCGGATCACGCTCGCGCCGGACCTACCCCTACTGGACCAGGAAGTTCACGGCCACGGAGACGGAGGCCGGGCTGACCTTCAGCCTGCGGATCAGCTCGGCTGTGATGCGCCTGCCGTCCTCGGGCGGCAACAGGTCGACGTGCACACGCGCTGTTATTCGCCCGCGGCATTCCCGACCGGACCGCCAGCTCGATGATTTCCTCTGCCATCGTGCCGCTCGGCACTCCTGGCGCGCGGGGTGCCGGTGTGCCGCGCTGCACGCGCTGGGCCGCGCCCGGTGCGCCTGCCGGGGCCGAAGCCGTCGGGGCCGCCGTTGGGTGTGTCCGGTGCGGTTGGAGGCTGCGCCGCCAGGCGCAGGTGAAGCGCCCCGGCCGCCGTCAGGAAGCGCCGCCGTCAGGAAGCGCCGCCGTCAGGTGCGGACCACGTCCGCAGTGATACCCGGACGACGGGGCGCCTCCGTGATCCAGTGCCCCGTCAGCGCACTCCAGCGATCCGTGACCGCTGGGCCAGCGCCTGAGCCGTCGACCGGCGACGCACCCACCCCTTCAGCGCGGCCCGTTGGGCATCGGTCACCGACAGGTTTTCGCCGCCTACGCCTCGGCTGAGGGCCGGACCTTGGTGGACTGGTAGGTGCACCCGCCGGAGAGATGGACTAGCGGTCGGAACCGATGCCGGGCAGCGAAGATCCCCGATGAGCATCAGTTCGCGACCGAAAGCGAGCCGGCGCGGGTCATGATCCGCAGGGCCCCGGCCGCGCCCCTGCCGATCGCCTGGGTGACCGATGCATGCGCGTATGGCCAGGATGCGGCGTAGGTGCGGGCCGAGGCGGCAACTCGTCCGCATGACCGACGGCGAGTGATCGCCGTCACGCTTGACCTCAAGTCCGATTGAGCTTGCAGGATCTCGCCAGGGCGTGATGCCGGATGGCGTCACAACAGGCTAAGGGCTGTCCCGTAATCCCTGGTGGGCGCGCGACGACAGCTACTTCCCCAAGCTCTCGGCTGCGCTCGAACAGGGGAGGCCCCATCCTCGCCGCGTTGTCGGAACGTCCGCATACATCCAGTATGCGGACGTCCCTCCACCTTGCGATGCACCGCATCCGACGCCGCGCGCTGATCCACCACGGATTGCGGGACAGCCCTTAGGGAGAATCCAGCATGAGTACCGATTCCGGCTTCTATTCGATCATCGACTACTCGGTCGACGGCGCACAGACCCAGGAGGAACTGGTGGCAGTCTTCGCCGAGATCCAGGAGCGGTGGGTGCGCTTCTATCCCGGCTACCGGTCGGCCCGATTCCATGTGAGTACCGACGGCACCCGCGTCTACAACATCGTGCACTGGACGAGTGAGGCGGACTACCGCAACTTCGTCGAGACGTCGGACACCGAGGGGCGCATGGCGGCCGTACAGGAGGCGTTGGCCGGGCTTTCCGGCGAGGCGGAGCCCCGTATGAGCGGAGCCCCGACCTACCGGGTTGTGCGTGAGATCGGCGCTGGGCCGCGGAGGACCGGCGTCTGATGCCTTCGACCGGCCGTGAAACGGTCGACTGCACACCCCTTGCCCGGGGGGATCGCTGTTTGTCCCCCCACGCGCATCGGATGGTAGAGACGACCCGTGTCGAGCCGCCGCGCCGCCACCCACCCGTTGCGCCCTCGTCGTGATCTCTACCTGGAGCCGGCCGACGACGTCCTGTGCGTCGAGGTGCACGACAGCGGCGACGGGGAGGTGCGCCCCGTCGTCGCGGACCCGGCTTCCGACGCGGAGGGCGGGCGCGGGCCGCTGCTGCTGGTGGCGGCGCTCGCCGACAAGTGCGGGGTGGGGGAGTGGAAGCCCGGCAAGGTGGTGTGGTGCGAGTTCGCGGTACGTGGGCCCGCCCCGTGCGCCGGGCCGTGTGGGTCTGCCGAGGCGCTCCCCGGATGACCGGACGGGGCGACGCGGTCGCCGCCGGGACGTCCGGCGGCCGGTCGGTTTTCGGCGCAGGCGGAGGATTCTTGCCACCCGACCTATTCGGCCGACAGGTGCAGCAATAGGGGATTAATACCGACCGGGTCGAAGTGGCCGAAGTGGCTGTCGTCGCACAATGAATACCTCACTGTCTCTCTCGGCCCGGCTTGTCTTCCTTGTCGCGTACCGATATCGGGCATCCCGGGCCGAGGGTGCCGGAAGTCGGAAGATTTCCTTGTCGCGCGGTTTGCCGCCGGGGCGCGCGGTGTACTACTGGGTTGTTCGACGCGCCGCAAGATCGACCACAACCTGTCCACCGCCGTTCATTTCTTGTAATGTTCCTGCCAGTCACCGCGCGTAGAATTCCCGATGGACACCGAGTCCTGACAGGTAGTCGTTCCCCACCTCCGCGCCCGGACTGCCGTTTGTGCTGGACGGTCGTGGTGTTTGCAGTAGTTCCTGACCTGATCCGGTTGTCAGGGGGCACCCGTACGGCCGGCCGAGAGTATGAGGCACGTTCTGTGAAGGTTCGTACGAGGCGGTCGAGCATCCTCATCGCCGGTGGATTAGCAATGGCCCTGCTGACAGGCTGCGGCTCCGACGACCAGATCTTTGCATTCGACAGCAAGGCGAAGATGGTCGTCGGGATGTCCGACGGCATCCTTGCGACAGATCCGGCCGCGGGGTACGACCCCGGGTCCTGGCTGCTGTTCAACAATGTATTCCAGTCCTTGTTGAGCTTCCCGCCCGGGGCTTCCATACCCGTGCCGGAGGCCGCCAAGAACTGCGGGTTTTCCGACGGCAGCCGGACCTACACCTGCACTTTGCGTGACGGGTTGAAGTTCAGCAACGGCCACAGCCTCACGTCGGAAGACGTCAAATACTCCTTCGACCGGGCAATCGAGATCAACGACCCGGCGGGCCCGGCGCCCTTGCTCTCCACCATCTCGGCGATCAGCGCGCCGGACGACAAGACGGTCGTGTTCCGTCTCAAGGTGCCGGACGCCATCTTTCCCAGCAAGATCGCATCGGGTGCCGGCTCCATCGTGGACCACAGGGTCTATCCCAAGGACAGGCTGCTCCAGGGCGGCAAGGCGGTTGGTTCCGGTCCCTACATGCTGGATTCGATCGACAAGTCGAAGGCCGAATTCTCCGTCTATTCCGGCTACCACGGCACGGCCGAGGTGAAGAACGGCGGCGTGACGCTGAAGCTCTTCCGCGGAGACCAGCAGGCCCTCAAGACGTCCCTGGAGAAGGGCGATGTCGACATCGCCTACCGTGGCCTCACCGCCAAGGCGATAGCCGCCCTGGACACCTCGCCCACCGCGGAGAAGAACGGCATCGAGGTGGTCCAGGGCGACAGCGCCGAGGTCCAGCACATGGTCTTCAACATGGCCGACCCGGTGGTCGGCAAGCTCGGTGTGCGCAAGGCCATCGCCTACCTCGTCGACCGCAACTCCCTGGTCAGCAAGGTCTACGAGTCCACGGCGGCGCCGCTCTACTCGATCATTCCGGCCGGCATCACCGGCCACGGCACGTCCTTCTTCGACACCTACGGCGACAGTGCGCAGCCTCAACGCGCGAAGGATGCCCTGCAGGCCTCCGGTATCACCGACAAGGTGAAACTCACCCTCTGGTCCACCCCGAGCCGTTACGGGCCTGCCACCGACGACGAGTTGCAGACCATCGCCGACCAGCTCAACAAGAGCGGTCTCTTCGAGGCGAAGATGAAGTCCGTCCCGTTCGACCAGTACGAGAAGGACATCGCCGACGGAAAGTACGGGATCTACGTCAAGGGGTGGGTGCCGGACTATCCCGACCCCGACAATTTCACTCAGCCGTTCTTCGGCAAGGGCAATGTCCTGTCGAACAACTATGAGAACAGTGAGATAACCAAGCAGATCATCCCGCAGACTTCGTCCGTGACCGACCGCTCGAACACCCGGGAGGATTTCGGCAAGCTGCAGGACATCGTGGCGCAGCAACTGCCGCTCCTGCCGCTCTGGCAGGGAAAGCAGTACGCGGTCGCCCACGAGAATGTCCGGGGCCTGCAGAACTGCCTGGACACGTCGACCGTCTTCCGGTTCTGGGAGCTCGGCACCGCGCCGTGACGGCTGTCCCGTGATCCGTGGCGGAGACCGGGGAGACGGTCCGGCGCGCTCGGTTCCCGCAACCGGAACGCCTTTGGCCGGGCGTCGTCGGGTGTGGGCCGGGCCGCGCCGTCGGCGGCCCTGCCGCACACGGCCGCACCTGGCACCGGCACCGCGTACCCGCACGGCAGGCCCGGTCCAGGCCCGGTCCAGGCCCGGTCCCGTCCAGGCCCGTCCCGGCCCGTTCCGGCCTGGAACGACCCGTTCCGACCAGGAACGCCCCGCCATCGCGGCGCCGGCCGGCGGACACGTACCGTCCACTTGGACTTACGCACGGCGGTTGTTGGACTGGAGCGCCCCGAGTCGCCGCACGTCGTTGACGGTGTCCGGCCACGGGCACTACTCAGAGCACATGTCACCAAGATTCACTTCGGCGGGCGCTGTCGCCGCCGCCTCAGCCGCCGTCCTGGCGCTGGTGGGGACCGCGCTCCCCGCCGACGCCGCCGCCCCATCACCCGCCGCAGTCGAGTCGGCCGTGTCCGCGGACGCCACCGTCCTGCAGTCCGCGCAACTCTCGGTCGCCGTCGCCGACGACTTCCCGCGCGTCCTGGCGTACACCGACAAGGCCAGCGGCAGCCGGCTGCTCGGCAGCACCCGGCCGGTCACCGCCGTCACCCTCAACGGCACCGCGCACCCCGTGAAGCTCAAGGGCTCGCCCGAGGTCACCGGCTCGACCGCGCGGTACACGCTGACCTTCACCGACCTGCCCGGCGTCGAGATCGACGCCTCGCTCTCCGTCGCCGGACGTGCCACCACCTTCAAGGTCATGGCTGTCCGCGACACCGAGGCGTTCCGTGTCGGCACCATCGACATACCCGGCCACGACCTGGTCTCCGTCGGCTCCGCGGACAACGGCGCCGCCACCGCCTTCACCCGGCTGGACAACGACTCCACGAGGACCGCCGACGTCTTCGCCCCGGTCACCACCGACACCGCCGCCGACAAGGACCCGGTCGGAGCCACGTACGCGTTGCTCAACACCGGCTCCCTCGCCGCGGCCGTCGAGTCCAACTCCTCGTACGACAAGCCCTCCGGTGCCACCGGCGGCGACAAGGCCCGGTTCTGGCACCAGGCGCGCAAGGCCGACGACGGCAGTGTCCGGGTCGGCGTGTGGTCCGGACAGTGGACCTACCGGGGTGAGGGAGCGGCCAAGCCGGAGAGCGGGGACGCCCTTCCCTGGGCGAAGGTCGTCGTCACCCCCGACGCCAACGGCGACAAGAAGGTCGACTGGCAGGACGGAGCCGTCGCGTTCCGCACCATCGGCATCACCGCGCCCGGCAGCCAGGACACCCCGGACCGGGTCATCACCCACATCCCGTTCAACTTCGCCAGCCAGGCCACCCACCCCTTCCTGCGCACCCTGGACGACGTCAAGCGGATCTCGCTGTCCACGGACGGTCTCGGGCAGCTGGCCGTCCTCAAGGGGTACGCCTCCGAGGGGCACGACTCCGCCCACCCCGACTACGGCGGCGACTACAACAAGCGCGCCGGCGGGCTGAAGGACCTCAACGAGCTCCTCAAGGATGGCAAGAAGTGGGGCGCCACCTTCGGCGTCCAGGTCAACGCCACCGAGGCGTACCCGGAGGCCAGGGCGTTCGACGAGCAGCTCGTCGACAGGACCAGGCCGGGCTGGAACTGGCTGGGCCAGAGCTACTACATCGACCAGCGCCGCGACATCAACAGCGGCGACCTGGCCAAGCGCTTCCAGCAGCTGCGCGACGAGACCGACCGCAATCTGAGCTTCCTCTACATCGACGTCTACTACACACACGGCTGGATCGCCGACAAGACCCTCCAGGCCGTGCAGAAGCAGGGCTGGAACGTCGGCAGCGAGTGGTCCGACAAGTTCGAGCGCGGCACCCTGTGGTCGCACTGGGCCAACGACCTCGACTACGGCGGGGCCACCAACAAGGGCCTCAACTCGAAGATCATCCGCTTCATCCGCAACGGCGAGCGGGACACCTGGAACAACGACCCGGTCCTCGGCCAGAGCGCCATCGACGAGTTCGAGGGCTGGACCGGCGAGACCGACTGGAACGCCTTCTACAACAACATCTGGCAGCGCGACCTGCCCGCCAAGTACGCCCAGCAGCAGAAGATCGTCCGCTGGGACGGCAATGACATCACCTTCACCGGAGATGTCCGGGGCACGGTCGAGGACGGCAAGCGGACCTTCTACGACCACGGCCGCAAGGTCCTCAGTGGCACCGACTACCTGCTGCCGTGGGACGGCGGCAAGAAGCTCTACCACTACAGCAAGTCCGGCGGCACCAGCACGTGGGCCGTGCCGTCCAAGGGCACGTACACCGTCTACGAGCTCACCGACAACGGGCGCGTCAAGACCGGCACGGTCAAGCCCGTCGACGGCAAGATCACGCTGACCGCCGCGGCGGGACAGCCCTACGTCCTGTATCCGGACCAGGCGCCGAAGGCCGCCGACGTCAAGTGGGGCCAGGGCACCCCGGTCGAGGACCCCGGCTTCAACGACAACGGGCTCAAGGCCTGGTCGAAGACCGGAACCGTGGCCCGTGAGACCGACGACAAGGGCCGCAACAGCGCCGAGCTCTCCGGCGGTTCCACCGCGGCGCTCTCGCAGCGCGTCGACGGCCTCAAGCCCGGCAAGCGCTACACCGCGTCCGCGCTCATCGAGGTCCAGCCCGGGAAGACCCGGCACACGACGCTCTCGATCGGCGGGCAGTCCGTCGCGGTGGACCGCTCCACGGTGAAGGACTACGTCGCCGCGTCCGACTGGCACGGCACGTACTTCCAGCGCGCCAAGGTCAACTTCACCGCCCCGTCGAACGGCCGTGCCACCCTCCGTATCGAGGCGGCCGAGGGCAGCACGGCGCGTGTCCGGGCCGATGACGTACGGATCGTCGCCAATGCCCCGGCGACCAGGAAGAACACCGTCGTGTACGAGGACTTCGAGGACGTCGACCAGGGCTGGGGCCCCTTCCTCAAGGGCGACGCGGGCGGCTCCACCGACCCTCGCACGGTCATCTCGCAGCTCCACGCCCCGTACACCCAGGCCGGCTGGAACGGGAAGCTCGTCGACGACGTGATCGGCGGCAAGGAGTCCCTCAAGGCCCACGAGGAGAACGGCGGACTCGTCTACCGCACCGCGCCCTGGACGGTGCCGATGACCGACGGCCACCGGTACAAGGTGGAGTACGACTACCAGTCCAGCCACGCCGGGGCCTATGAGTGGGTCGACGGCTACGACCGGATCACCGCGGAAGGCAAGCCGAGCTCGGTCGAGACCCGCGCCACCCCCATCGGGCAACAGCGCACCACCGGCCACTTCTCCGAGACCGTCACCGCGGGCTGCGGCGACACCTGGACCGGGCTGCGCAAGCGCGGCGACGCCCCCGACGGCGCCGACTTCGTCCTCGACGCGTTCACCGTGACCGACCTCGGCCCGGCCCCCGCCGGTGACATCGCCGCCTGCGGCACGCTCGCCGTCGACCCGGGCGCCGAGACCCTGGAGCCGGGCACGGCCAACACCGTCAAGGCGAGCTTCACCAACTACGAGGCCACCGCGGCGACCGGTGTCGCGCTGAGCCTGACCGTCCCCGAGGGCTGGAAGGCGGAGCCCACGGGCGCCGTCACCTTCGACTCGGTCGCGGCGGGCGCCCGGGTCACCGGCAGCTGGCGGGTCACCCCGCCGGTGGACGCCAAGTACCAGACCTACAGCCTGGGTTCAGAGGCGTCCTACACGGTCGGCGGCGCACGCCGCACGCTCGGCGCGCAGACCTCCGTACGGACCCTGCCGCCGCCGCCCACCACCGACAGCTGGGCCAGCGACCTCGACTGGACGGCCGCCGAGAACGGCTGGGGCCCCGTCGAGCGGGACCTCTCGAACGGTGAGCAGGGCAGCGGCGACGGCACCCCGCTGACCATCGGCGGCACCGTCTACACCAAGGGCCTGGGTACCCACGCCCCGGCGAAGGTCCGCTACTACCTGGGCGGCAGGTGCACCTCCTTCACCGCCCAGGTGGGCGTGGACGACATCCAGGGAGCTCGCGGCAGCGTGCAGTTCGGCGTCACGGCCGACGGCACCGAGAAGGTGAAGTCGCCGGTCCTGAAGGGCCCCGACAGCGCCTGGTCGCTCACGGCGGACGTCACCGGCGCCAAGTACGTCGAACTGGTCGTCGGCGACGGCGGGGACGGCAACGGCAACGACCACGCGGACTGGGGTGACGCACGGTTCCATTGCGGTAGTTGAGACCGCAGGATGCGGGGTGGGTGCGCATCGTGCGCACCCACCCCGCATCCCGCGTGCGATGGCGTACCCCCCGACGACCTGGAGCCGCACATGCCGAACCCGCCCGTATGGCCGCGCCGCACCCTGCTGACCCTCTCGGCCGCCACCGCCCTGGCGCTCTCCCTTCCCGGATCCGGCACGGCCGCCACCGCCACCGCTGCCGAGGCCGACGAGTTCGACGTCCTGCGCCGGCGCTGGGCCGACATCGCGCTCGGTTCGGGCTACGACGAGGCCGCCGAGCCCTTCGTCTCCCGTCTTACCGAGACCGGCACGCTCGCCCGGGGATTCCGCACGACGATGAGCCCGGCCACCGGCTCGCTGTGGCCCGGCATCCCATACGACCCGCCGTCCGGCATCACCCAGAGCTACGGCCGCCTGTGGACGATGACCCAGGCGTACGCCCAGCCGGGCACCGGATCCACCGGCGACGCCGCCCTCCTCGCCGACATCGTCCGCGGCTACGACCACCTGGTGCAGACCGCCTACCACGCCTCCGTCACGCCGTACGGCAACTGGTGGGAGTGGCAGATCGGCAGCCCGCGCATCCTCATGGACATCAGCTCCGTCCTGTACGAGCAGCTCGGCACGGCCCGCGTCGAGGCCGCCTGCGCCGCCGTCGACCACTTCATCCCGGACTCCGTGCTCCAGGACTACAGCGGCACCTCCACCGGCGCCAACCGCGTCGACCTGTGCCGCTCCGTCGCCCTGCGCGGCGTCCTCGGCCGCGCTCCCGCCAAGGTCGAGCTGGCCCGGGACGCGCTGTCACCCGTCTTCCCGTACGTCACCGGGGGAGACGGCCTGTACGCGGACGGATCGTTCATCCAGCACACCACCATCGCCTACTCGGGCACCTACGGCCAGGTCATGCTCGACGGCCTCGGCCGCCTGTTCGCGCTGCTCGCCGGGTCGAGCTGGGCGGTCACCGACCCGGCCCGGCAGGTCATCCTCGACAGCGTCGAGCGGGCGTACACGCCGCTGATCTACAACGGCCTGGTCATGGACAGCGTCAACGGGCGTGCCATCAGCCGCGGACTCCTGAAGAACGACGAACTCCGGGTGATGCGCGGCGACCACTTCCACGGGCAGGGGATCATCGCCGGGATCGCGCTCCTCGCCGCGGGCGCCTCGGCGGCCGAGCGCGACCGGTGGCACGGGCTGATCAAGGGCTGGATCGCCCGCGACCGGACCAGCCCGGTCCTCACCGCCCGCCAGTTCGGCATCGCGGACCTGGCCCGGCTGCACGCCGTCCAGGCCACCGCCGTACCGGCCGCGCCCGAACGGGTGGGCCACCACCTCTTCGCCGGCATGGCCCGCGCCGTGCACCGGCGCCCGCACTGGGCCGCGGGCATCTCCATGGCCTCGGACCGGATCTCGCACTACGAGTGCGGCAACGGCGAGAATCCGCGCGGCTGGCACACCGGCGCCGGAATGCTCTACTGGTGGCCGGGCGAGAACGAGAACGACCAGTACACCGACTGGTTCTGGCCGACCGTGGACTTCTACCGGCTGCCCGGAACGACCGTGTCCACCAAGCGGCTCGCCGACAGGGCGGGCGGCGAATGGGGTGCGCCCAAGCCGGCGGTGAAATGGGTCGGCGGCGCCACGGACGGCGAGTTCGGCGCGGTGGGCCAGCACCTCAAGGGCCTCGGCTCGACCCTGGAAGCCCGCAAGTCGTGGTTCTGCGCCGCCGACACGGTCATCTGCCTCGGCGCGGGAATCACCGCCACCGACCAGGTCCCGGTCGAGACGATCGTCGACAACCGCATGCTCGGCGAGGGTGGCACGCAATCGCTCACCGTCGACCCCTCCGCCGGCCCCCGCTGGGCCCACCTGGAGGGCCACGGCGGCTGGGTCCTCCCCGGCGGCGCGGACCTGCGCACCCTGCGCGAGGACCGCACCGGCGCCTGGTCCGACATCAACACCACCAGCTCCACCGAGCGCCGCACCCGCCGCTACCAGACGCTCTGGCTCGACCACGGCACCGACCCCGTCGACGCCGACTACGTCTACCTGCTGATGCCCGGCGCCTCCCGGCGCGCCGTCACCGCCCGCGCGGCCGACCGGAAGTGGCTGACGGTGCACGCCAACACGGCCGCCGCGCAAGCGGTCGCCGTCCGCTCGCTGGGGCTGACCGCCGCCAACTTCTGGCAGCCGGGCGCGGCCGGTCCGCTCTCCGTCACGGCCGCGGCGAGCGTGCTCGTGCGGGAAGGGCGGCACACCACCACGGTGTGCGTCAGCGGGCCGGACCGGAGCGGTGCGCCGGTGGACGTGGTCTGGGAGCGGCCGGTGCGCGAGGTCGTCACGGCGGACCCCGGCATCGAGGTGCGCGCCACCGGCCGGCGACTGGTGCTGAGGGTCCGCCCGGGGACCGAGGGAGGCACCCTGCGGTGTGACGTCCGGTAGACACCGGGTGACCGGAGTATGTCCGGGGACTGGGAACGGCCCCCGCCCCGCGCGTACTCTCTTGCGCTATGGGGGAGTTGAGGGCGGACTGGCGGCTGCGGCTGCGGCGTGACGACCCGCACGGCCCAGTGTGCGGGGCCGGCGTGCTGCTCACCCAGGACCGGGCGCTGACCTGCGCCCATGTCGTGGGGGACCCGGACGCCCGGATGTGGGTGGAGTTCGCCGAGAGCCCCGGCATCGCGCCGGTCGGGGCGCGGGTCGCCGAAGGCGGCTGGCTGCCCGGTCTCGGCGCGACCCGCGAGGACATCGCCGTACTGGCCCTGGACAGCCCGCGTCCGCAGGCCACCCCGGCCTCGCTCCGACGGAGTCTGGAGCGGGGCCGTGAGGTGTGGATCGGCGGATACTCGCGGAACTTCGCCGACGGCATGTGGCTGACCGGGGAGATCGAAGGGGCGCACGGTGCGTGGATCCAGCTCGGCGCCGAGCGCAACGAAGAGGTGGTGCGGCCGGGGTTCAGCGGCGCCGCCGTGCAGGTGCGCGGCGAGGGGGACGGGGCGCCCGAGCAGGTGATCGGGATCGTGGTCGCCTGGCGCGGTGACCTCGATCTGACACCGGCCACCGAGAACGCACTGGCGTTCTCCTACATGGTCCCGATCGACCGCATCGCCGAACTCGTGCCACTGGTAGCCGAGTTGAGCGGCCCCGATGGCTGGGACCAGGGGCTGGCGCGGCGTCTGCGGGACTGGTTCGCGGGCGGCGAGCAGCCCGCGGTGCGTTTCAGCGTCGTACCGCGCGGCGGCGGTCGCGACCGCACCCTGCGGCATCAGCTGCACCGCGCCCACCTCGTCTACCGGGGTGGCCGCGCCACGCCCGAGGAGTTCGTCGACGAACTGGTGATACGGCTGCGCCCGCCGCAGCACCAGTTCCAGGCGTACCGCGACTGGCTGCTGGAGGGCGGCACGCAGCCGGACCGGCCGCAGGACCTGCGGCCCGGCACCTCCGGGCCCACGCTCGCCGTGATCGGCCTCGACGAGGAGCGGCAGCCGCGCCGGCTGGTGCCGTTACTCGCGCGGGTGCGGGCGCTCGGCTTCCGGCTGCTGATCATCGCGAGGGACGGCGGCGGTGAAGGCGTGACCGAGGTGGCGCGGCACCTGCTCCTCCCCGCCCTCGACGAGCGGGCCACGCTGCTGATCCGCCGCGTCGAGGACATCGAACGGAACTGGGCCGGGCTGAACGGCATGGTGGAATCGGCCTCGCTGGGCCCGCCGCCCCGGGGGGACTCCGCGGGTCGCCGCCGACAGCTGGCACGGGTGCGCGCCCTCACCGACCCCCATGCACAACTCGGATCCCTGCGCGCCCTGTTGCGCGAACTGGACACGGACCTGGACCGTCACGACGGCGCCGGCCGGGCGGACGTTCCGGGGCCGCGCACGGACCGGGGCCGGGCGGAGCGCTGATGAGGATTCCCTGCCCGCACCGCCGGTTCACCGGAGCCCCCTGCGGCGGCGCGGTGCAGTCCACCGGCTACTGCGACACGTGCGGCCGTTCCGAGAACGGCCCCGGGCTCCGACCACTGCCCAGTGCCCCGGAGAAGTACGGGCCGGGCGGACTGCTGGAACTCCCCCCGCTCGAACCGAGTCCCCCCGACCGGCGGCTGGAGGCCGCCAAGGCGCAGGCCCGCATCCTGATGAGCTGCTCCGCCAAGTCCTGCGCCACCGACTTCGTCGCGCCGTACACCGCCGCCCCGCCGCCGGACGAGGGCCACTGCCCCAAGTGCGGCGCCCCGTACTCCTACCGCCCCGAACTCACCGAGGGCGGGCCGTTGCTCCAGGACCAGTACCGGATCCGCGGGCCCATCGCCCACGGCGGCCAGGGCTGGGTCTATCTCGCCGAGGACACTCATCTGGAGGAGCACGTCGCCGTGAAGGGGCTCCTCAACCGGTACGCGGAACGGGGCGCCGCCCAGGCCGACGAGGAGCGCCGCAGCCTCGTCGCCATCCGGCACGAACGCATCGTCCAGATCCGGGACTTCGTCAGTACCCGCAGAGCGGACGGCACGGTGTCCGGCGGCTACATCGTGATGGAGGACGTCGGCGACCGGACGCTCTCCGCGATCATCGAATCGACCCGGCAGGGCGTCTTCGTCCTCGACATCGAACATGTCATCACCTACGGCTGCCAGATCCTGGAAGCCCTCACCCATCTGCACGGCATGGGATTCCTCTACGGGGACATGAAGCCGTCCAACGTCGTCCACCGGCACGACGGCATCAAGGTCATCGACCTCGGCGGGGTGCGCAAGCGCGGGTCCACCGAGCCGCCGCCGGTGATCACTCCCAGATACGCGGCGCCCGAGACCGACGGCGGCAATCCGCTGACCGCCGCCCATGACATCCACACGGTCGGGATGACACTGGCCGAACTGGCCGGCTGGGCGGTCGGTGACGACGTACCCGGGCTCGGCACCAGTTCCTTCCGGCTGGTGGTGGAACGGGCCACGGCCTTCGACCCGGAACGCCGGTTCGAGACGGCCGAGGAGATGGCGGGCCAGCTCCGCGGAGTGCTGCGCGAGATCCGGGCGCTGCGCGGCAAACGGGACCAGCCCGAACCGTCCACGTACTTCACCCCGTCCACCGAGCTGCTCGGTGCCCGGCTGGGCTCCGTACCCGACTACGCGCACTGGCTGCGTCGTCCCCTCCACCGCCGCCACGAGACGCCCGACGCCCCCGTCCTGGACTCCGGGCTCCCCACACCCACCGAGATCGCCCGTCGGCTGCCCGTGCCGGTGCCCTATCGGGGCGACCCGGAGTCCGCCCGGTTCCTGGTGAGCAGTTACGACCCCGGCCAGCCGCTGACCCAGCCCGCCGAGGGGGAGCGGTCGGTGGAGATCTGCCTGCACAACGTTCGGCTGCTGCTCGGCCAGGAGGGCCCCGACGCGCTGGACCGGGCCCGCGAGCAGGTGCGGGCGGCGGACGCCATTCCGGGGCCGGGGCCGGTACGGCAGTGGCGGCTCAGCTGGCACCGGGGGCTCGTCGCGCTGCGCGGCGCCGACGTGCTGGACGACCGGCAGCGACTGCTGCAGGAGGCGCTGGGGCACTTCGAGGCCGTCCACCGGGCGCTGCCCGGTGAGTACGCGGCGAAGCTGGCGCTCGCGTACGTCGCGGAACAGCTCGGCCCGGACCACCCGGCCGGCGCCACTCCTTCGGCGTACGAACTCTTCCGGGCCGTGCACGCCCGCAACCCCTCGCATGTCGGCGCCGCGCTGGGGCTGGCCAGGCTGGCCCTGGCACGCGGCGACCGGGAAGCGGCGGCCGGCGTCCTGGACCTGGTGCCCGACGAGTCCCGGGACCACGCCGTCGCACGCATCGCCGCCCTGCGCATCCGGGCGGCCAGGCTCGCGACGGGGGACCGGCCGCTGCCGGAGCGCGCGGAGATCGACGCGAGCCTTGCCGCGGTCGTCCCGGGGCCGATCGTGGCGGGTGACGAAGCGGCCTGGCTGCTGCGCACCGAGCTGTACGAGTGGAAGCTCGACACCGTCCGCGCGGGCGGTGGTCCGCCCCGGCGCACCGGGTGGCTGCGGCTGCGGCACGGACTGCCACCGCTTCCCGTGGCCGGCGAACGCGCGGTCCGCGAACAGCTGGAGGACTGCTACCGCTGGCTGGCCCGGCAACGGCAGAAGCCCGACGAGTACGAGCGGCTGATCGACCTGTCCCACGCGGTCCGCCCGCAGACCCCGTTCTGATCCCGACCCGGTGCCGTATCCACTGGAGGCAATCCCATGGGCCGTACCGCCCCGTTGCCCGGCCTCGACATGAAGCTGAACGTCGACGTCCTGCGCGACCAGCAGCCGCACCACGAAGCGCGAGTCGACGCCCATGTGCGAGTCGAGGCGGTCGGCGTCGGGCCGCGGGACGAGATGCCCGCGGTCGAAATCGCCGTCGTCATCGCGGTGGACGTCACCGCAGCGCGTCGGGACACGACCGAGACAGCCCTGGCCGCCGCCCTGCGGGCCCTGCCCGACGGGATCTCCTTCACCGTCCTGGGCGGCGCACCGGCCGACGGGCCCGGACCCTCCCGGTGTTATCCGCTGAGGGGCCACTGGGCGCTGGCCGACGGCGCGGAGAGACGCCGGGCCGCGTTCAGCGCCGGCCGGATCGCCCCTGCCGTCGGCGGAGATCCGCCCATCGGGTACGCGAGGTGGCTGGCGACGGCCCGCGAGCTGTTCGCCGAGCGCGGTCTGCCGGTACGGCATCTGCTGCTGATCACTGACGGGAGCAGCCGGGACGACGAGGACGACGCGTTCCGCGAGAACAGTGGTCTCCTCGCCGAACTCGCTTCGTGCGAAGGGGCGTTCACCGCCGATGTGCTCGCGGTGGGCAGCGACTGGGATCCGGGAGCACTGCTCGCCGTCGCCGAACGGCTGCACGGCGCCGCCGAGTCCGTACCCGACCGGTTCGGCCCCGCCGTCAGCGGGGCGGTCCGCCGGCTGCGCCGGGTCCGCAGCCCCGAACTGCCCGTCGAGGTGACCCTGCGCCCGGCCGTGCTCGCGGCGGAACTCACCGAGACCGCGCCCCGCCAGCAGTCACTCGACGCGGTGTACCGGCCGGACCGGGTCGACTTCCTCACCCACCAGTGGGAGCCGGGCATCCGCGACTACCTCCTCGCCCTGCGCGTCGACGCGAGCGCCGATCCTCTGGGTGTACCGCTTCAGCTCGCCACCGTCTCCGTCGGCGGCGCCACTTCCCCGGTCGTGGTGCGCTGGCTGCCGCCGGGCGCCGCCGCCGGGCCGACCGGCGGCGGGGGCGGCACCGTTCAGGCGGTGAACGACACCACCCGGATGCGGACCGCACTCAAACGCGGCTACGCCGCACTCGACCCGCTGAACCGCGGCGAGGCCGAGCAGCAACTCGGCCTCGCCGTCCGGCTGGCCGACGAGATGGGTGTGCAGTGGGTCCTGGAAGGCATCCGCGAGGTCGTCGAGATCGTCGACGCCCGGCAGGGCCGGGTCAGGGTCGGGCCGACCGTCGACCCGGCCGGCGTCCGCCAGGGACAGCTGCACATCGCCTCCGGCCACATGGTTGAGCTGCCCGAAGGCCCGGCCGGTCGACCGGTCCACTGCCCGGACCCCGGCTGCCGGTACCCCGCCGGTTCGCACGCCCGGTTCTGCATCAAGTGCGGGAGGGAACTGTGATGCCCTGGCCGATCCGAGGGATGCGCGCCTCCCGGACCCGCCGGCTGGGCGGTTCCAGAACCAGGCGACTGCTGGCATGGCATCTGATCGCGATTCCGGTGGCCTCGGTGGTCTCGCTGAGCGCGCTGCTGGTCTCGTACCGCGGGGTGCAGATCTCGGCAGGTGAGATGCGCAACCATGGCGCACCCGCCGTGCAGGGGGTGGCCGCCACCCAACTCGCCCTGCTGCGTGCCCACCAGGAGGCCCAGTACTCCGTCGACGAGGGCATCGACGGCGTGGTCGGCACCGGTGCGCGGTACGAGAACCAGCTCTCCGCCGCCGGCCAGGGCCTCTCCCGGCTCTCCGACGTACAGATCGACGGGGACCGCGGCCGCGGGGTACTCGAAACCGTCAACGGCCTGCTGACCTCGTACAGCAGTTCCATCACTCCCGGTGCGGTGAAGTACGTGTCGGACGAGGACGAGCTGATGCAGCAGGAGAAGTTCAAGGAGGCCGAGACGCTCCTCAGCCGCGAGGGCACCGGCGTGGTGCCGCGCCTCGGCGTCCTCCAGCAGCACCAGATGGATCGGATCGAAGCGGTCAGCTCGATGGGCACCCTCCGGCGGACCGGCTGGGCGATCGCCGAACTCGGCCTGCTGATCACCGTCCTGGCCATTACGTCCGCGCTCTGGCTACTGCGCAGCCGCTGCGGTCGCAGCATCGACCCGTGCCTGCTGGTCTCACTGGTGGCCGCCGTCGCGCTCGCGGTGTTCCCGCTGTGGGCGACCACGATCACCCAGCACCGACTGGACACCGCGCGCGACGGGCTCGTCGGGATCGAACGAACGGCCCGCGAACACAGTGACCTGGCCGAGTCCCAGCAGCGCGCCACCGCCAAGCCGACGCGCGCACAACAGGTCGGCGAACTCAAAAGACTGGCCGAGTCCCAGCAGGGCGTCACCGAGGCATCGACGAAACTGCGCACCGATCTGGCCGCCCAGGGCTGGCAGAGCCTGACCTACTACGGGGCTCTGAGCGGCAGTGCACTGATCGTCCTCCTGCCCGCCGTCGGCATCGGCAGACGTCTCAACGCCGACTACTGGAGGGCCGGATGATTCCGCGCGTCAGAGCCGTACTGCTCGTGCTGGCTCTGCTCCTGACCGCGGCGGGCTGCGGACTCGCGGCCCCGGGCGGCGGCGACGGGGAGCCGAGGGTGACGATCCTCGGCTCCTGGACCGACGACCAGGAGAAGCAGTTCAGGGACGTCCTGGACGGGTTGGGCATTCCGTACACCTACCAGGGCACCGCCGCCACCCGGGAAGTCCTGCTCGCCGAGGTACAGGCGGGCAATCCGCCGGACATCGCGATCCTGCCGGGCCTCGGCGACCTCGTCGAGTACGCCGCCGAGGGCAGGCTGCACGCCCTGAAGGGCCTGTACGAGCCCAAGGAGTACGGCCGGCCGTGGCGGCCCACGGCGAAGGACATCGCCGACAATCTGTGGGTGCCGCTCAAGGCCGACCTCAAGAGCATCGTCTGGTACCCCAAGGGCCGGACCCCGCCCTCCGGCCCCGCGCCGATGGCCTCCTGGTGCATCGGCATGGGCGACGACGGGGCCTCCGGCTGGCCCGGCAGCGACTGGATCGAGGACCTGATCCTGCAGAGCGAGGGGCCGGACGCGTACGAGAAGTGGGCGACCGGGGGCATGAAGTGGACGGACGATCCGGTGATCGACGCCTGGACCCGGTGGGCCGGGCTGCTGGCCCGGGATCCGGAGGCCGCCGACCGGGCCCTGCTCCTCGATCACCGGGGCGGACCCGGCGGGAACGGGCTGCTCTTCGGCGGCGGCGGCTGTTACCTGGAGCACCAGGGCTCCTTCGCCCGGTCCTTCTACAAAGACCTGAAGGAACGGGCCGCCTTCACGGACTCCGCGCGACTGCTGCCCGGTGGCCCGTCGATGAGGGGCCGTGAGGTGTCCGCCGACTTCGCCGCCCTCTTCGGCGAGTCCGCGCAGGCCCGCGATCTGCTCAAGCGGCTCGCCTCCCGGAAGGTCCAGGAGGAATGGGGCCACAAGGCCGGGGTATTCTCGCCGAACTCCGCCGTGCACGCCAAGGACGGAGAGGTCGAGAAGCAGATCAGCAGCCGGCTCACCGACCAGCGGGTGCCGCTCTGCCTGGACGCCTCCGACGTCATGCCGGCAGCGGTGCGGGACGCCTTCTACGAGGCGGTGCTGCTGACCATCGCTCACCCCGGCGACCTGGTTCTGGACCGGCTCGCAGACGTTCAGAAGGTCCAGGACGCCCAACCGGAGCACACCCGGAGGCTGACAGGAGTGTGCAGCAGACCACAGTGAACCTTTGTCGGACCCGCACAAAGACGGACCCGCGGGGGCTGGTACTTCGCGTACATGCCGCCGTGATTCTGTCCGGCTCCACCAGGAAACAGGTCAGGAGACTGTACGGAGTCGACGGCAGGATTTGCTTGCCGGGCTTCGTAGGGTCGGTACATGACCGTTGTGGACGAAACCCCGGGCGAGCCGAGTGACACCCGTGGCCGTGTGGCCGAGCTGCTGGCACTGCGCGAGCAGGCCCGCCGCGGACCGAGTGACCGCGCGACCGAGGCGCAGCACGCCAAGGGCAAGCTGACGGCGCGTGAGCGCATCGAGCTGCTGGTCGACCCGGGTTCGTTCAAGGAGGTCGAGCAGCTGCGCCGGCACCGGGCGACCGGCTTCGGCCTGGAGGCGAAGAAGCCGTACACCGATGGTGTCATCACCGGCTGGGGCACGGTCGACGGCCGTACGGTCTTCGTCTACGCGCACGACTTCCGGATCTTCGGCGGCGCCCTGGGTGAGGCCCACGCCACCAAGATCCACAAGATCATGGACATGGCCATCTCGGCCGGTGCCCCGCTGGTCTCGCTGAACGACGGCGCGGGCGCCCGTATCCAGGAGGGTGTGTCCGCACTCGCCGGATACGGCGGGATCTTCCAGCGCAACACCCGGGCCTCCGGTGTCATCCCGCAGATCAGCGTGATGCTCGGCCCGTGCGCGGGCGGCGCGGCCTACTCCCCGGCGCTCACCGACTTCGTGTTCATGGTCCGCGAGACCTCCCAGATGTTCATCACCGGACCGGACGTCGTGAAGGCGGTCACCGGCGAGGAGATCACCCAGAACGGCCTCGGCGGCGCCGATGTGCACGCCGAGACCTCGGGTGTCGCGCACTTCGCGTACGACGACGAGGAGACCTGCATCGCCGAGGTCCGCTACCTGATCGGGATGCTGCCGTCCAACAACCGGGAGAACCCGCCCACCGTGGCGAGCGACGACCCGGCCGACCGGCGCGGCGACGTCCTGCTGGACCTGGTGCCGGCCGACGGCAACCGTCCGTACGACATGCACAAGGTCATCGAGGAGCTCGTCGACGACGGCGACTACCTGGAGATCCACGAGCGCTGGGCGCGCAACATCGTCTGCGCCCTGGCCCGTCTGGACGGCCAGGTCGTCGGCATCGTGGCCAACCAGCCGCAGTCCCTCGCCGGTGTCCTGGACATCGAGGCGTCGGAGAAGGCGGCCCGGTTCGTCCAGATGTGTGATGCATTCAACATCCCGATCATCACTCTTCTGGACGTACCCGGCTTCCTCCCCGGGGTCGATCAGGAGCACGGTGGAATCATCAGGCACGGTGCGAAGCTGCTCTACGCGTACTGCAACGCCACCGTGCCCAGGATCTCGCTGATCCTGCGCAAGGCCTACGGCGGTGCCTACATCGTGATGGACAGCCAGTCCATCGGTGCGGATCTGACGTACGCCTGGCCGACCAACGAGATCGCGGTGATGGGCGCCGAAGGCGCCGCCAACGTCATCTTCCGTCGGCAGATCGCCGACGCCGAGGACCCGGAAGCCATGCGGACCCGCATGGTCAAGGAGTACAAGGCCGAACTGATGCATCCGTACTACGCCGCCGAGCGTGGCCTGGTCGACGACGTCATCGACCCCGCCGAGACGCGCGAGGTGCTGATCGCCTCGCTGGCCATGCTCCGCTCCAAGCACGCGGACCTGCCGTCCCGCAAGCACGGCAACCCCCCGCAGTAGTCCGCCGCCCTCGCAGCGACCCTGCCGAGCCCGCGAAGACCTGCCGAGAAGACGGAGAAACCACTCATGAGCACTGCCAGCGAGTCCGTGCTGCGCGTCGAGAAGGGTCTTGCCGACCCCGAGGAGCTGGCCGCGATAACCGCGGTCCTGCTCGCCCGCGCCGCCGCCAAGCCCGACGCGACCCCCGCCCACCGCGGTCGCAGCACCGCCGGATGGCGCCGCCTGGAGCGCACCCCGGGCTTCCGCGCCCCGCACTCCTGGCAGGGCTGAGTCCTCTTCGGCCCCAGGCCGCAGCGCAAACGGAAGGCCCCGCACTCCCGAAGGAGCGCGGGGCCTTCCGCATGTCCGCCGGGCCCTACCGCAGTCGCGCCATCAGCGCGTGCTCCACGAGCGTGATCAGCGCGCTCTTGGCGTCCGCCCGGTGTCGTGCGTCCGTGGTCAGAATCGGGGTGTCGGGTCCGATCTGGAGGGCTTCGCGGACTTCGTCGGGGGTGTAGGGCTGGTGTCCGTCGAAGCCGTTGAGGGCGATGACGAAGGGGAGTCCGCTGTTCTCGAAGTAGTCGACGGCGGGGAAGCAGTCGGCGAGACGGCGGGTGTCGACGAGGACGACGGCGCCGATGGCGCCGCGGACCAGGTCGTCCCACATGAACCAGAAGCGGTCCTGTCCGGGTGTACCGAAGAGGTACAGGATCAGGTCCTGGTCCAGGGTGATGCGGCCGAAGTCCATCGCCACCGTCGTGGTGGTCTTGTCCCCGGTGTGCGTCAGGTCGTCGATGCCCGCGGACGCGGACGTCATCACGGCTTCGGTGCGCAGCGGATTGATCTCCGAAACGGCACCGACGAACGTGGTCTTACCCACGCCGAAGCCCCCTGCCACCACGATCTTCGCCGAGGTAGTGGAGCGGGCTGCTCCGCCGCTAGAGCTTGCGAAGTCCACTGAGCACCCTTTCGAGCAGTGTCACATCTGGCTGGCCGCCGGCGGACTCGTCGCCGCCGGGCTGATGGATAGCGACGAGTCCGGCCTCTGCCAGGTCGGCTACGAGGATTCGGGCAACGCCGAGCGGGATCGAGAGCAGTGCCGAAATCTCGGCGACCGACTTGATCTCGAAGCACAGCCGGCAGATCCGCTGGTGCTCGGGCAACTGCCCTTGCAGCCGGGACGGATCAGCCGTGGTACTGACCAACGCCTCAATGGCGAGTTGGTAGCGCGGTCGGGTCCGGCCGCCGGTCATGGCGTACGGACGGACCAGCGGATTGTGCGCGAACGGGGCGACCGGCTCGGGGGCCTGCCGCGGCTGCACGGGCTGAATGCGGGGCGACGGGGGCGAGTCGTAGCGGTGCGGCCGCTGCGGAGGCCACCCGGGACCCTGGGGGGAGCCCGGCTGCTGCTGCGGCTGCTGATAGGGCTGGTACGGCTGCTGGGCGCCCTGTCTGCTGGGTGTGGAGGGGAAGTTGAAACGGTTGTCCCCGTGCTCACCCGGTACGTTCTGGCCACCGTCGTACCGGTGTCCGCCTGGGGGTGTTGTCACGATTCCTCCTCCGCCTGCCGGTCCCGATTCCAGTGGGTCCGCGCCACCGCACTTTATGGTGCGGTGGCGCGAAACGCACTGTCTGTCTATTAGTTAAGAAGACTTCCCTGAAGTTCGGCACGGAGGTCCGGGGTGAGGACGGTGCCCGCGCGGTCGACGAGAAGGGCCATTTCGTACCCGACCAGACCGATGTCGGCGTCCGGGTGGGCGAGTACGGCCAGTGAGGATCCGTCGGAGATGGACATCAGGAAGAGGAACCCGCGTTCCATCTCCACCACGGTCTGGCTGACGGCGCCGCCCTCGAAGATCCGCGAGGCGCCCGCGGTCAGGGAGGTGAGGCCGGAGGCGACGGCGGCCAGTTGGTCGGCGCGGTCGCGCGGGAATCCTTCGGACATGGCCAGCAGGAGTCCGTCGGCGGAGACCACCACCGTGTGCGACACCCCGGGGGTGTTGTCCACGAAGTTGGTGATCAACCAGTTGAGATTCTGCGCCGCCTGGCTCATCGGGCTCACACTAACGCTCCTGGTTGTAGGTATTACTTGCGTCCGAACCCGCGTTACGTCCCCGCAGCACGCCCCGCCGCAGGTTGCTCAACCTGCCGCGGACGTCCTCGGGGGCGCGGGAGACCTGAGGGCCGTCCTGCAGGGTCTGCTCCGCCGTACCCTCGACCAGATTGGCCTTGGGCACCCGCCGGGGAAGTCCGGACGGGGTGATCCCGCCCGCCTTCGGCTCCCGGAGCTTCTCGGCCCGCTCCCAGCGCTCGTCGTTCGTCGAGCGCCAGTCGTCGGAGCCGTTTCCGTCCTGCTGCGCGGGCGACTGCTGCTGCGGCAGTTCCTCCTGCTGCGGCTGTGGCTGCTGCGCGGCGACGGGCCGGTTGTTGCCGCGGCCGGTGGGCTGCCAGTGCTGCTGACCGCCCCGGCGCGGCAGACCGGCTTCGGTCAGCTCGTGGCCGGAGTTCGGGGTGGGTCCCGGACGGTCGAAGCCTACGCGCTCCTGCGGCTCGGCGGGGGTGCTCGGGACAGATTCCGCTTCGACCTGTGCCGATGGCTCGTACACACCCTGATAGGTGCCCTGATTCGGCCACTCTGCCTGGTGAGGCTGGGAAGCGAACTGCTCCTCGTACAACGGCTGTGCGGTCTCGCCGGCCCTATAAGCCGCCTCCGCATAGCCACCCTGCGGGGCGTGTTCGGCCGGCTCGGCGAAGCCCTCGTCACCGCGGTAGGGGTCGTAGCCGCCCCCGTACGGCG
This sequence comes from Streptomyces sp. NPDC104309, assembly GCF_055584025.1. Taxonomy (NCBI): domain Bacteria; kingdom Bacillati; phylum Actinomycetota; class Actinomycetes; order Kitasatosporales; family Streptomycetaceae; genus Streptomyces; species Streptomyces sp. NPDC104309. The sequence continues at coordinate 145,548 of NZ_JBVJMV010000011.1, read as the reverse complement.
CCTGCTCGTACGGCCCAGGCCCCAGACCCTGCCCCGGTTCCTGGGCGTACCCGGCCCCGGCGTACGGGCCGTCGGCGGCCTGGTTCGCGGCGTACGGCTCCTGCGGGAACCGCGGGCGCTCGCCACCCGTCTGGGCCTCCAGCGCCGCCCGGCGCTCCTCACGGACCAGCGAGCGGCCCACCGGATCCAGCTGCGCGGGGTCCACCGACTGCTGCTCGTAGCGCGAGTCGTCGAAGCCCAGCTCCGCCGCCGTGCGCATGAGGGGCTGGGGCGCCGGCTGTTCGAAGGTCTGCTGCTGCGGAATGATCGAGGAGACGGTGAAGTCGTCCTGCGCGGAGGCCGGTTCGCCACCGCCACCGTGGGTGATGGCGTCCGGCAGCATGACCAGCGAGGTGGTTCCGGCCTGCTCGCCCGAGGGGCGCAGCTGGACCCGGATGCCGTGCCGGTCGGAGAGACGGCCGACCACGAACAGACCCATCCGCTGCGAGACCGCGGCGTCCACGGTCGGCGGGTTGGCCAGCTTGTGGTTGATGTCGGCGAAGTCCTCCGCGGTGAGACCGATGCCCTTGTCGTGGATCTCGATCATCACGCGGCTGTCGGGCAGCCGGGTCGCCGTGACCCGCACCTTGGTCTGCGGCGAGGAGAACGTGGTGGCGTTCTCCAGCAACTCGGCCAGCAGATGCACGAGGTCGGTGACGGACTGGCCGTGGATCTCGGTCTCCGGCATCCCGGAGAGCTCGATGCGCTCGTACGACTCCACCTCGGAGGCGGCGGCACGGAGCACGTCGACCAGCGGGACCGGCTGGTTCCAGCGGCGGCCCGGCTCCTCGCCCGCGAGGACGAGGAGGTTCTCGCCGTTGCGGCGCATCCGGGTGGCCAGGTGGTCGAGCTTGAAGAGGCTGTCCAGCTGGTCCGGGTCGGCCTCGTTGTTCTCCAGGTCGGTGATGAGGGTCAGCTGGCCCTCGATCAGCGACTGGTTGCGGCGCGACAGGTTGGTGAAGATCGCGTTGACGTTGCCCCGCAGCATCGCCTGCTCGGCCGCCAGCCGGACCGCCTCGCGGTGCACCTGGTCGAAGGCGCGGGCGACCTCGCCGATCTCGTCCCGGCTGGTGATCGGGATCGGCTGGACGCGGGTGTCGACCCGTCCCGGATCGGTCCGGGACAGCTGGTCGACCAGCATCGGCAGGCGCTGCTCGGCTATCTGGAAGGCGGCGCTGCGCAGCCGGCGCATCGAGCGGCTCATCTGCCGGGCCATCAGCCCGGCCAGGACGAAGGCGGCCAGCAGGGCGACGATCACGACGGCGGCGTTGACGACGGCGTCGTTCCTGGCGCCGGACGAGATGTTCGCGGCGTCGGTCACCGCCTTGTCGACCAGCTCGTTCTCGACCGTGGTGTACCCGTCGAACTTGGCGGTGGCGGCCGCCATCCAGGTCTCGGGGGTGATGCCCTTCGCGGCCAGCTTCTCGGGGGACCGGCCCTGCCCGATCTGCTGGGCCATGCCGTCGAAGACCGACCCGTCGACGCTGGGCGGCTCGACGAACGGGACACCCGCGGCGTCGGCCTGCTCCTTGGCCTTCTTCAGCTTCTTCGACCCCTCGGCCGCCTTGGCGGCCAGGACCTCCTTCAGCCGGGCCGCGTCGGCGTCCGTGCCACCGGAGATGAACTCGCCGAGCGCGATCTGCTCCAGGTAGTTGTACGAGCCGAAGGCCTTGACCTGGGCGTCGAACTTGGCGCTCTGCCGGCTCGGACGCACCAGCAGATGCATGCCGATGGAGCGCTGAAGCGATTCTGCAGCCTTGGCGAGCTCGATCGCGTAGACCGTACGGCCATAACTGGTGATGTTGCCGGTGCCCAGACCGAGCTCGTTGCAGAACTCCATCAGGGAGTGCTGCACCTGGACGTAGCCCTCTTCCGTCTTCACCGGGTCCATGGCCTCGGAGAAGGCGGCCTTGCGCAGCTCGGGGAGTTTGGGCTCCTCCAGCCGGAACAGCCGGAGCCGCCGCTCCAGGCCCTGCTTCTTGGGCAGGTCCTTCACGGCCGTGTCGAACTTGTCCGCGGCGGCGTCGGTGGTGGCCCGGACCCGGTCGATGACGGCGGCGTCGCGCTTGTTCGAGAGGATCGGCTGAGCGGTGAGGTCGCGCTCGTTGAGGAGGGCCTGTCCGTACTCGGAGGCCGCGCGCACGACCAGCGCGGTCTTCTCGGCGTCCTGCGCCTCTCCCCAGGTGTCGATCGACCCCTTCACCTGGAAGCCGCCCATGACCAGGCCGACCAGCACGGGGATCAGGAGGATCGCGTTCAGCCGAGTGGGTACGCGCCAGTTGCGCGGGGCCAGCCGGCTGGCGCTGCCGCCGGGCGCCGCCTCGTCGGACACAGCGGCAGGCGACCCCGCGGCGCGCGGCGGCGGGGTGAAGTTGCCCCGCTCCAGCTGCGCCGCGGAGCCCTCGTTGTTTCGCCTCACTCGACCAACAACCTCTCGGCGTCGGCACCAACGTTGTGCCGTGTTTCGTTCAGGGCCGTACTACTCGGGAGTTCGTCGAATTCCAGCACGGGGACCGGCCGCGTTCCAAACAGTCGGAACCAGCCATTCCGAGTGGTCTAAGCCTCAGATATAACGGGCATAAAGAGCGAGCCCCGTCAAAAGGCGGGGCTCATGTGAGCGCAGTGGCACCGATCGAACGCATCGGGTGTTGAACGCGGGGCAATTCTCTGTCGAAACGTTATGAACACGGGGGTGGATCGCGTCAAAGGACACAGTCCACCCCCGTTTGACTAAGGTAACTGCCGTATGTCAATACCGACTTGTGACTACTTCAGTCGCGCCATCAGCGCGTGCTCCACGAGCGTGATGAGGCCGCTCTTGGCGTCCGCCCGGTGTCGTGCGTCCGTCGTGATGATCGGGGTGTCGGGTCCGATCTGGAGGGCTTCGCGGACTTCGTCGGGGGTGTAGGGCTGGTGTCCGTCGAAGCCGTTGAGGGCGATGACGAAGGGGAGTCCGCTGTTCTCGAAGTAGTCGACGGCGGGGAAGCAGTCGGCGAGACGGCGGGTGTCGACGAGGACGACGGCGCCGATGGCGCCGCGGACCAGGTCGTCCCACATGAACCAGAAGCGGTCCTGTCCGGGTGTACCGAAGAGGTACAGGATCAGGTCCTGGTCCAGGGTGATGCGGCCGAAGTCCATCGCCACCGTCGTGGTGGTCTTGCCGCCGGTGTGCGTCAGGTCGTCGATGCCCGCGGACGCGGACGTCATCACGGCTTCCGTACGCAACGGGTTGATCTCCGAAACGGCACCGACGAACGTGGTCTTACCCACGCCGAAGCCCCCTGCCACCACGATCTTCGCCGAGGTGGTGGCGCGGGCCGCACCGCCGCTAGAGCTTGCGAAGTCCACTGAGCACCCTTTCGAGCAGTGTCACATCCGGCGCGCCGCCGGCCTCTCCATTGCCCGGCTGGTGAATGGCCACCATGCCGGCTTCCGCCAGGTCCGCGACAAGAATCCGGGCCACACCGAGTGGCATCGACAGCAGCGCCGAGACCTCGGCCACTGACTTGACCTCACGGCAGAGGTGGCAGATCCGCTGGTGCTCGGGGAGCAGCGTCGCCAGATGCGCGGGGTCGGCCGTGGTGGAGACCAGCGCCTCAATGGCGAGCTGGTAGCGGGGCCGGGTCCGGCCGCCGGTCATGGCATACGGGCGGACCAGCGGCTGGTCGCCTTCACCGTCGTACGACGCGTGGTGCAGTGCGCCGTACGGATCGGGTGAGGCGGGTGGCGGGGTCATTGAATCCTCCGGGCGTGACGGCAGGTTGTCTGCTTGCCGTCGGATGGGGCCGGTGGGGGCTCTGAGCGGCCTGTCGGGCGAGGGATGAGGGCGTTGCCTGGGTCAATCAAAGTCTGTCATCGCTCCAGGGCCGCCTAATGGAGCAGGCTGCCTTGGAGCTCGGCGCGGAGGTCCGGGGTGAGGACGGTGCCCGCGCGGTCGACCAGGAGGGCCATTTCGTACCCGACCAGACCGATGTCGGCGTCCGGGTGGGCGAGTACGGCCAGTGAGGATCCGTCCGAGATGGACATCAGGAAGAGGAATCCGCGTTCCATCTCCACCACGGTCTGGCTGACGGCGCCGCCCTCGAAGATCCGCGAGGCGCCCGCGGTCAGGGAGGTGAGGCCGGAGGCGACGGCGGCCAGTTGGTCGGCGCGGTCGCGCGGGAATCCTTCGGACATGGCCAGCAGGAGTCCGTCGGCGGAGACCACCACCGTGTGCGACACCCCGGGGGTGTTGTCCACGAAGTTGGTGATCAACCAGTTCAGATTCTGCGCGGCCTGACTCATCGGGCTCAACTAACGCTCCTGCTGGTGAGTGGGGCCGAGTGGAAAACTGCCGGTGGACTGGCCGTTGGCCTGCCGCCCCTGCTGGATGCCCCGGCGGAGATTGGTCAACCGCCCGCGCACATCGTCGGGCGCACGCGACACCTGAGGACCGGACTGGTGGTTCTGCTGCTGCGCGGTGCCCGGCACCAGATTGGCGCGCGGTACCCGGCGAGGCAGTCCGGAAGTGGTGACTCCGCCTGCCGCGGGCTTCTTGACCCGCTCCGCCTGCCGTACGAGTTCGTCGTTCGGCGACGGGCGCCAGGTGCTTGTGGTGCCGCCCGGGTCGCCTCCGCCGTGGTGCGGCCCGTCCGGAGCGTGACGCTCCTGGGCCGGCTGCTGCGGGAAGGCGGGCGACTGCGGCTCGGCCGCGGGCTGCTGCTGGCCACCCTGCTGCGGGCCGTGGAACCAGTTCGTCTCCAGGGTGTCGTACAGCGGCGTACGACCGTCCCCGGGGCCGGCCGCGGGCGGCAGCGCCTCGGGCTGCGGCTGCGGCGGCAGAACCGGACGGTACTGCGCGTCACCGCTGGGCGCGGCGGGCGGACGCGGGGCATCGAAGTCCCCGTTGTCCCGGCCGCGCTGCCGCGGAGCGGGCAGTCCCTGGTCCCGCGCCTGGACGGGCTGCGGCTGTCCGAAGTCGGGGCGGGCGAACTGCGCGGTGCTCGCCGGGTCCTGCGCCGGTCCGTCCTGCGGGAACTGAGCCTGCGGGAACTGAGCCTGCGGGGCCGGAGCCGAGAAGTCGGGACGGGCGAACTCGGCGGTGGAGCCGGGTCCCTGCCGGTCGTCCACGGGCGGTCGCGGAGTGAGCGGCGGGCTCATCGGCCGCTGGAACTGACCGGTGGTCTCGGGCTCCTCGTGGCCGCGCGGGGCGTCCAGCGGAGCACGCCGCGGCGCGGACGGGTCCTCGGCGCCCCAACTGGTGGTCTGCGGGCGCTGCGGCACGGGGTTGCCGCCGGGCAGCTCCGCACGCGGACCGCCGACCGGGGGCAGCTGACGGCCGGGCTCGGCCGGGCCGCCGGACTGCGGGAAGCCGCCCTGACCGGGCGGGTTCTGCCGGGCCTGCTGCGGCTGCCACGGAGCGGGGCCGTTGGACCGGCCCTGCTGGTCGTTGCGGTCCTGACGGTTGCGTCCCTGGCTGAACAGGTCCGGCTGACCGGAGTCCGTATGCCCCGTTCCGTCGCCCTGGCCGCGGGCACCGAGCCTGGCACCGTTGCCGAACGCACCGGCGAGGCCGCCGCCCTGACGCTGCGGCTCCTGACGCGGGAAGTCCTGCGGACCGGTGCCGGCCGGCCCGGAGGGCGGGAAGCCGGGGTTCTGCTGACCGGGCTGACCGGGCTGGTTCTGCCCCTGGCGGGGGCCGCCGTCACGCGAGGGCAGCGCGGCGCGCGGTCCCGATCCCGTACCGACCTGACCACGCGCGGGGCCCGACCCCGCGGCGAGCCGGCCGGCCGGGGCCGACGGAGCGCCGCCGAGGCCCGGACGGGCGCCGTTGCCCGGGGCCGTACCGCTGCCGGCACCGAGCAGACCACCGGGGGCGGTGGACTGCTGACCCGGTGCCTGCTTGGCGGCCGGCTGCTTGCCGCCGTGCGCGAGGTCGACCGGCAGCATGACCAGTGCGGTCGTACCGCCGGAGTCGGAGGGCCGCAGCTGGATCCGGATGCCGTGACGCAGGGACAGCCGGCCGACCACGAACAGACCCATGCGGCGGGAGACCGAGACGTCCACGGTGGGCGGCGAGGCGAGCCGCTCGTTGATCGCCGCGAGGTCCTCGGGGGAGAGGCCGATGCCGGTGTCGTGGATCTCGACGAGCACCCGCCCGTCGGGCAGGGCGTGACCGGTGACCCGGACCTTCGTCTGGGGCGAGGAGAACGACGTGGCGTTCTCCAGCAGCTCGGCGAGCAGGTGCACGAGGTCGTTGACGACACGGCCGGCGACCTCGGTGGCGGGCACCGCGGCCAGTTCGATGCGCTCGTACTGCTCCACCTCGGAGGCGGCGGCACGGAGCACGTCGACCAGCGGGACGGGGCGGGTCCACCGGCGGCCCGGCTCCTCGCCCGCGAGGACGAGGAGGTTCTCGCCGTTACGGCGCATACGGGTCGCGAGGTGGTCGAGCTTGAACAGCGAGGACAGCTGGTCCGGATCGGCCTCGCGCGACTCCAGTTCGGAGATGAGCGAGAGCTGACGCTGGATGAGGCCCTGGCTGCGGCGCGAGAGGTTGGTGAACATCGCGTTGACGTTGCCCCGGAGGAGGGCCTGCTCGGCGGCGAGGCGGACGGCCTCGCGGTGCACGTCGTCGAAGGCCGCGGCCACCTGGCCGATCTCGTCCCGGGAGTGCACACCGACGGACTCGACCGAGGTGTCGACGTCCTGCGGGTCGGCCTCGGAGAGCTGCTTGACGAGCTCCGGGAGCCGGTCCTGGGCGACGCGCGTAGCCGTGTCCTGCAGTCGTCGCAGCGAGCGGATCATCGACCTGGCGACGACGAAGGCACCGACCAGCGAGACGCCCAGCACCAGCAGAATGAGCGCACCGCTGATGATCGCTTCGCGCTTCGACTGGTCGCGGAGCTCGCGGGCCTTGCCCTCCATGTCGCTGAGGAGGGTCTCCTCGATGGTCTTCATCGCCTGGATCTTGGTGGAGCTCTGGTCGTACCAGTCCATGTACGAGCGCCGCGCCGTGCCCGTCATGCCCGAGGGGCTGTCCAGCACCTTCTTCGCGTAGGTGTTGGCGGCCTTGATCTCCGGGTTGCCGTCGTCCAGCGTGGCGGTCAGCTCTTCGGCGTTGTTGCCGGTGGCCGCGTAGACCGCGGTGAAGGAGCGGCGAGCCGTGTTCTCCTTGCGCAGCGCGGCGCGGCCGAACTGCTGGTCGTTGTCGTTGAGGTGCGGTTGCTTGTCGTTGCCGCCGGGCAGCGCCGCGGCGATGATCGCCCGCTGGACCGAGGCGTACTCCTTGGCGGAGGAGAAGGCCGCCAGCGCCCGGGTCCGCTTGATCATCTCCGAGTTGCTGGTCGCCTGCGCCATGTCCTGGGAGAGGCTCAGCAGCGAGGTGATCAGCTGGCTGTACTGGTCGACGGTCTGGAGGCTCGGGGTGCCGTGTGCGTACGCCGTCTTGCGGATCTCGCGGATCCCGGTCAGCTGGCTGGCGATCTGCTGGACGCTCGAATAGATGCCCTCAAGGGCCTCGTCGCCGGAGGGGTCGCCGATCGAGTTCGTCGCCTCCAGGAAGGCCGTCTTCGCCCGGTCGGTCTTCTTGCGGGGCTCGGTGACCTTGAAGTCGTCGGGCTTCACGCCGTTGGAGAGCGGACCGGCCGAACGGTCGCGCTCCTCCTGGAGCGCCTGGGCGAGCGTGGTCGCCTGCTTGGTCATCTTGGTCAGCAGCTGCATGTGGTCCAGCTGCTGCATGTCGTTCATCGAGTCGTTGATCCGCAGGCCGCCCAGCGTGGTCGCGGCGACCACGGGAAGGGCGAGCAGGGAGACCAGACGCGTGCTGATGCGCCAGTTGCGAAGAGCTACGCGCGAGCCCGTGCTGACGGTGCCCCGGGGCTTGAGCGACGAGATCGGATCGGTGCCGCTGCTCGCCGTGACACCGGGGCGCCGGTCGCGCTCGCCGCTGTCACCGGCCGCGGCCGGACCGGGGTTCTGGGCGTGCGGGGCCGAGGAACCGCGGTCGGTCCCGCCGTGCGGCTCCTGCTCCGCCGCAGCGCTGCCATCCCTCTTGAAACGTCCCTGCACTAGCGTCGCAACCTCTGGACCAGGCGTCCCTCCGCACGAGGCGGGTGGGACGGTGTCGGCGTCGTGGGGCGTCGTATCCGCCCCATGGTGGTCGTGAGTGACCGGCGCTCTTCCCCTTCCCGCCGTCACTCGGCGCTGCGTTGCGCCCCCTGCGCGCCGGCCTGAAACCCGCGGCGGTGCGTGGAATTCCAGCACAGTGCCGGATCTCCAACAAGGGCCTCGCGCCGGGCTGTGACCTGGGTGACGCGTTGTGATGACTGAGTAACAAGCCGTGGAGCGTGTTCACGGGCAAAGTGGATCAATCAGGGTCAATCGGCGAAGGGTGAAGGGTGTCCCAGTCGACATGATCAGGAGCGGAATGGCTGATTCAGTGACGCAATGTCCGTTTCCTTCGAGTGGGTCGGGCGCCCGGAATGGGGTAATTGTCGATGCATTCGTGAGCAAACTCACATGATGATCGCCGTCTCATCCGGGCTTCCGAAGGGAATCGGATGTTTAGCCTGGCGCTTTACAGGGATGGCAAATCCGACAACCGGCGCCCCTCCGGGCGGCGCCCGTAACCGACAGGGTCCGAACGGCAGATGAAGACGACGATGATGTTCCGCAACATTGCCAACCCCCGGCGCACCACGCTGGCGCACCTCAAGGACGCCGACGAGCTGCGGACGCCGGACGTTCCGGAGCACGCGGTCGACCTGCCCACCCAGACGGCCAACCCCCGCCGCACCATCCTCATGGAAGCCCCGGTCCCCGCCGCAGCCGCGGAGTGACGCGTGCGGGCGGCGTCCCCTCGCCCGCGTTCGACGCCTCGCTCCGGGGGCTGCCCCTCGCGCCGCCCGGTCCGCTTCCCCGCCACGCCGCCCTCGGAGCCCCGGCGGCTCCTTCCCGGTGCTCCGAGCTCCGTCCGGGCAGGGCGGACCCCGTCTTCGAAGGCTTGCGGGCGCCATACGGGCGCACCCGCCGGACGGCGTCGGCGCACCCGCCGGGCGGCGTCGGCCCACCCGCCGGACGGCGTCGGCCCACCCGCCGGGCGGCGTTCCTTTCGGGCAAATCCCACAGAGCGAGGCGTTAGCCTGGAGCGTCAGTCTTCAGCCAGCCAGCAAGTGAGGGGCGACAGCAACCCGTGCGCATCGCCAGGTTCTCCATCGACGGCAATGTCGCCTTCGGCGCCGTCGAGGGCGAGGGGCCCGATGGTCTCGTCCTCGACATCATCAAGGGCATTCCGTACGCCGAGTTCGAGCTCTCCGGCACCAAGGTCCCGCTGAGCAAGGTCCGCCTCCTGCCGCCCGTGCTTCCCAACAAGGTGGTGGCCATCGGCCGCAACTACGCGGAGCACGCCGCGGAACTCGGCAACGAGGTACCGGACGTCCCCGTCGCCTTCTTCAAGCCCACCACCTCGGTGATCGGCTCCGGCGACGCCATCGAGTACCCCTCCTTCTCCAACGAGCTCCACTACGAGGCCGAACTGGCCGTGGTCATCGGCCGGATGTGCCGTGAAGTGCCGCGTGAGCGCGTGAAGGACGTCATCTTCGGCTACACCTGCGCCAATGACGTCACCGCCCGCGATGCCCAGAAGCGCGAGAAGCAGTGGGCCAGGGCCAAGGGCTTCGACACGTCGTGCCCGCTCGGCCCCTGGGTGGAGACCGACCTCGACCCCGGCGACCTGACGATTCAGGCCACGGTCAACGGCGAGCAACGCCAACTCGGCCGTACGAGCGACATGATCCGCTCGATCGAGGATCTGGTCGTCCACATCACGGAAGCCATGACGCTGCTCCCGGGCGATGTGATCCTCACCGGCACTCCCGCAGGGGTCGGACCCCTCCATGTCGGCGACGAGGTCGCCGTCACCATCGAAGGCATCGGCACTCTCACCAACAAGGTGATCAAGCGTGGTTAACACTCCCGTCCGCGTACGTTTCTGCCCCTCCCCGACCGGCAACCCCCATGTGGGCCTGGTCCGCACCGCCCTCTTCAACTGGGCCTTCGCCCGGCACCACGGCGGCACCCTGGTCTTCCGCATCGAGGACACCGACGCGGCCCGCGACTCCGAGGACTCCTACAACCAGCTCCTGGAGTCGATGCGCTGGCTCGGCTTCGACTGGGACGAGGGCCCCGAGGTCGGCGGCCCGCACGCCCCGTACCGCCAGTCGCAGCGCATGGACGTCTACAAGGACGTCGCCGAGAAGCTCCTCGCGGGCGGGTACGCCTACCACTGCTACTGCACCACCGAGGAGCTCGACACCCGCCGCGACGCCGCCCGCGCCGCCGGCAAGCCCTCCGGCTACGACGGCCACTGCCGCGAGCTGAGCGCCGAGCAGATCGCCGCGTACGAGGCCGAGGGCCGCACCTCCATCGTCCGCTTCCGGATGCCCGACGAGGCGCTCACCTTCACCGACCTGGTCCGCGGCGAGCTGACCTTCCAGCCGGAGAACGTGCCGGACTACGGCATCGTCCGCGCCAACGGCGCGCCGCTCTACACGCTGGTCAACCCGGTCGACGACGCGCTGATGGAGATCACCCACGTCCTGCGTGGCGAGGACCTGCTCTCCTCCACCCCGCGCCAGCTCGCCCTCTACAAGGCGCTCATCGAGCTGGGCATCGCCAAGGGCACCCCCGCCTTCGGCCACCTGCCCTACGTCATGGGCGAGGGCAACAAGAAGCTCTCCAAGCGCGACCCGCAGGCCTCGCTCAACCTCTACCGCGAGCGCGGCTTCCTGCCCGAGGGGCTGCTCAACTACCTCTCCCTGCTGGGCTGGTCCATCGCCGAGGACCGCGACATCTTCTCCGTCGAGGAGATGGTGGCCGCGTTCGACATCAAGGACGTCAACGCCAACCCGGCGCGCTTCGACCTGAAGAAGTGCGAGCACATCAACGCCGAGCACATCCGCAAGCTGGACGTGAAGACGTTCACCGAGGCGTGCGGCCCCTGGCTGAAGGCCCCGTTCGCACCCTGGGCCCCGGAGGCCTTCGACGCGGACCGGTTCGCGGCGATCGCCCCGTACGCCCAGACGCGCGTCACGGTCCTCTCGGACATCACCGCCAACGTCGACTTCCTCTTCCTCGACGAGCCGGCCACGGACGAGGCGTCCTGGGCCAAGGCGATGAAGGAGGGCTCCGACGCCCTGCTCGTCACAGCCCGCGCCAAGCTGGCCGCCGCCGAGTGGAACGCGGACGCCCTGAAGAACGCCATCCTCACCGCCGGTGAGGAGCACGGCCTGAAGCTCGGCAAGGCCCAGGCCCCGGTCCGCGTCGCGGTCACCGGCCGCACGATCGGCCTGCCGCTCTTCGAGTCCCTGGAGATCCTGGGCCGCGAGAAGACCGTGGCCCGCATCGACGCGGCGCTGGCCAGGCTGGCCGCCGCGTAGCCGTACGACTCACACCCGCAGGGGCGGCCACCGGATCACACCGGGGCCGCCCCTGCGCCGTTCCCCGGGAATCGGCCGGCGGACACCTGCGCGAACCCGCCACGCCCCGGACCCCGGCACATACGCTGGGGCGTATGACGATCCGCGCGGTCCTCTGGGACATCGACGACACGATCTTCGACTACACGGGCGCCGACCGCATCGGCATGAGCAAGCATCTCGAACAGGAGGGCCTGCCCGACGGATACGGCTCCGTCGAGCAGGCCCTGTTCGCGTGGCGGGCGATCACCGATGTGCACTGGGCGCGGTTCGCGGCGGGGGAGACGGACTTCCTGGGGCAGCGCCGGGACCGGGTCAGGGAGTTCGTCTCGCGGGCGCTGGAGGACGAGGAGGCCGACCTCTGGTTCGGGCGGCACGCGGCCCACTACGAGGCCGCCTGGTCGCTGTTTCCCGATGCGCTGCCCGCTCTGGACTCCCTGGCGAACGGGTTCCGGCACGGCGTGCTGTCGAACTCCAGCATCCACAACCAGGACCGGAAGCTGCGCACGCTCGGTGTGCGGGACCGGTTCGAGGCCGTGGTGTGCGCCGTGGAGCTGGGCGTCTCCAAGCCCGAGGCCGGTGCTTTCCACGCGGCGTGCGAGGCGCTGGCGCTGGAACCGCGGGAGGTCGCGTACGTGGGGGACGAGCCGGACATCGACGCGAGCGGCGCGGTCGCCGCGGGGCTGATGGGGATCTGGCTCGACCGGCGCGGACGCGGCGGGCGGCCGGAACTCGTCCGCATCAGCGGGCTCGATCAGCTGCCCGGCCTGCTGGTACCGGCCCGACCCTGATCCGAGGCACGGACCCTGGCGGGCAATACCCGTTTTGGAGCGCCGGACACCTTCGGGTAATGTTCTTCCTGCGCCGCCCGAGCGGAACGAAAGAACCGAACGGGAAGCGCAAGCCGAACAAAACCCCTTCTAGGGGTTGAGTTTTGGTGGGCTATGGTGTAATTGGCAACACTACGGTTTCTGGTACCGTCATTCTAGGTTCGAGTCCTGGTAGCCCAGCGCAGAAATGCAACAGCAGTACAAGCCCCCGTTGTGTAGCGGCCTAGCACGCTGCCCTCTCACGGCAGTAGCGCCGGTTCGAATCCGGTCGGGGGTACAGATCCTTCCCGCGAGATCATCTGGGTCGCACCCACGATCTCGATGCAGGATCGCTAGGGCCCCCGTTGTGTAGCGGCCTAGCACGCTGCCCTCTCACGGCAGTAGCGCCGGTTCGAATCCGGTCGGGGGTACTTCACCATGGGCTATGGTGTAATTGGCAACACTACGGTTTCTGGTACCGTCATTCTAGGTTCGAGTCCTGGTAGCCCAGCGCAGAAATGCAACAGCAGTACAAGCCCCCGTTGTGTAGCGGCCTAGCACGCTGCCCTCTCACGGCAGTAGCGCCGGTTCGAATCCGGTCGGGGGTACAACAGATCGACAGAGAAGGGCCCTTCACTTCGGTGAGGGGCCCTTCTCTGTCACTCCCTCACATCCCGTACCGCCGGGCCGACTCCTCCTCCTGGGCCATCCTGCGCAGCGACATCAGCAACGGCTCGTAGAGCACGGCCGACGCGACCGCCGTCTCCACCTGCTCCGCCTCCGTGGGGTACGTCTCCATCATGTCCAGGTCCTGGACGGCGACTTGGTGCATGAGCCGCGCCTGCTCGGTCAGGTACTCGACATCGCAGGGATAGCCGAGGCGGATGAGGGTGGCCACCGACGACACGAGCGCGCGATGCGCGGGGGACAGGGAGCCCAGCTCCTGCGAAGTGGCCCAGCCGAGCCGGTCCAGGAGCCGTTCGACCTCCTCGCGGGCCGCCGCCGTCTCCGGCGCCCCCTCGTCCGGGTCCGGGCCGTGAGGGAGGGACCACAGTGCGGCGCCCAGCCGGATCGTCCGGCCCAGGGAGTCGTCGTCGATGTGGGAGAGGACTTCGCGCGCCGTGGCCACGGGAAGGCGGCCCACCTGGAGCAGGGCCCGCACCAGACGCAGCCGGCGCAGGTGGCTCTCGTCGTACTCGGCCTGCGTCGCGCTGACCCGGAGGCCGGGTCGCAGCAGTCCCTCGCGCAGGTAGTACTTGATCGTCGCGGTCTTGACGCCGCTCTTCTCGCTCAGTTCCGAGAGCCGCATTGCCGTGCCTTCCCTTGCGCCACCTCTTGGGCAGTGTCACTATCCAACCATTGGATAGTGACACTCTCCAACAAGAGAAGGGATGCGGTGGCCATGTTCGCGAAGCCGATTCCGGGGCGGACGACAGCGGCGGCCGAGGGCGAGGTGGTCGTCCTGCTCATCGGGATGCGCATCAACCACTTGTGGGGCGTGCACCATTGGCTCCCCGTCCTGGTGGCGATGCCGCGCATGCTGCGGGAGTTGAGGAAGGACGCGAGTCGGGGCCTGCTCGGCTGCATGCTGCTGTCCGGCTCGCCGCGGACGTACTACGTCGTCCAGTACTGGGAGTCGAAGGAGAAGCTCTACGCGTACGCGAGCGCTCCCGACATGTTGCACCGCAAGGCGTGGGCGATGATCAACCGTAAGGAGAAGAAGTCCCGGCGGCATGTGGGGCTGTGGCACGAGACGTACGTGGTGCCCGAGGGCGGTTACGAATCGATCTACGCCGACATGCCGGCCTATGGGCTGGCCGCGGCCACCGGCGTACTGCCGATCGAGGAGCGCGGTCGACGGGCGGCGGACCGGCTCGCGCACCGTTCGTCCGCGAAGTGAGGTTCTGGCAGGGGCCGCCACGACGCTGGGGCGGCCAGGAGGTGTACGGGGACGTCAGCCGGTGCGGCGCAGGGCCTCGCTGAGCCTGGCGGCCGAGTCGATGACCGCCTGGGCGTGCATCCGGCCCGGGTGCCGGGTCAGCCGCTCGATCGGTCCGGAGACCGAGACGGCGGCGACCACCCGGTTCGAGGGGCCGCGCACCGGTGCCGAGACCGAGGCCACGCCCGGCTCGCGCTCGCCGATCGACTGGGCCCAGCCCCGGCGCCGTACGCCCGAGAGCGCCGTCGCCGTGAAACGGGCGCCCTGGAGGCCGCGGTGCAGCCGCTCCGGCTCCTCCCAGGCCATCAGGATCTGGGCCGAGGAGCCCGCCTTCATCGTGAGCGTGGAGCCGACCGGCACGGTGTCCCGCAGGCCGGACAGCCGCTCCGCCGCCGCCACACAGATCCGCATGTCGCCCTGGCGCCGGTAGAGCTGCGCGCTCTCGCCCGTGATGTCGCGCAGGTGGGTGAGTACCGGTCCCGCCGTGGCCAGCAGGCGGTCCTCGCCCGCCGCCGCCGCGAGTTCCGCCAGCCGGGGGCCGAGAATGAAACGGCCCTGCATGTCCCTCGCCACCATGCGGTGGTGTTCCAGTGCCACGGCCAGTCGATGGGCCGTGGGTCGTGCGAGCCCGGTCGCCGCGACCAGCCCGGCGAGGGTGGCCGGACCGGACTCCAGGGCGCTCAATACCAGAGCCGCCTTGTCGAGAACGCCGACGCCGCTAGAGTTGTCCATACGACGATACTCCCGTCTCACTCTGTGAAACGCAAGTTCAATTTTCGGCGGAAGTTGCGAACCTGTAGGGGCGGCCACACAACGGCCCGTAGCCACCGCCCCGCACGGGGGTACGGACGGCGGCGCACCGAATCTCTAGTTGGGCCGGCGAAGACGCCGGCCGGAGGGAAAGCGATGGGTAGGACACTCGCGGAGAAGGTCTGGGACGACCATGTCGTCCGGCGCGCCGAAGGTGAGCCCGACCTCCTCTTCATCGATCTGCACCTGCTGCACGAGGTGACCAGCCCCCAGGCCTTCGACGGCCTCCGGCAGGCCGGACGCCGGGTCCGGCGCCTCGACCTCACCATCGCCACCGAGGATCACAACACCCCGACCCTCGACATCGACAAGCCGATCGCCGACCCGGTCTCCCGTGCCCAGTTGGAGACCCTGCGCAAGAACTGCGCGGAGTTCGGTGTGCGACTGCATCCGCTGGGCGACGTCGAGCAGGGCGTCGTGCACGTGGTCGGCCCGCAGCTGGGTCTGACCCAGCCCGGCACCACGGTGGTCTGCGGCGACTCCCACACGTCCACGCACGGTGCCTTCGGCGCGCTGGCGTTCGGCATCGGCACCAGCCAGGTCGAGCACGTCCTGGCCACCCAGACCCTGCCGTTGGCCCGCCCGAAGACCATGGCGATCACCATCGACGGCGAACTGCCCGACGGCGTCACGGCCAAGGACCTGATCCTGGCGATCATCGCCCGGATCGGCACCGGCGGTGGCCAGGGCTACATCCTCGAATACCGCGGCTCGGCCATCGAGAAGCTCTCGATGGAAGCCCGGATGACCATCTGCAACATGTCGATCGAGGCCGGCGCCCGAGCGGGCATGATCGCCCCGGACGAGACCACCTTCGACTATCTCAAGGGCCGCGACCACGCCCCGCAGGGCGAGGACTGGGACGCCGCCGTCGCGTACTGGAAGACGCTGCGCACGGACGACGACGCGGTCTTCGACGCCGAGGTCGTCATCGCCGCCGCAGAACTGGCCCCGTTCGTCACCTGGGGCACCAACCCCGGCCAGGGCGCGCCCCTGTCGGCCAACGTCCCCGACCCGGCTTCGTACGAGGACGCCTCGGAGCGCAACGCCGCCGAAAAGGCCCTGGAATACATGGGGTTGACCGCCGGCCAGCCGCTGCGCGAGATCAACGTGGACACCGTCTTCGTAGGCTCCTGCACCAACGGCCGGATCGAGGACCTGCGCAACGCCGCCGCGATCCTGGACGGCCGCAAAGTCGCCGACGGCGTACGGATGCTGGTCGTCCCGGGCTCGGTCCGGGTCGCCCTGCAGGCCGTCGAGGAGGGCCTGGACAAGGTCTTCACCGCCGCGGGCGCCGAATGGCGGCACGCCGGCTGCTCGATGTGTCTCGGCATGAACCCCGACCAGCTGGCCCCCGGCGAGCGCTCCGCCTCCACCTCGAACCGCAACTTCGAGGGCCGGCAGGGCAAGGGCGGCCGCACGCACCTGGTCTCCCCGCAGGTCGCCGCCGCCACCGCCGTGCTGGGCCACCTGGCCTCGCCGGCCGACCTGTCCGACGTCCGTACGCCCGCCGGAGTCTGAGAATCATGGAAGCTTTCACCACACACACCGGCCGGGCCGTCCCGCTGCGTCGCAGCAACGTCGACACCGACCAGATCATCCCCGCGCACTGGCTGAAGAAGGTCACCCGCGACGGCTTCGAGGACGGACTCTTCGAGGCCTGGCGCAAGGACGGGGACTTCGTCCTCAACCGTCCCGAGCGCAGCGGCGCCACGGTGCTGGTGGCCGGCCCCGACTTCGGCACCGGGTCGTCCCGCGAGCACGCCGTGTGGGCGCTGCAGAACTACGGTTTCAAGGCCGTCATCTCCTCCCGGTTCGCCGACATCTTCCGCGGCAACTCGCTGAAGAACGGGCTGTTGACCGTGGTGCTCGACCAGAAGGTCGTCGACGCGCTCTGGGAGCTGACCGAGGCCGACCCGACGGTCGAGATCACCGTCGACCTGGAGGCCCGCCAGGTCCGTGCCGAAGGCATCACCGCCGACTTCGAGCTCGACGAGAACGCCCGCTGGCGACTGCTGAACGGGCTGGACGACATCAGCCTCACCCTTCAGAACGAAGCGGACATCGCGACTTATGAGGTGGCAAGGCCGACCTTCAAGCCGCGTACAATTAACGCCTGAGCAGCGCGTTTCCAGGACTGCGCCCCCTGCCTTCTGGTAGGGGGCGCAGTCGCTTGTTGAGACCCCGTCGGGCGACAACTCGCCCCAGATGGCACAATCGGTGCATGGAACGCGACAGCCAACTCAAGCTTTACGGCCAAGTCGCCGACCGATTGAAGGAAGCGCACACAAGAGTGCGTGCACTGCAAGTCCCGGAGGGCGTAAGGATGGCGCTGTCCCGGAAGCTGTTGGTCATCACGGCCGCGGCTAAGCACGATCTCCCGGATGCGGCAAGGCGTCTGGACCGGTTGATGAAGGACCTCGATGAGGGCCGATTCCCCGAAGGTGACTGACTCTGCGGAACTGTGCAGCGGTCGACTTCGTTGCGGCACTAGGGTGATTAGCCCGTTTCGTGTTTGATTTGCGGTATATATCTGCCTAACGTGCGAAAACGCTTGAACACTTTCGTTCTGGCAATGTCTCCGAAGGGGAAGACGTGAACAAGGCGCAGCTCGTAGAAGCGATTGCCGACAAGGTTGGCGGCCGTCAGCAGGCCGCGGACGCCGTCGACGCGGTGCTCGACGCGATCGTCCGTGCGGTTGTCGCGGGGGACCGTGTCTCGGTCACCGGCTTCGGCTCGTTCGAGAAGGTCGACCGCCCCGCCCGTTACGCCCGCAACCCGCAGACGGGCGAGCGGGTGCGGGTCAAGAAGACCTCGGTGCCCCGTTTCCGTGCGGGACAGGGCTTCAAGGACCTGGTGAGCGGCTCCAAGAAGCTCCCCAAGCACGACGTGGCCGTGAAGAAGGCGCCCAAGGGCAGCCTCACGGGCGGTGTTGCCCGTACGACGGCCAAGGCCGCGGCCAAGAAGGCCGTGGCGAAGAAGGCCGTGGCGAAGAAGGCCACCGTTAAGAAGGCCGTGACCGCGGCGAAGACCACCGCCGCCAAGAAGACCACCGCGAAGAAGGCCACCACCGCGGCGGCCAAGAAGACCACGGCGGCGGCGAAGAAGGCCACCACCGCGGCGGCGAAGAAGACGACGGCCGCGAAGAAGGCCGTCGCCAGCAAGACCGCGCCCGCCAAGAAGGCCACGGCGAAGAAGGCGCCCGCGAAGAAGACCACGGCGCGCAAGACCACGGCGAAGAAGGCCACTGCACGGAAGAAGTGAGGCCGAGCAGCGCAGGGCCTCTCACACGCGCCGGGCCGGGCTCCCCTCGGGGAGCCCGGCCCGCGGGCTGTTCCGCGCAGGGCGCGCGCCGCCGTTCAGAACGTCTGCAGGGTCACCAGGGTGATCCGCAGCCCCGCACCCTCGCCGGTGCCCTCGATCCGCACCCGCTGCCCCGGCCGCAGCAGCCGCAGACCGCCGGCGTCGAAGGCGCGGGCGTCGAATTCCACCGGGGTGCCGTCGTCGAGCAGCACACTGCCGGTGCGGGTCTCGGGGTCGTACGTGTACGAGGTCGCCTGCATGAACGGCAGCCTATCGGTCCGGCGAGGAGACCCCCGCGGCCCAGCGCCCCGCCGTGTGCGGGCCCACACCGAGGGCCAGTGCCGCCCGCAGGTCGTCGCCGGTGTCCACGTCCTGGCGGACCGAATCGATTCCGGCCAGGACGATTTCCACCGCGCCGGAGTCCAGATGCCGGGCCCGGGAGGAACCGCCGAAAGCCGGGCGCAATTCCACGCCCGGCGCAGCCGACAGAAATGTCGTTCCGATTCCTGCCGCATCGGTGACAAATGCACGGGGAAATGAGCCGGAATAATCGAGTACCCGGGCCAATTCCGTGGGGCGCAGTGCGGGCAGATCCGCGTTGAGGGCGGCGAGGGCGGCCCCGGGCCGCTCGGCCCGTACGGTCCGCTCACCGTGTGCCAGGGCGGCGTTGAGGCCGCTGTCCGGTTCGTCGGGCACGACGCGCGCCCCGAGGGCCGCGAGAGCAGCCCCGGCCTCCGTGTCGTCCGTGACGACCACCACATCCTGTACCGCCCGGCAGGACAGGGCGGCGGTCACGGTGTCCCGGGCGAACGCGAGGGCGAGGCGCGGGCGCAGCGCGGCGCCCGCCGCGGGCGCGAGCCTGCTCTTGGCCCGTGCCAAGGGCTTCAACGGGACGACCAGGGTCCAGGGACCGGCCGGGTCGGTGTTCGTGGCGATCTCCCCCTCGATGCGCTTCGCCGCCTATTCTCGCCTGCCGGTGCGAGAACCCGGAGGGTCGGTCCCGAAAGCGGGGCGTACGGTGTTCTCGACAGAGCAGGGGCCTGGGGCGAGACTTGACCGTCGGTAGCCAGGCAGAGTTCAGGTCCTTAGAGGAAGGTGTCCGAGTGTCCCGCCGCAGAATCGGCTTCTGGTACCGCCTGGCGGCGGTCATCGCAAAACCGCCGTTGGTGGTTCTGTTCAAGCGTGACTGGCGGGGAATGGAACACATTCCGGCCGACGGCGGATTCATTACTGCGGTCAATCACAACTCGTATCTGGACCCGCTCTCCTACGGCCACTTCCAGTACAACACCGGACGGGTGCCCCGGCTTCTTGCCAAGGCCGGCCTCTTCAAGACCCCCTTTGTCGGAATGATGCTGCGCGGCACCGGACAGATTCCCGTGTATCGCGAGACGACCAACGCGCTGGACGCCTTCAGGGCCGCCGTGGACGCCATCGGGCGCGGCGAGTGCGTCGCCTTCTACCCCGAGGGCACCCTCACCCGCGACCCCGACATGTGGCCGATGGCCGGCAAGACCGGCGCCGCCCGCGTCGCGTTGATGACGAAGGCCCCGGTCATCCCGGTCGCCCAGTGGGGCGCCAACCTGGTGATGCCGCCGTACGCCAAGGAGAACAAGCTCCGGCTCCTCCCCCGCAAGACCCTCCAGGTGCAGGCCGGACCGCCCGTCGACCTCTCCCGGTTCTACGACAAGGAACCGACGCCCGACATCCTGCGCGAGGCGACCGAGGTCATCATGGCCGCGGTGACCGCGCAGCTGGAGATCGTCCGGGGCGAGCCGGCCCCCACGGAGCCGTACGATCACCGCAAGGCCCGTGCAGAACAGCGGCGCAAGGCCGAAGGAAAGGGACCCAAGTGACGCACCCCGCAAAGGCGGCCGTCTTCGGAACCGGCTCATGGGGTACGGCCTTCGGCGTGGTTCTCGCCGACGCCGGCTGCGAGGTCACCCTCTGGGGCCGCCGCGCCGAAGTCGCCGAGGCCGTCAACACGACCCGTACCAACCCGGACTATCTGCCGGGCATCGAACTCCCCGCGTCGATCCGGGCCACCACCGACGCCGCCGAGGCGCTGGACGGCGCCGACTTCGCCGTGCTCGTGGTGCCCTCGCAGACGCTGCGCGCCAACCTCGCCGACTGGGCCCCGCACATCGGCTCCGACACCGTCCTCGTCTCGATGATGAAGGGCGTCGAACTCGGCACCGCGAAGCGGATGAGCGAGGTCATCGAGGACGTCACCAAGGTCTCCGCGGACCGCGTCGCCGTCATCACCGGCCCCAACCTGGCCAAGGAGATCGCCGAACGCCGCCCCGCCGCGGCCGTTGTCGCCTGCCGGGACGAGTCCGTGGCCCAGCGCCTGCAGACCGCCTGCCACACCTCGTACTTCCGCCCGTACACCAACACCGATGTGGTCGGCTGCGAACTCGGTGGCGCGGTCAAGAACGTCATCGGTCTCGCCGTGGGCATCGCCGACGGCATGGGCCTCGGCGACAACGCCAAGGGCTCGCTCATCACCCGGGGTCTCGCCGAGACCACCCGGCTCGGCCTCGCCATGGGTGCCGACCCGCTGACCTTCTCCGGACTCGCGGGCCTCGGCGACCTGGTGGCCACCTGCTCCTCGCCGCTCTCGCGCAACCACACCTTCGGTACCAACCTCGGCCGCGGAATGACGCTCCAGGAGACCATCGCGGTCACCAAGCAGACCGCGGAGGGCGTCAAGTCCTGTGAATCGGTGCTCGATCTGGCCCGCAGGCACGGCGTCGACATGCCCATCACCGAGACGGTCGTCGGCATCGTCCACGAGGGCAAGCCGCCGGTGGTCGCGCTGAGCGAGCTGATGTCGCGCAGCGCGAAGCCCGAGCGCCGCTGACGACAGGCACGGGGGCGCGCGGGGCGGTGAACGTTCTCGGACACCGCTCCAGCGGCCCCGGCCACGCTGACGCGAGGGGTACCAACAGGTACGCTCAACGCGATATGAGCAGCGAGAACCTCCCCCAGAGTCCGGAGCAGCAGCTCCGCAAGCCGCGCGTGGCCGTTGTGTTCGGTGGCCGCAGCTCCGAACACGGCATCTCGGTCGTCACGGCCGGCGCCGTCCTGAACGCCATCGACCGGACCAAGTACGACGTCCTGCCGATCGGCATCACGACGGACGGCCGCTGGGCGCTCACCGCCGACGAGCCCGAACGCATGGCCATCAAGGACCGGCAGATGCCGGACGTGGCCCAGCTGGCCGAGTCCATCGAGGGCAGTGTGGTGCTCTCGGCCGACCCCGGCAGCCGTGAAGTGGTGTACAGCGAGCCCGGCTCGGTCCCCAAGGCGCTGGGCGAGGTCGACGTCGTCTTCCCCGTGCTGCACGGCCCCTACGGCGAGGACGGCACCCTCCAGGGACTTCTGGAGCTCTCCGGTGTGCCCTACGTCGGTGCCGGGGTGCTCGCCTCGGCGGTCGGCCAGGACAAGGAGTACATGAAGCGGGTCTTCACCTCGTTCGGGCTGCCGGTCGGCCCGTACCTCGTGGTGCGGCCCCGCGAATGGGACACGGACCCCTCCGGTGCCCGCAAGCGCATCGTGGACTTCGTCGGTGACCACGGCTGGCCGCTCTTCGTCAAGCCCGCCCGGGCCGGTTCGTCCTTCGGTATCACCAAGGTCGACGACCTGTCCGGTCTCGACGAGGCGATCGAGGAAGCCCGTCGCCACGACCCCAAGTTCCTGGTCGAGTCGCTGCTGCGGGGCCGCGAGATCGAGTGCGGGGTGCTGGAGTTCGAGGACGGCCCGCGCGCCAGCGTGCCCGCCGAGATCCCGCCGGTCACCTCGCACGACTTCTACGACTTCGAGGCCAAGTACATCGACTCGGCCGCCGGGATCCTGCCCGCCCCGCTCACCGAGGAGCAGACGGCGGAGGTCCAGCGCCTCGCGGTCGAGGCATTCGAGGCCGCGTCCTGCGAGGGCCTGGTGCGCGCCGACTTCTTCCTCACCGAGGACGGCGACTTCGTGATCAACGAGATCAACACTCTGCCGGGCTTCACCCCGATCTCCATGTATCCGCGGATGTGGCAGGAGAGCGGCGTGAGCTACCAGGAGCTGGTGGACCGGCTGATCCAGGCCGCCTTGAACCGGCCGACCGGCCTGCGCTGAGACGGCTTCGCACCGTGGGGCGTGCACTCGCGACGCGGGTGCACGCCCTACAGGCTGCTGGGGACCGTCTTCTTGACGGCCGAGGCGAACGCGGCCAACGGGCTCGCGTCATGGGCGTACGCCGTCGAAAGGCTCACCTCGACGTACGCTTTGCGGTAGGTCGTCGTGAAGCGCGGGCCGGCGTTCTCCGGCTGCTCCAGCAGCCAGTTGACGCCGTTCGCCTCGGCCCCCTTCGCCATCGGGTCGTCCATCTTCGCGGGCCGGGGGACGCCGCAGCGCAGTACGATCGCTCCGTCCCCCCACTCGGCGGTCAGTTCGGACTTCGTCCCGGTGTCACCGCGGTCGAGACCGGCAACGGTCCTCGGCAGTGCCTTGTGCAGCGCACGACAGTAGGCCGCGGCTTCCGGAGGCGGAGTGGGAACCGTGATCGACGCCGCGGCGTCCGTCGAGGAGCAGCCCGCCGCGGCCAGCAGCAGCGCGGCAGCGGACGGACCGAGAAGCAGTGGGTGGCCGAACCGGCGGCGCAGTGATGTCACCGGCCCAGCGTAGACGGGGACTACAGATGAACGACCGGGCAGGTCAGGGTTCGGGTGATGCCTTCCACCTGCTGGACCTTGGCGACCACCATGCGGCCGAGTTCATCGACCGTGTCGGCCTGGGCGCGCACGATCACGTCGTAGGGGCCGGTGACGTCCTCTGCCTGGATCACTCCCGGAACTTTGGCGATGGTCTCGGCGACGGTCGACGCCTTGCCCACCTCGGTCTGAATAAGGATGTACGCCTGTACCACGGAACCTCCAGGGCGGCCACGAGGATCATGTGGGGGAAAGGGACGCCACGGTATCGCGTTGCCGCGGGCCGCGGGGAGACCTACGGGTCGGTTGACATCCACAGCGTGGCGTACGCAAGACACAGGTTGACGTATCTCTTGACAGTACCGACAGCAGTGACGGCCCGCGACCGCGAGCGCAGCGGTGCGAACGGGGGACGGGCGAGGAGAACCGGTGCAGACTGCTCCCTGCGGCGGCGGCCGGTCCACGATCCGGACCTCCGGCCGCTGAAGCAGCCCGGACGATCGTCCGGCGCGATAGATGAGAGGTGAGACTCGGTGAAGGGAACCGTGGGCGAGTTGGGGGAGTTCGGGCTCATCAGGGAGCTGACTTCCCGGCTCACCACCACTCCGGCGGTACGGCTCGGTCCCGGCGACGACGCCGCGGTCGTGTCAGCTCCCGACCGCAGGGTCGTGGCCAGTACGGACATCCTGTTGGAGGGACGGCACTTCCGCCGCGACTGGTCGACGGCGTACGACGTCGGCCGCAAGGCCGCCGCCCAGAATCTCGCCGACATCGCCGCCATGGGGGCCGTGCCGACCGCGCTGCTGCTCGGCCTGGTCGTCCCCGCCGAACTCCCGGTCACCTGGGCCGGCGAGCTGATGGACGGCATCCGTGACGAGTGCCAGGTCGCCGGCGCGGCCGTGGTCGGCGGGGACGTGGTGCGGGGCGAGACGATCACCGTCTCGATCACCGCGCTCGGCGATCTGCGCAACCACGAACCGGTCACCAGGTCCGGCGCTCAGCCCGGTGACGTCGTCGCCGTCACCGGCTGGCTCGGCTGGTCCGCCGCCGGGTACGCCGTGCTCTCCCGCGGTTTCCGCTCGCCCCGCGCCTTCGTCGAGGCCCACCGCCGCCCCGAACCGCCGTACCACGCGGGCCCCGCGGCCGCCGGGCTCGGCGCCACCGCGATGACGGACGTGAGCGACGGACTCGTCGCCGACCTCGGGCACATCGCCGAGGCCAGCCAGGTCCGGATCGATCTGCGCTCCGGACTGATCGACATCCCCTCGCAGATGTCCGACATCGGGCAGGCCGTCGGCGTGGATCCGCTGCAGTGGGTGCTGACCGGGGGAGAGGACCACGCGATCGTCGCCACCTTCCCGCCGGACGTGAAGCTGCCCGCCCGCTGGAAGGTGATCGGCGAAGTCCTCAACCCGTCGGCGCTGCCCCAGGTGACGGTCGACGGAGCGCCCTGGACCAGCAAGAGCGGCTGGGACCATTTCGGGGACATCGAGGACGCCCAGTAGATTGCGGCACATGCCCTTGACTGCTGCCGTACCCGCCCGAGTGCTCACCGTCGCCGGATCCGACTCCGGCGGCGGAGCGGGCATTCAGGCCGATCTGAAGACGATGCTGGCGCTCGGTGTGCACGGCATGAGCGTGCTGACCGCCGTCACGGCCCAGAACTCGCTGGGGGTGCAGGGCGCCTGGGAGTTGCCCGTCGAGGCCGTACGCGCCCAGTACCGCAGCGTGGTGGACGACATCGGTGTGCGGGCGGTGAAGACCGGCATGCTGTCGTCGGCCGTGCTCGTGGAGACCGTGGCCGAACTCCTCGCGGACACCGACGCCCCGGTCGTCGTGGACCCGGTCGGATTCTCCAAGCACGGGGACCCGCTGCTGGCCGCCGAGGCGCTCGATTCCGTACGGACGAAACTCCTGCCGGTCGCCACGGTCGCCACCCCGAATCTGGACGAAGTGGCGCAGCTCACCGGTGTGCATGTCACGGACGAGACCGGAATGCGACAGGCCGCCACCGAGGTGCTCGGGTTCGGGCCGCGCTGGGTCGTCATCAAGGGCGGGCACCTGTCCGGCGAACCCGTGGATCTGGTGACGGACGGCACGCAGGAGCACTGGCTGCGCGCGCCGAGGCACGACAACCGGCACACCCACGGCACCGGCTGCACACTCGCCTCCGCCATCGCCTGCGGACTGGCCCTGGGGCAGGACGTACCGACGGCTGTGCGGGCCGCGAAGGCCTACGTCACCGGGGCGATCGCGGCGGGCTTCCCGCTGGGCGCCGGGATCGGCCCCGTCGACCACGGCTGGCGGACGCGCGCCGTGTGAGCACGTCCCGGAGCACAGCAAAAAGCCGGTCCACCGAGGCGGACCGGCTTTTTGGGCAACCGGAAGGCTGCGCTACGACGGGAACGTCAGCGCGCGACCTTGCCGGCCTTGATGCACGAGGTGCAGACGTTGAGCCGCTTCGGCGTCCGACCGACCACGGCACGCACGCGCTGGATGTTGGGATTCCAGCGACGGGACGTACGGCGGTGCGAGTGCGAAATGTTGTTGCCGAAGCCCGGCCCCTTGCCGCAGACGTCGCAGTTGGCAGCCACGGGTCACTCCAAAGACTTCAGGTGCACTTACAGTGAATTCCGGCGCGCCGGATTCATTTGACTGAAGTGGCGGCACCAGAGGAATGGCCCGACTCTCGTCGGGCAACCGAAGCAGCATACAACGGCCGCGTCGGTAGAACGAAACTACCATGGGTTCCGCCGCCCCCCGCCCGCCCCTGTCCCCGCCGGACCCGGCGCACGGGGGCTACTCTGCGGTGCAGCCGGCCACGTACGGCCGATTCCGAGGAGGACCGACAGGTGCCGCAGACCGCCGACGACATGGACGCCGTCGCGGTGCGTACCTGGTGCTCACTGTCCCTGGAGGCGCTGGGCCGGGAGCGCGCTGAGATCGACGCGATCAATGTGTACCCGGTCGCGGACGGGGACACCGGCACGAACCTCTATCTGACCGTGGAGTCCGCGACCCAGGCCGTCGAAGCGGTCTTCGCCGCACACGAGACCGGTACGACGGCCCCCGTCGCCGCCGACGTGGTACGGGCCATGGCACACGGGGCGCTGATCGGCGCCCGCGGGAACTCCGGCACGATCCTGGCCCAGCTGCTGCGCGGGATGGCGGGGGTGCTCGGCGACGGGCACGACGCGGACCATCTGCGACGGGCGCTCACGGCCGCCGCTGCCGCCGCCCGGCAGGCCGTCGCCCACCCCGTCGAGGGCACGGTGCTGACGGTGGCCTCCGCGGCCGCCGAGGCCGCCGGGCGCACGGCGGACGACGCCGGAACCGCGGAGGTCGCGCGGGCGGCGTACGAGGGGGCGCGAGCGGCCCTGGAAGAGACTCCCGGACAGCTTGCGGTCCTCAGGCGCGCGGGCGTCGTGGACGCCGGGGGCCGGGGCCTGGTGACGATGCTCGGGGCGCTCGTCGAAGCGGTCTGCGGACAGGCGCCCGAACGCGTGTACGTGGCCGTGTCCGCGCCCCAGGTAGCGGTGGCGGAGGGCTGCGCGGAGGGCGGACCGGCCTTCGAGGTCATCTATCTGCTGGAGGCCGCGGACGACGCGGTGGACCGGCTGCGGAACCGGCTCGACCGGCTCGGCGACTCGCTCGTGGTGGTGGGCGGCGACGGGCTGTGGAACGTCCATGTGCATGTCGACGACGCGGGTGCGGCGGTGGAGGCCGGCGTCGAGGCGGGGCGGCCGTACCGGATCCGGATCACCCACTTCGGCGCGGACCGGGTGCACGCCCAGGCCGAACCCGTGCAGCGGGCGGTCGTCGTGGTGGTCCCCGGCGACGGCCTGCGCGGACTGTGCAAGGAGGCCGGGGCGACGACGGTCCTGGCGCGCCCCGGCGAGCCGCCCGCCAGCGGCGAACTGGTCGACGCGATCCGCCGGGCGCACGCCCGCGAGGTGGTACTGCTGCCCAACGACGCCGAGTTGCGCCACACCGCGGCCGTCGCCGCCGAACAGGCCCGCGCGGAGGGAGTCAGGGTCGCCCTGATCCCGACCCGGGCCGCCGTCCAGGGCATCGCCGCCCTCGCCGTCCACGAACCCGACCGCAGCTTCGACGAGGACGTGGTGGCGATGACCGCCGCGGCAGGCGCCACCCGCTACGCCGAACTGGCCGTCGCTGAGCGGCAGTCCTGGACCATGGCGGGCATCTGCCAGGCCGGCGACGTCCTGGGCCTGATCGACGGCGATGTCGCGGTCATCGGCGAGGACGTGCCGGAAACGGCCCGCACCGTGCTGGACCGCATGCTGGCGGCGGGCGGCGAACTGGTCACCCTGGTGCTGGGCGAGGACGTCCCCGACAGCCTGGCCGACGCGCTGGAGGAGCACGTGCGCGAGGGATATCTGGCGGTCGACACGGTGGTGTACCGGGGCGGCCACCAGCGCGCTCCCTTGCTGATCGGCGTGGAGTAGGGCCGGGGACGTCCTCAGCCGCCGGACGGGCCCGGCCTCCCGTCCACGTACTTCAGCAGCGCCTCGGCCTCCGCACGACGCTCCCGGCCCGTCTCGTCCGGCTCCCCGGTCCCGTAGATCTCAAGAACCCTTTGGGCCCGGGTCCGCGCGGCGTCCGGGCGGCCCAGGTCGGCCTCCGGCACCGCGGCCGCCTCCGCCGCCCGGCCCAGCCCCAGCAGCCGGCCGCCGAGCCGATGGCGGCAGCGCCCGTTCCGGGACCACCCCGGATCGAGGTGCTGGTGGACGGGCATGGACCCCGAGCGTCGCGCTCACGCCCGCCTCGTCCGCCCAGTGCGCGGCGTCCAGCGCGTGTTCGGTCGCCTCCTCGAACTGCCCGGCGGCGCCGAGGACTTCGGCGAGCCCGAGGTGCAGCTGGGCCCGTCCCGGAGCCGGGACGAACGGCGCTCCGTGCTCCAGCGCGGCGCGTGCGGCGCGTTCGGCCCGCCCGTACTCGTCGAGCCCGGCGGCGAGCGCGGCCGTCTTGGCCTCGTACTCGACGGCGTACCACGGCAGCCCGGCGTCATGGGTCTCGGCAGCGGCCCACGCGTACAGCTCCGGCGCGCCCCGCGGATCGCCCCGGTACCTTGCTACATCGCCGAGGAGATCCAGCGCCTCCGTGAACCGGGTGACGACCGAACCCTCCACGCGCAGCGGTTCGGTGAACGCGAGCAGTTCCCGCGCACCCTGTTCCAGACAGGCGACAGCCGCCTCGGAGGACCTCTCGTCCGGGGCCTCCCGCACCAGCCGGCCGAGAACATGGGCCCGGCACATCAGCACGGCACTCGCCTGCCGGGCGATGGCCTCGCCCCCGGCGTGCAGCGCGAGGGCCCGGCCAGTGCCTCCTGCGTGCCCCCGGGCTCCAGCGAGCGGGCGCACGCGGCCCTGGCCGCCGCGGCCGTGGCCTCGCCCGGGGCGCCGGCAGCCTCGTACAGTCCCGCGGCGGTCCGGAAGGCCACCACCGCCTCGGCGGGCTGCAGGGAGCCGTCCATCGCCCGGTGGTCCTCGACGCACGCGCGGTCGTGGTCCGACAGCCCGGTCGCCGCCTCCTCCGACTCGGCGGCACGGCGGGCGACGGCTCCCCAGGCGGATTCCGCGTCCGGGTGCTGGGTGTCCGAGAGGCGGTGCGCCTCGGCCGGCAGACCCGCCAGGTCGAGCGGTGCGTCCGCCGCCGTGCGCAGGGCCGCCGCCGTGCCCGGGGCCGCGCCCGGCTTCCCGGCCGCGGCGGTGAGGCGTGCGGCCCGTACGCCGAGCGGCAGCCGGTCCAGCAGCGGCTGCCGGTGCAGAGGCTCCCGCACCAGACCACTGATGTACGCGTTGTCGTTGCGCTCGTCGAAACGGGCAGCCGGCGCGAGCGCCCGCTCCCGGGCGTGCGCGGCCGGCGAACGCGCAGTCCAGTCGGTCCCCGCGGGCCCGGGTACGGCCTGCTCGCCGTGGCCGAGGGCGGTCAGCCGGTCCATCAGCAGGGCGGTGACGGCCAGAAGTCCATCCGGCTGCCGGGGTTCCCGCTGTCGGTGAAGTACGCGGGCCGTTCGGCGCTGATCTCAAGGGCGCGGGCCTCGTTGCCGGTCGGGGCGCAGAACTCGATGTGCAGGGCCGCGGAGTTCCGCATGCTCTCCATCGGCCGGACCATCCGGTACCCCCCCGCGAGTGGTTGGGCGCGCGCCTGCTCCGCGCGCCCCGTCCGCAGCAGCGGGAGGAGCGAGGTCGTCGCAGTGCCGGTGGGGGGACTTGCGACAGCGCGGGTCGGGCGATCCCACGAAGGGTGATCGCGAGCCGGAAGCGTGGGAGCCCTAAGGGCTGTGGCGACGATTCCGACCAGGGGATTCCGGTGTTCCGGGTGGTGCCCGCCGACATCTGTCAGTGGTGTGGTGTGCAATGGATCGCGTGTCTGCGTTCGATGAACCCCTCAAGAAGCTGCTCGGCGGAGCCACCGCGAAGGTGATGGCCGAACATCTCGACCTGCACACGGTCGGTGATCTGCTGCACCACTACCCGCGGCGGTACGAGGAGCGCGGCCGGCTCACCGCCCTGGCCGACCTCCCGCTGGACGAGCACGTGACGGTGGTCGCCCAGGTCGCCGACGCCCGCATCCTGATGTTCAACAACGGCCGCGGCAAGCGCCTCGAAGTGACCCTCACCGACGGCAACGGCCGCCTCCAGCTGGTCTTCTTCGGCCACGGGGTCCACAAGCCGCACAAGGAGCTGCTGCCGGGGCGGCGCGCGATGTTCGCGGGCAAGGTCTCCGTATTCAACCGGAAGATGCAGCTGGCCCATCCCACGTACCAGCTGCTGGACGCCGAGTCCATCGACGGGGCCGAGGCCACGGAAGCGGTGGACGCCTTCGCGGGGCGGCTGCTGCCGATCTACCCGGCCTGCAAACAACTGGACTCCTGGCGGATCGCCAAGGCCGTCGACACCGTGCTGCCCAGCGCCGCGGAGGCCGTCGACCCGCTGCCGCCGGGACTGCGCGAGGGCCGCGGATTCGCCTCGCTCCCAGAAGCGCTGCTGAAGGTCCACCGTCCGCAGACCAAGGCGGACATCGCGCAGGCCAGGGACCGGCTGAAGTGGGACGAGGCGTTCGTCCTCCAGGTCGCGCTGGCCCGCCGCAGATACGCGGACACCCAGCTCCCGGCGGTGGCGCGCAGACCCCGGCCCGGCGGACTGCTCGACGCCTTCGACGCCAAGCTGCCCTTCACCCTCACCGAAGGACAGCGGAAGGTCTCCGGGGAGATCTTCGACGACCTGGCGACCGAGCACCCGATGCACCGGCTCCTCCAGGGCGAGGTCGGTTCCGGGAAGACGATGGTCGCCCTGCGCGCCATGCTCGGCGTCGTCGACGCGGGCGGACAGGCCGCCATGCTCGCGCCCACCGAGGTGCTCGCCCAGCAGCACCACCGGTCCATCACCGAAATGATGGGCGAGCTGGCCGAGGGGGGAATGCTGGGCGGCTCCGAGCAGGGGACGAAGGTGGTGCTGCTCACCGGCTCCATGGGGGTCGCGGCCCGTCGCCAGGCGCTGCTCGACCTCGTCACCGGCGAGGCCGGGATCGTGATCGGCACACACGCGCTGATCGAGGACAAGGTGCGGTTCCACGACCTGGGCCTGGTCGTCGTCGACGAACAGCACCGCTTCGGGGTGGAACAGCGCGATGCGCTGCGCTCGAAGGGGAAGCAGCCGCCGCACCTGCTCGTCATGACCGCCACCCCCATTCCCCGTACGGTCGCCATGACCGTCTTCGGCGACCTGGAGACGTCCGTACTGGACCAGCTCCCGGCCGGCCGCTCGCCGATCGCCAGCCATGTCGTCCCCGCCAAGGACAAGCCGCACTTCCTCAGCCGCGCCTGGGAACGGGTCCGGGAGGAAGTGGAGAGCGGGCACCAGGCCTATGTGGTCTGCCCCCGCATCGGCGACGACGCCGAGGACGAGGCGGCCGACGGGAAGGGGAAGAAGAAGGCACCCGAGGACGACGGCGAGAAGCGCCCACCGCTCGCCGTCCTGGAGATCGCCGAACAGCTCGCCAAGGGCCCGCTGGCCGGTCTGCGCATCGAGGTGCTGCACGGCAGGATGAATCCCGACGACAAGGACGACGTGATGCGCCGCTTCGCCGCGGGCCAGGTCGACGTCCTCGTCGCCACCACCGTCATCGAGGTCGGGGTCAACGTCCCCAATGCCACCGCCATGGTGATCATGGACGCCGACCGGTTCGGGGTCTCCCAGCTGCACCAGCTGCGCGGCCGGGTCGGCCGCGGCTCGGCCCCCGGGCTCTGTCTGCTGGTCAGCGAGGCCCATGAGGCCGGTCCCGCCCGCGCCCGGCTCTCCGCCGTCGCCGCCACGCTCGACGGCTTCGAGCTGTCCCGGATCGACCTCGAACAGCGGCGCGAGGGCGATGTCCTGGGCCAGGCCCAGTCCGGCGTCCGCTCCTCGCTGCGGATGCTCACCGTCATCGACGACGAGGAGGTCATCGCCGCCGCCCGGGAGGAGGCCGCGGCGATCGTCGCGGCCGACCCGGAGCTGGAGCGTCTGCCCGAGCTGCGGATCGCGCTGGACGCGCTGCTCGACAAGGAGCGCGAGCAGTACCTCGACAAGGGCTGACGGGTCCGGCAGGAGGCGACGGGTGCGCGGGCCCGATCCGCCACGACGCCATATCGTGGGTGGCACGGCGCCACAGCACCCTGTGGGCCGCCCACGAACCGAGGACCAGACACCCATGACCCGCGTGATCGCCGGCTCGGCCGGCGGACGCCGCCTGGCCGTCCCGCCCGGCACCGGCACCCGCCCCACCTCCGACCGCGCGCGCGAGGGACTCTTCTCCACCTGGGAAGCATTCCTGGGCAGCCTCCACGGCACCCGAGTCGCGGATCTGTACGCGGGCTCCGGCGCCGTCGGCCTGGAGGCGCTCTCCCGCGGCGCGGTCCACGCCCTGCTCGTCGAGGCCGACACCAAGGCCGTCCGCACCGTCCGGGACAACGTCCGCACGCTCGGCCTGCCCGGCGCCGAGGTCCGTACCGGCAAGGCGGAACAGATCGTGACCGGGCCGGCGCCTGCGGAGCCGTACGACGTGGTGTTCCTGGACCCGCCGTACGCCGTGACCGACGGCGATCTTGGGGAGATACTGCTCACACTCCGTGCTCAGGGGTGGCTCACGGCCGACGCGCTCGTCACCGTGGAACGCAGCACCAGAGGCGGAGAATTCAACTGGCCCACGGGATTCGAGCCATTGCGGGCCCGTCGCTACGGCGAGGGAACGCTTTGGTACGGTCGCGCCGCCTCTACGTGCGAAGACGCACGATGACCGGACCGGAGAGCGAGGGAACCAAGTTGCGCCGCGCCGTCTGTCCGGGGTCTTTCGACCCCATCACCAATGGACACCTCGACATCATTGGCCGTGCCTCGAAGCTGTACGACGTCGTACACGTCGCGGTGATGATCAACCAGTCCAAGAAGGGTCTGTTCACGGTCGACGAGCGGATCGACCTGATCCGTCAGGTGACCGCGGACTTCGGCAACGTCCAGGTCGAGTCCTTCCACGGCCTCCTGGTCGACTTCTGCAAGCAGCGCGACATCCCGGCGATCGTGAAGGGCCTGCGGGCCGTCAGCGACTTCGACTACGAGCTGCAGATGGCCCAGATGAACAACGGCCTCTCCGGCGTCGAAACGCTCTTCGTGCCGACCAATCCCACCTACAGCTTCCTGTCGTCCTCCCTGGTCAAGGAGGTCGCCACCTGGGGCGGAGACGTCTCCCACCTGCTTCCCCCCGTGGTCCACCAGGCCCTCACCGAGCGCCTCGCCGAGCGCTGAATCACTGACTGTCCGTCACCAGGTGTCGGGCGGGCGCCGACTGGCCGTACAGTCGTCCCGTCCGTCTCCAATCGGCTGTAGAGAGTGGCGAGCACACGGTGGACGTGCAGAAGAAGCTCGACGAGATCGTCGAGACGGTCGGCAGCGCCCGGTCCATGCCCATGTCGGCTTCGTGCGTGGTCAACCGCGCCGAGCTGCTCGCGATGCTCGAAGAGGTGCGCGACGCCCTGCCCGGCTCGCTCGCCCATGCCCAGGAGCTCATCGGCGGGCGCGAGCAGCTGGCCGAGCAGGCCCGTCAGGAGGCCGAACGGATCATCGAGGCCGCACACGCCGAACGCACCTCGTTGATCGCCGGGACCGAGATCGCCGTGCAGTCCCGCAGCGAGGCCGACCGCATCCTCGAAGAGGCCCGGCGGGAGGCCGGGGAGGTCCGCAGCGAGGCCGACGAGTACGTCGACAGCAAGCTCGCCAACTTCGAGGTCGTCCTCACCAAGACCATCGGCTCCGTCGACCGGGGCCGCGAGAAGCTCCTCGGCCGCGGCCAGGCCTTCGACGAGCAGGGGTACGAGGACCCGGACTTCGCCGAGGCCCCCGAGCGCAGCACCGACCCGGCCACGCTCCAGCGCCGGGCCGACGAGTACGTGGACACCAAGCTCGGTGCCTTCGAGGCCGTGCTCGCCAAGACCCTGGAGGCGGTCGGCCGCGGCCGGCAGAAGCTCCACGGCCGGGTGGCCACCGACGAACTCGGCGCGCACATGGCCGCCCAGGACGCGGCGGGCAACCAGGCGCACATGAGCGACGAGGACCACTGGGCCGGCCTCGCCGAGCTCGCCACCCCGGAGCCGCAGCCCGCGCACCAGCAGGTCCAGCCGCACTTCCCGGCCCAGGCCCAGCCGAGCTACGCGGAGACGTACGGGTACCAGGAGCAGCCGCAGCAGGACGTCTACGGATACCAGCAGCAGCCGGACCCGTACGCCGCCTATCAGCAGCAGGGCTACGACCAGAGCCAGGCCCAGCCGCCGGCCCAGGGCTACGACGGCTGGCAGCAGCAGCCCATGCACCCCCAGCAGACCCTTCAGCCGCAGGGCGAGGGCGCTCTCGACGAGACCAGCCTGTTCGACACCAGCATGATCGACCTGGACCAGCTCCGCCGGTACGAACAGGAGCGCTGACCGGCCCCCGCGCCGGTCCGGCCGCCGCAACGGTCCGGGCCGTGCGGGGCCCGGCGGACCGGATTGGGAGCTGAGCGGCGCGTCCAGTATCCTGGCTCTTCGGTCGCGCGTATGACCGCGATCTTCGCTGCCCGATTCGCATACGAATCCGGTCGGCCCTCCCCACGCTGCGTGACGCACATGATTTCGAAAGCAGGAAAAGCCCTGAACGGCCACCTCGACCACCGAAACCCCCTCGTGTTCGACACGCACGAGTTGGGTCGGCGTCCCGGTGCCCTCCAGCGGCTGACCCGCACGGTGGACGCACCCGGTTCACCGGCCCTCGGTATCGACGGGGTCATCGGTGTGCCGGAAGGCGCGCCCGTGGAGCTGGAGCTCCGCCTCGAATCCGTCATGGAAGGGGTGCTCGTCACAGGCACCGCCCGTGCGTCGGCCGAGGGGGAGTGCGTAAGGTGTCTGGAGCCGCTGCACCAAGAGGTCGCGGCGGACTTCCAGGAGATGTTCTCGTACCCTGACGCCGATGACCGGGGCCGCAGCAGCAAGGCGGAACCGGCCGACGACGCCGAGGACGACGAGGGCAGGCTCTTCATCGAGGACGGCCTGTTCGACCTCGAACCAATGCTGCGCGATGCGGTGGTGCTCGCACTGCCGATGCAGCCGGTGTGCCGGGAGTCCTGTGCCGGTCTGTGTTCCGAATGCGGAATCAGGCTGGACGAGAATCCCGGTCACCACCACGATGCCGTCGACATTCGTTGGGCGGCACTGCAAGGACTCGCCGACACCGTTCAGGACGGCGAGAAGGACAACATGGGCGGCGCCGAAGCGGGCGTCGACGAGAAGCAGGAGAAGTAGCCGTGGCTGTTCCGAAGCGGAAGATGTCGCGCAGCAACACGCGCCACCGCCGGTCGCAGTGGAAGGCTGCGGTCCCCACCCTGGTTTCGTGCGAGCGTTGCCAGGAGCCGAAGCTGCAGCACATCGCGTGCCCCAGCTGCGGCACGTACAACAAGCGCCAGGTCCTCGAGGTCTGAGCGGCTGGTGAGAGGCCCGATGTCTGAGTTGTCCAACGCCAAGAAGCAGGCAGACAACGTCAACACAGCCTCGTCCCACACGCTTCTGGAAGGGCGGCTCGGGTATCACCTCGAGTCCGCCCTTCTGGTGCGTGCGCTGACCCATCGCTCGTACGCGTACGAGAACGGCGGTCTGCCCACCAACGAGCGGCTCGAATTCCTCGGGGATTCGGTGCTCGGCCTGGTGGTCACGGACACGCTGTACCGCATCCACCCCGACCTGCCCGAAGGCCAGCTGGCCAAATTGCGGGCCGCGGTGGTCAACTCGCGTGCGCTGGCGGAAGTGGGCCGCGGCCTCGAACTCGGCTCCTTCATCCGGCTCGGCCGCGGTGAAGAGGGCACGGGCGGCAGGGACAAGGCGTCCATCCTCGCCGACACCCTTGAAGCGGTGATCGGTGCGGTCTATCTCGACCAGGGCCTCGGCGCGGCCTCGGAGCTGGTCCACCGGCTCTTCGACCCGCTGATCGACAGGTCCTCCAACCTCGGTGCCGGCCTGGACTGGAAGACCAGCCTCCAGGAACTCACCGCGAGCGAGAGCCTCGGTGTCCCCGAGTACCTCGTCACGGAGACCGGCCCGGACCACGAGAAGACCTTTACTGCTGCTGCTCGCGTCGGTGGTGTCTCGTACGGCACCGGCACCGGCCGTAGCAAGAAGGAAGCGGAGCAGCAGGCGGCGGAGTCCGCCTGGCGCGAGATCAGCGCCGCCGCGGAAGCGCGGGAGGCAGTGGCCGAGGCCGCTGCCGACGGAGGGGCCGCCGACACCCCTGCCGACCCGTCGCCGTCCACGGACGTCGCTCCGGCCTGACCCGAGAACCCCCCTTGGTGCCCTGCGCACCAAGGGGGTTTTTCCTGCCCGGATATGCTTTTCATTTCCCCGTTCACTTCTCGCACTTCACCAGGAGCGACACCGTGCCCGAGCTGCCCGAGGTCGAGGTCGTACGGCGGGGTCTCGCACGCTGGGTCACCGGCCGTACGGTCGGCGAGGTCGAGGTGCTGCACCCGCGTGCGGTGCGCCGCCATCCCGCGGGCGGTGTGGACTTCGCGGCCCGGCTCGGCGGCGCCCGCTTCGGAACGGCCATGCGCCGCGGCAAGTACCTCTGGGTACCGCTGAACGACGCGTCCAGCTCGCTGCTCGGCCACCTCGGCATGAGCGGACAACTGCTCGTACAGCCGCAGGACGCCCCCGACGAGAAGCACCTGCGCGTCCGGATCCGCTTCGACGACGACCTCGGCACCGAGCTGCGCTTCGTCGACCAGCGGACCTTCGGCGGGCTCTCGCTCCACGAGAACACTCCCGACGGGCTGCCCGACACCATCGCGCACATCGCCCGCGATCCCCTGGACCCGGCCTTCGACGACGCGGCGTTCCAGACGGCCCTGCGGCTGCGCCGGACGACGGTCAAGCGTGCTCTGCTCGACCAGTCGCTGATCAGCGGAGTCGGCAACATCTACGCGGACGAGGCGCTGTGGCGCACCAGGCTGCACTACGACCGGCCGACCGCCGGCCTCACCCGCCCCAGGTCCGCCGAGCTGCTGGGGCATGTCCGTGATGTGATGAGCGCGGCGCTCGACCAGGGCGGCACCAGCTTCGACAGCCTCTACGTCAATGTGAACGGCGAGTCCGGTTACTTCGACCGCTCGCTCGACGCGTACGGACGCGAGGGCGAGCCCTGCCACCGCTGCGGTACGCCGATGCGACGCCGGGCGTGGATGAACCGCTCCAGCTACTTCTGCCCGCGCTGCCAGCGTCCGCCGCGCACGGCTTCCTGAGGGCTGTCCGGCGACTCGTCGCCGGACAGCCCTCGGCGTCCGAGGGCGCACGTCGCGGGTGCGTTCTCTCTGATCGGCATGCGGCCGATCCACGGAAAAGGGCTGCAGGCATGCGCGGTCCCCGTGTTACATGGGTGTCATGGTGTCCACCGACCGACTGCTGGCCTTCTCGGCCATGTCCTTCCTTTTGATCGTGGTACCCGGCCCCAGCGTGTTGTTCGTGATCGGGCGGGCACTGGCGCAGGGACGCCGGGCCGCGCTGACCACGGTCGCGGGGAACACGCTCGGAGCCTACGCACTCGTCGTGGCCGTGGCGCTCGGGGTCGGGGCCGTGGTCGAGCGCTCGGTCCTCGTCTTCACGGCGCTGAAGCTCCTGGGCGCCGCGTACCTGGTGTATCTCGGTGTCAAGGCGGTGCGGCAGCGCGGGTCGTTGCATGCCGCGTTCATCGGTGACGGCCCGGAGCACGGCAGTCTGCGCACGTTGTGGGAAGGGTTCGCGGTCGGCGTGGCCAACCCCAAGACCATCGTGTTCTTCGCCGCCGTACTGCCTCAGTTCGTCGACCGTGGTCAGGGGCACGTCACAGTTCAAATGCTGTTGCTCGGTCTGGTCTTCAATGTCATCGCGGTGACCTCCGACAGCGTCTGGGGATTGGTCGCGGCCACCACGCGGAGCTGGTTCGCCCGCTCACCGCGGCGGCTCGCCCTGATCGGCGGGGTCGGTGGGTTCACGATGATCGGTCTCGGTGTGACTGTCGCCGTGACCGGTCGCAAGGACTGAGCTTCCGTCGGCAGACCATGGACGCAGCATGGACGGATCGCTGCGACGGTGTTGCTGCCGCGGAGAACTCCCTGACCTCTGGGCTCCGGGATCGCCCGCTTGATCCAGAGGAGAGGCCCCGGTCTAAGGGCCGCCCCGGCCCTCCGGGCCCGGGTGGGCCTTGTCGTAGCGGTCACGGGCCCGCAGTACCTCGGGCATCCGGCCCTCGACGAGCTGGATCAGCCCGAGCAGCCGCTCGGCGACCTGCCGGCCCAGGGGCGTCAGCTCGTAGTCGACGCGCGGGGGATTGGTCGGTTGGGCCTCGCGGTGGACCAGACCGTCCCGCTCCAGGGCATGGAGTGTCTGAGAGAGCATCTTCTCGCTCACCCCGTCGACCCGGCGCCGCAGTTCGTTGAAGCGGAAGCCGCCCTCGTACAGCGCTCCCAGCGTCAGGCTGCCCCAGCGCCCGGTCACATGCTCCAGCGTGCCGCGCGAGGGGCACTGCCGGGAGAACACGTCGAAGGCGAGCGCGTCCAGACGGGAGTTCTCGTCCATACGTCAAGCTTACGCCTGCACAGCGTTCACCATCGGGTCGCGCTTTCTGGCGGTGAGCGGCTGTGCTGCGGCTCAGAAACCGAAGTCCTGCGTCCACCAGGGGCCGCCCGTGCCGTAGTGCACGCCGACGCCGAGTGTCTTGTAGTCGCAGTTGAGAATGTTCGCCCGGTGGCCGTCGCTGTTCATCCAGGAGTCCA
This sequence comes from Streptomyces sp. NPDC104309, assembly GCF_055584025.1. Classification (NCBI taxonomy): domain Bacteria; kingdom Bacillati; phylum Actinomycetota; class Actinomycetes; order Kitasatosporales; family Streptomycetaceae; genus Streptomyces; species Streptomyces sp. NPDC104309. The sequence continues at coordinate 107,171 of NZ_JBVJMV010000011.1, read as the reverse complement.
TCACGGCCTGTGCGTCGGCCTGGCCGCGGGCGATGTTCTCGCCGCCGAGCCCCTGCACACCGGCCCTCGACGCGCGGTCCCAGGGGGTCCGGCCATCCGGGTCGGTGTGGTCGAAGAAGCCGCGGGCGGTCATGTCGTCACTGAAGTTCTGGGCGAGCGAGGTCAGTGCGGAGCCGGCCGTCACCGGGCTGCAGCCGACCTTCGCGCGCTCCTGGTTGACCAGGGCGAGCACAGCGGCCTGGGCGGAGTCGGCCGTGCCCGAAGCCGTGGACCTGCGGGCGGCCGGAGCCGAGGAGGCGGAGGTCTCCGGAGCGGCCGAGGACGCCTCGGAAGCGGCCGGAGCGGTGCTCTTCCCGGCTTCCGCCGCGCCGGCCTTCGGCGCAGAGGCCGACGGGTTCGCCCGTTCCTTCGGCCGGGACGTCTTCGACGGGGAGCCGGACGACGGGGAGCCCGCCCGGGACCGCGCGTTCGCCGGCCCGTCGGTACGCGCTCCAGCGGGGCCTGCCTCGGCCGACGCGGTGGAGCGGTCGGCGGGCGCGGTGGACGCGCCGCCCTGGCCCAGCAGATCCGGGGCCCCCTCGGTGCGCACCCGGTCGGCGGCCGAGCCGCCGACCGAGTAGGTGTCACCGCCGGGCAGCAGACCGGAGGCGACCGCCACGGCTCCCACGGCGAGGGCCGCGGAGACGCCGACCAGTCCCGTACGAACCGGTGCTCCGGACCGCTTCCCGTGGCGCGCGCCCCGGTGCCGGCCGATGTCCCCCGTCGCGGGGTCCTGAGCGGCAGGAGCTGCGGCGGAGCGTCGATGGCGTCCCATCTGCTGAGCCCTTCTGACGGTCTGGACGCCGCTCTCGGCGTCAACATTCCTCACCCGATCGGGTGAGGCTATTGCGACGGGACTGTACGCCATGGGCTATTGGCGCAAGGTGCTCCGAGAGCAATCGGCCGGTTAGCGTTCGGGCATGAACGAAGACGTACGGCTCACCGCCTGGGTGCGCGGCCGCGTGCAGCAAGTCGGGTTCCGCTGGTTCACCAGGGCAAACGCCCTGGAGATCGGTGGTCTCACCGGGTTCGCCCTCAATCTCGACGACGGCAGGGTGCAGGTCGTTGCCGAGGGTCGGCGTGAGAATTGCCACCGCCTGCTGGAGTGGCTGCGCTCGGACGACACACCCGGGCGCGTTGACGGAGTCACTGAGATCTGGGACACGCCGCGCGGCGGTTATGAGGGCTTCGCGATCCGCTGATGCGGGCCCGAACCGGGTCCGACGCGAGCGCCGTGTTCGGACGGTGTTCGACGGGCGGCGCGCGGTGATGGACCGGGGTGCTTATCTGCGTACACATGAAATGACCTGCGAAATGACCGGGTGGTTGCCAAGATTCGGTTGGCGTGCCAGGCTGCGGCAGTAAGGATGATCTCCACGCCCTCCAGGGCCCCGCAGGAGAGTCGCGCCGCATGATCGTGAAGCCGCGCGCCGCAGGGCTGCCCGTCTCTACAGGGCGTGATCGTGTTGACCGTCAAACTTTTTGGTGAGACGCTGAAATCCCCGCGCACCTTAGCTGTTCGGCAGAGCTGTTTGGCAGCAGAACAGCAGTGAATACAGAGCACTGCCGAGCACCGCGGGTGCGAATCCCTCACGACCCACACCGCATCGGTCGGTCACTCAGTGTGGAGGACCATCCATCATGGCAAAGGCGCTTCTCGGTTACGTCGGCGGTTCCGACCCGCGACTCCTCGCCGAGATGCGACGGCTCCAGCAGCGCGTCCAGGATCTCGAATCCGAGCTTGTACGGATTCAGGACGAGAACGACGCGCTCAATGCCGCCGCCCAGCACCAAGAGTCGCTGCTCGACAGCATCGACATCGACGTACCTCAGGCGGAGCCGGCGCTGACCTGACCGATGGCCACAGGGCCGGTCGGGCTGCCCGCGTCAGTCGTCCGAGATCATCACCCGGATCGTCGCCGGATCATTGAAGATCACCGCTCTTGATCTGTCATCTTCGTGACATGTCCTTGATCCGACATGTGCCGCTGCACCAGTACACCGCACACGCAACACCGCACAAGATTTAAAGGGGCGCTTCGGCGTCCCTTCTTTCTTTCTGCCCGGACCTGTGCGGTTCTTTCTTTCCGCTCGGACCTGTGCGGTCCCGCCCCGGACGTGGACCCCTTCCCTTACCGTCTGATGTGCCCTGCACCTTCATCAGCGAAACCGAGAGTGAAAGGTAGAGTCCGGCGGCGTGCACCTCAAGGCCCTGACCCTGCGCGGTTTCAAATCGTTCGCCTCCGCCACGACGCTGCGGTTCGAACCCGGTATCACGTGCGTCGTCGGCCCCAACGGGTCCGGCAAGTCCAATGTGGTGGACGCGCTCTCCTGGGTCATGGGGGAACAAGGGGCCAAATCACTGCGCGGCGGCAAGATGGAAGACGTGATCTTCGCCGGCACCACCGGGCGGCCGCCGCTCGGACGGGCGGAAGTTTCGCTGACCATCGACAATTCCGATGGCGCGCTGCCCATCGAGTACGCCGAAGTGACGATCACTCGGATCATGTTCCGCAACGGCGGCAGCGAATACCAGATCAATGGCGACACCTGCCGACTCCTGGACATCCAGGAACTCCTCTCGGATTCCGGTATCGGCCGGGAGATGCATGTCATCGTCGGGCAGGGGCAGCTGGACTCCGTACTCCACGCCGATCCGATGGGGCGGCGCGCATTCATCGAGGAAGCCGCGGGCGTGCTCAAGCACCGCAAGCGGAAAGAGAAGGCACTGCGGAAGCTGGACGCGATGGGAGCCAATCTGGCCCGCGTCCAGGACCTGACCGACGAGCTGCGACGTCAGCTGAAACCGCTGGGCCGGCAGGCGGCCGTGGCGCGCCGGGCCGCAGTCATCCAGGCCGATCTGCGCGATGCCAGGCTGCGACTGCTCGCCGACGACCTGGTGCGGCTGCACACCGCGTTGCGCGGCGAGATCGCCGACGAAGCGGCGCTCAAGCAGCGCAGGGAGGCCGCGGAGACGGAGCTCAAGGCGGCCCTGGCGCGCGAGGCGGAGCTGGAGGACGAGGTACGGCGGCTGGCGCCGCGGCTCCAGCGGGCCCAGCATGCCTGGCACGAGCTGTCGCAGCTGGCCGAGCGGGTGCGCGGCACGATCTCGCTGGCCGACGCCCGGGTCAAGAGCGCCGCAGCGGCACCGGAGGAGGAACGGCGCGGCACGGGATTCAGGGACCCTGAAAGCATGGAGCGGGAGGCGGCCCGCGTCCGTGAGCAGGAGGCGGAGCTGGCGGCCGCGCTGGAGGCGGCGGAACACGCGCTGGAGGACACGGCCGCCCACCGTGCCGACCTGGAACGGGAGTTGGCGGCCGAGGAGCGCAGGCTCAAGGACGCCGCGCGGGCCATCGCGGACCGCCGCGAAGGACTCGCCCGGCTGAACGGGCAGGTCAACGCGGCCCGCAGCCGGGCCGGTTCGGCGCAGGCGGAGATCGACCGGCTGGCCGCTTCCCGTGACGAGGCGCAGGAGCGGGCGGTCGTCGCACAGGAGGAGTACGAACAGCTCAAGGCCGAGGTCGAGGGACTGGACGCGGGCGACGCGGAGCTGGGCGAGCGGCACGAGGCCGCCAAGCGGGAACTCGCGGAGGCGGAGGCGGCGCTCTCCACGGCCCGGGAGTCCGCCACCGCCGCCGAACGGAAGCGGGCGGCGGTCGCGGCCCGCCACGACGCACTGGCCCTCGGCCTGCGCCGCAAGGACGGCACGGGTGTGCTGCTCGGCGCGCAGGACCGCCTGGCGGGCCTGCTCGGCCCGGCCGCCGAACTTCTGACGGTGGCGCCGGGGCACGAGGTGGCGGTGGCGGCGGCCCTGGGCGCGGCGGCGGACGCGGTCGCGGTGACGGACCCGGCCACGGCGGCGGAGGCGATCCGGCTGCTGCGCAAACGGGACGCGGGCCGGGCGGCGATGCTGCTGGGCGGGGTGCGCGTCGGCGTCCCCGATCAAGGTGGGGGCTCTGATGCTGGTGTCACTGATGGGGATTTTGCGGCCGGAGGTGCTGGTGGTGCCGGTGGTGCCCATGGTGTTGCTGAGGCCGGTGGTGCCGGTGGTGCCCATGGTGTTGCTGAGGCCGGTGGTGCCGGTGGTGGCTCTGACGCTGCGGCTGGCAGGGCTGGCAGGGCTGGCAGGGCTGGCGGGGCTGATGCGTCTGCTGTGCACCTGCCCGGCCAGGCGCATGGCCAGGCGGACGGGCTTCACGCACCCGCGTACCCCTCGAACATCGCCGTGGCCGGAGCGACCGCCGGAGGTCCGCCCGCTGTTGCCGACCTCGTCCGTGGGCCCGTCGAACTGGTGGACGCCGTACGGAGGCTGGTGCGGGACATGGTGGTCGTCGGCACCTTGGAGGACGCCGAGGACCTCGTCGCCGTACACCCGGAGCTGACGGCCGTGACCGCCGAGGGGGACATCCTCTCGGCGCACTTCGCGCATGGCGGTTCCGCCGGCGCGCCGAGCCTCCTCGAAGTGCAGGCCTCGGTCGACGAAGCCGCCCTCCAGCTGGAGGAACTGGCAGTGCGGTGTGCGGGGTTGACCGATGACCAGCGCCTCGCGACGGAGCGGCGCAGGGCGAGTGCCGGACTGGTCGAGGAGCTGGGGGAGCGGCGCCGGGCCGCCGAGCGGGAGAAGTCCGGGGTGGCCCAGCAGCTCGGGCGGCTCGCCGGGCAGGCCCGAGGCGCCGCGGGCGAGGCCGAGCGGATGACCGCGTCCGCCGCCCGAGCCCAGGAGGCGCTGGAGCGGGCGACGGAGGAAGCCGAGGAACTGGCCGAACGGCTGCTCGTCGCCGAGGAGATGCCGGTCGAGGAGGAGCCGGACACGTCCGTGCGCGACCGGCTCGCCGCCGACGGTGCCAACGCCCGTCAGACCGAGATGGAGGCCCGCCTCCAGGTACGTACCCACGAGGAGAGGGTCAAGGGGCTCGCGGGCCGTGCGGACGCCCTCGACCGGGGCGCCCGAGCCGAACGAGAGGCCCGCGCCCGCGCTGAGCGGCGCCGCGCCCGGCTGCGGCACGAGGCCGCGGTGGCCTCGGCCGTCGCGTCCGGTGCCCGGCAGCTGCTCGCCCATGTCGAGGTGTCCGTCGTACGGGCCGAGTGGGAGCGGGGCGCGGCCGAGGCGGCGAAGGCGGAGCGGGAGCGGGAGCTCGCGGCCGAGCGCAACCAGGGCCGCGAGCTCAAGAGCGAGCTGGACAAGCTGACCGACTCCGTCCACCGCGGCGAGGTGCTCGGCGCCGAGAAGCGGCTGCGCATAGAGCAACTGGAGGCGAAGGCGCTGGAGGAGCTGGGCGTCGAGCCGGCCGGGCTGGCCGCCGAGTACGGCCCCGACCAGCTCGTACCGCCGTCACCGGCGGCGGACGGCGAGGAACTGCCGGAGGATCCGGAGCATCCGCGCAACCAGCCGAAGCCCTTCGTCAGGTCCGAGCAGGAGAAGCGGCTGAAGGCGGCCGAACGGGCGTACCAGCAACTCGGAAAGGTGAATCCACTCGCGCTCGAGGAGTTCTCGGCGCTGGAGGAGCGGCACAAGTTCCTCTCCGAGCAGCTCGAAGACCTGAAGAAGACCCGGGCCGATCTGATACAGGTCATCAAGGAGGTCGACGAGCGGGTCGAGCAGGTGTTCACCGAGGCGTACCGGGACACGGCCCGTGAGTTCGAGGGTGTCTTCTCGCGGCTCTTCCCGGGCGGCGAGGGACGGCTCGTCCTGACCGACCCGGACAACATGCTCGCGACCGGAGTGGATGTCGAGGCCCGGCCGCCCGGCAAGAAGGTCAAGCGGCTCTCACTGCTGTCCGGCGGGGAACGCTCGCTCACGGCGGTGGCGTTGCTGGTTTCGATCTTCAAGGCCCGCCCGAGTCCGTTCTACGTGATGGACGAGGTCGAGGCGGCGCTCGACGACACCAATCTGCAGCGGCTGATCAGGATCATGGAGGAGCTCCAGGAGAGCTCGCAGCTGATCGTGATCACGCACCAGAAGCGGACGATGGAGGTCGCCGACGCACTGTACGGCGTCTCGATGCAGGGTGACGGGGTTTCCAAGGTCATCAGCCAGCGGCTGCGCTGAGCCCTCCCACCCTTCAAGGCTTCAACGTACTTGCAGGCTGCTCTCTGACTGGTCCGCGACCAACGAAAGTTGACTTCGAAACTTGAACGCATAGTCGCTGCAGCATCGTCTTTATCTTCAAGTGGTGGCAGGTGGAAAGTTATGCGCCACTTGGAGGAGCTCGCGCCCCACAAGAGCTCGTCCCCCCACACCTGACGACGCGGCCAGGCATCAGGAGTTCAAGTGACCAGCACCTCGCAGGGACCGGCGTCCGGAGCCCGAGCGGCCCACCCGGACCACCTCGGCCATGTCATCTTCATCACGGCGGCCGCGGCGATGGGCGGCTTCCTGTTCGGCTATGACAGCTCCGTCATCAACGGTGCCGTCGAGGCCATCCGCAGCCGGTACGAGATCGGTTCGGGAACGCTCGCCCAGGTCATCGCCATCGCCCTGATCGGCTGTGCGATCGGCGCGGCCACGGCGGGACGCATCGCCGACCGTATCGGCCGCATCCGCTGCATGCAGATCGCCTCCGTGCTCTTCACCATCAGCGCCGTCGGCTCCGCGCTCCCGTTCGCGCTCTGGGACCTGGCGATGTGGCGCATCATCGGCGGCTTCGCCATCGGCATGGCCTCGGTGATCGGCCCGGCGTACATCGCCGAGGTCTCGCCGCCCGCCTACCGCGGTCGCCTCGGCTCCTTCCAGCAGGCCGCGATCGTCGTCGGCATCGCCATCTCCCAACTGGTCAACTACGGCATCCTGCAGCTCGCCGACGGCGATCAGCGCGGCAAGATCGGCGGCATCGAGGCCTGGCAGTGGATGCTCGGCGTGATGGTCGTCCCCGCAGTCCTGTACGGGCTGCTGTCGCTGGCGATCCCCGAGTCGCCGCGGTTCCTGATCTCGGTCGGCAGGAAGGACCGCGCCCGGCAGATCCTGGCGGAGGTCGAGGGCACGTCCGTCGACCTCGACGCCCGGGTCGCCGAGATCGAGACCGCCATGCGCCGTGAGCACAAGTCCAAGTTCGCGGACCTGCTCGGCGGACGCGTCGGCTTCCTGCCGATCGTCTGGGTCGGCATCGGCCTCTCGGTCTTCCAGCAACTCGTCGGCATCAACGTGGCGTTCTACTACTCGGCGACGCTCTGGCAGTCCGTCGGCATCGACCCGTCGGCCTCGTTCTTCTACTCGTTCACCACGTCGATCATCAACATCATCGGCACCGTGGTCGCCATGGTCCTGGTGGACCGGGTGGGCCGCAAGCCGCTCGCGCTGGTCGGGTCAACCGGTATGGCCATCGCCCTCGCCTTCGAGGCCTGGGCCTTCTCGGCCCACCTGGTCGACGGCAAACTGCCCCACGCCCATGGCGTCGTGGCACTCGTCGCGGCCCATGTGTTCGTGCTCTTCTTCGCCCTGTCGTGGGGTGTCGTGGTCTGGGTCTTCCTCGGCGAGATGTTCCCGAACAGGATCCGCGCCGCGGCACTCGGTGTCGCCGCGTCCGCGCAGTGGATCGCCAACTGGGCGATCACCGCGAGCTTCCCGAGCCTGTCCGACTGGAACCTGTCGGGCACGTACATCATCTACGCATGCTTCGCCACGCTCTCGATCCCCTTCGTGCTCAAGTTCGTGAAGGAGACCAAGGGCAAGGCGTTGGAGGAGATGGGCTGATCCCCGCTGTCCCTCTCCTCGTCCACGGAGCGCCCCGGCCCGCACCCGCGGAGCCGGGGCGGTTCCGGATACGCCGAGGTCAGCGCGCGACCGCGGCGCAGAACAGCCGCAGACTGCGCCATCCCTCCTCGACCGGCATCCCGCCGCACAGCGGATGCAGCACCAGGCTCTCCGCTTCCCCGGCCGCCGCGGCGCACTCGTCCGGTGTGACGACCCGGTAGACCCCTTCGTCCCGCAGCTCCGTCACCGTCGTCGCCGCCGAACGCACGGCCGAGCGGATGTCCTTGGACTGCCAGGAGGCGTACGTGCGCGCCTCGTGGAGAAAGTGCCCGCCGTACTCCGCCCAGGTCCGGTCCGGGTCCTCGGACACATGCAGCAGCGGTGTCCGGGCGGCCGGCATCATGCAGAAGCCGTCCGTCCCGAACCGCGCACGCTGCGCGTGGTAGTACGCCTCCAGCTCCGGCAGATGCGCGCTCGGGAAGAACGGCAGCCCGAACCGGGCCGCCCGCCGCGCCGCCGCCCGCGAACTGCCGCCCACCAGCAGCAGCGGATGCGGCCGGGTGTACGGGCGCGGAGTGATCCGGACCATACGGCCCCGGTACGGGAACGGCTCCCCGGTCCACGCCTGCAACAGGGTCTCCAGCAGCTCGTCCTGGAGCCTGCCGCGCCTGCCCCACTCGACGCCCGCCTGTTCGTACTCCTCCGGCCGGTAGCCGATCCCCGCCACGGTGACCAGCCGGCCCGCGCTCAGCAGGTCCAGGACCGCGATGTCCTCGGCCAGCCGCAGCGGGTCGTGCAGCGGGCCGATGATCGCCGAGACGGTGACCGCGATCCGGCGGGTGGCGCCGAAGACCGAGCCAGCGAAGACGAAGGGGGAGGGCAGCCAGGAGTTGGCGACGCCGTGGTGCTCCTCGGTCTGTACCGTGTCGACGCCGTGCTCGTCGGCGTACGCGGCCATCTCCAGGGCGGCGCGGTAGCGGGCCGAGAGCGACTCGTGGGTGGCGTCGGGATCGACGAGATTGAACCGGACCACTGTGAAGGCCATGACACTTGTCCCCTTCGTCGGGCGCACTCGGCGAGCCGGGAGACTAGCTGACGGAGTGTCAGAAGTGTAGAGGCGCGTCGCCTCCGGGCTCGCCCCCGCCCTCCCGCGCGGCGGGGCGAGGCAGGGCCGCGTACAGCGCGGCGAAGGCGGTGATCGTGGCTGCCCGGCCCAGTCCGTGGCGCCCGATCCAGGTGTCTGGCGAACGGGCCGGAGAACCACTGCACGCCGGCGAAGAGCAGTCCCACCACGAGGCCCACGGTCCACGCGGTCACGGCCGCCACGGCGAAGCCCCCCGTGTACCAGTAGGCGCCGGAGGGCGTGGTGTCCGGGGAGTGCCGCCGGATCGTATCTGCGCCCCCGGAGTTGATCCACACCGAAGACCCCGATCCACACCGAGAACGTCACCGCGAGCAGCGTCGGAAAGGAGACGAAGGAATTTCGTGAAGCCCGCCGCCGTCATCATCGGCAGTGCGCCCAGGAACACGCTGATGCCGGCGTTCACCCCGACCGCCCACGCCCGGGGGATCCTGAATCCCGGCGTCTGCGCGGTAAAACCGCCCGAATGCAGCGACATCGCGTTGATCAGCACCATGCCGATGACGGCCATCAGCAGATACGGCACCGCGAGCCGGCCCGGCAGCAGGGCCCCGATGAACGCCACCGGCTCCCGGGCGACGGCCGGCCCCGGCGTGGCGAGCGCCATCACGGTGCCCATCAGTGCCGGCGGCGGGCATACGAACCCGGCGCTGCTCACGGTCGCCCCGACCATGGCGGGGCCGGACGCGGTGCGGGCAGGCAGTGGGCGGCGGGACCCGCCGGAACCCGGCCGATCCCGCCGCCCACCAGAGTGCCGACCCCGGTGATCACCATCGCCGTCGGCCCGGCGGGCCTGTCCAGGACGTCGTGCCAGTCGGTCCTGCTGAGCAGGTGGATCAGTACGAGGACGCTGAAGCAGGCGAAGAGGTGCATCGACCAGGTGCAGCAGGCCCGCACCGCCCGCATGCCCGGCCCCGACACCAGGAAGCCGCTCCCCACGAAGGAGAGCAGGGTCACCATGATCAGGGTGTTGCCGCTCGTGATGGAGAAGAGCAGGTTCAGTACGGCCGGCAGGGCGTAGGTGCCGGTGACCGCGTTCACCTTCACCCAGCCTCAGCGGGCGATCCAGATCGGCGCTCTGGGCAGCAGGTTGCCGCACCGGCCGAAGACGGCCCGCGAGAGCGCCATGCCGGGGGCCCCGCCCTCCCGGCCCGCGGCCGAGATCAGTCCGACCAGTCCGAAGCCGATGGCCGGCGCCACGATCGCGACGGTGAGTACCTGCCAGAAGTTCAGCCCGTTGAAGACGATGAGCCCCGCGCCCATGGTGAGCGGCAGCACAGTCGGATTCGCACCGGCCCAGAGGGGAAGAGGGTCCGGACCCGGCCGGTGCGCCCGCTGTCGGGGACGGGCTCCAGGTCACGGGTCTCCACGGACAGGGCCGTATCTTTACCGCCAAAAGGTGCATAACGGTTGAAGTGGATGCGGGGGGTGGTCCTTCGGGGCGGTCCGTGCGGGCGGTCGTGACTGATACTGGATGGGTTATGGAATTCGTCATCCTTGCTGTAGTCATCGCCCTGGTCGCGGTCGGCGTGATCAGCGGGCTCGTGGTCAGCGGCCGCAAGAAGAAGCAGCTGCCCCCGGCACCGTCGAGCACGCCGACCATCACTCCTCCCGCCGAACCTCATGTCGGCGAGGAGGCCGAGACGCCGCGCGAGGAACCGCGCCGCACCATCGAGGAGGTCGGCCCTCCCGCGGCCGAGGCTCCCGTCGCGGAGGTCCCCGAGGCCGTCGGGCCGGAGGCGCCCGCCGCCCCCGCCCTCGAAGTGCCCGAGCCCACCGCCGGCCGACTGGTACGGCTGCGCGCCCGGCTCGCCCGCTCGCAGAACTCCCTCGGCAAGGGGCTGCTCACGCTCCTGTCCCGCGACAACCTCGACGAGGAGACCTGGGAGGAGATCGAGGACACGCTCCTCACCGCCGACGTGGGCGTCGCGCCCACCCAGGAACTGGTGGAGCGGCTCCGCGAACGCGTCCGTGTCCTCGGCACCCGTACGCCCGACGGGCTGCGCACGTTGCTGCGCGAGGAGCTCCTCGCCCTGCTGGGCACGGACTTCGACCGCGAGGTCAAGACGGAGAGCGGTGTCGACACCCCCGGCGTTGTGATGGTGGTCGGCGTCAACGGAACCGGCAAGACCACCACCACCGGCAAGTTGGCCCGGGTGCTCGTCGCCGACGGCCGCAGCGTCGTGCTCGGCGCCGCCGACACCTTCCGGGCCGCCGCCGCCGACCAGCTGCAGACCTGGGGCGAGCGCGTCGGTGCCCGCACCGTGCGTGGTCCCGAGGGCGGCGACCCCGCGTCGATCGCCTTCGACGCGGTGAAGGAGGGCATCGCCGAGGGCGCGGATGTCGTCCTCATCGACACCGCCGGACGGCTGCACACCAAGACCGGGCTGATGGACGAGCTCGGCAAGGTCAAGCGGGTCGTCGAGAAGCACGGACCGCTGGACGAGATCCTGCTCGTCCTCGATGCCACGACCGGGCAGAACGGCCTCGTGCAGGCCCGGGTGTTCGCCGAGGTCGTCGACATCACCGGCATCGTGCTCACCAAGCTGGACGGCACCGCCAAGGGCGGCATCGTCGTCGCCGTCCAGCGTGAACTGGGCGTACCGGTGAAGCTGGTCGGTCTCGGCGAGGGGCCGGACGATCTGGCTCCGTTCGAGCCGGGCGCGTTCGTGGACGCCCTGATCGGGGACTGACACCGCACCCACCCGAGGAGCCCGACCGCATGAGGCAGCCGCGGCCGGGCTCTTCCGTTCCCAGGAGCGGCTGCTTTCGGCGGTGGCTGTTCTCGGGAGCGGCTGCCGGTCGCTTCGGGGCCGGCCGCCTGTGGCGCGATGACGCCGTCGGTGAGCCGCCTCCTTCGCGGAAGAGGTGGTTCAGCCGCAGAGGGGTGTGCGATGGCAGCTGTACGCCAGCGTGCCCAGCAGCAGCCGTGCCTGCGGCGGCGCGGCCGCCGTGTCCAGCACCGGCGGGCGCAGCCACCGAACCGGGCCGAGGCCGCCCTCGTCGGACGGCGGGGCGGTGATGTGGCAGCCGGGCCCCAGCGCCCGCAGATCGAGCCCCGCGTCGTCCCAGCCCATCCGGTACAGCAGTTGCGGGAGCTCGGCGGCGGCCCCCGGGGCCACGAAGAACCGTGCCCGTCCGGACGGCGTCACCGCGACCGGGCCGAGCGGCAGTCCCATTCGCTCCATGCGGACCAGGGCCCGGCGCCCGGCCGCTTCGGCGACGTCGAGGATGTCGAAGGTGCGGCCCACCGGCAGCAGCATCGAGGCGCCCGGAACCCGGGCCCAGGACTTCGCCGCCGCGTCGAGCGTCGCGCCCGCGGGGACCTCGGGCGCGAAGGCCAGCGGATGGGCGCCGGGGGAGGGGCACGTCGGCTCCCCGCAGGAGCAGCGGCCCGAGGCTGCCCGCGTCCCCGGAACTACGGCCCAGCCCCACAGTCCTGTGTACTCGGCCAATGCCGTGCACTCGGCCGCACGGCCGCGGCGCCGTGAGCCGGTGCGCATCTCACGGATGCCGCCGATCGTGAAGCCCATACCCCCTCCAACGGGTCCGACTCGCCGGTGGTTACGACGCGGAGCCGAGTCGTGACGCTCCGGCGCCTCTGTCGATCCGTGGTGCGCCCGGCGCATTCGGGGGCGTGCGACGCCGGTCGCGCGCTCCGAGGCGCATCACTGCACCCACTGACGATCGTCGTGTGTCAAGTGAATCGCGCCGGGCGGGGGTGGCGTTCATCCGAAGGGGTGGCGAATGGTGGCGTTTCTGTCATCGCCCTCGTGGGAGTGGTGATCGTAGGATTACCGTCGGTACACGAACCATGGAAGTATGTGCGCCCACGGGTATGCCGGAGGCAACCCGATTTCCTGTTCCATTGCGCGCAACCTCCGTATGGGCGGCATTGGGCCAGGGCATTCTGATAGTGGTTCGCGCGACAGCATTTCGGCCGAATGGGGGCGTTCCAGTGAGTGGCAGCGGCGCAGGCGATTCGAATGCCGGTAAGCGCCCCAATGAGCAATTGGGCTCATGGTTCGTGCGCAGCGGCTGGTCGAAGGGCGAGCTCGCGCGGCAGGTGAACCGCCGGGCGCGCCAGATGGGCGCCCACCACATCAGCACCGACACCTCCCGGGTGCGGCGCTGGCTCGACGGCGAACAGCCGCGCGAGCCGATCCCGCGCATCCTCTCGGAGCTCTTCTCGGAGCGCTTCGGCTCCGTCGTCGCCATCGAGGACCTCGGGCTGCGCTCGGCGCACCAGTCACCGTCCGTGTCCGGTGTCGACCTGCCCTGGGCGGGCCCGCAGACCGTCGCGCTGCTCAGTGAGTTCTCCCGCAGCGATCTGATGCTCGCCCGGCGCGGGTTCCTCGGCTCCTCGCTCGCCCTGGCCGCGGGGCCCGCCCTCATCGAGCCCATGCAGCGCTGGCTGGTGCCCGTCGCCGCCTCCGGTCCGGCGGAGCCGGAGCCGTCCGTCGCGGACCGCCGTCCCTCCCGGCTCTCCGGCCCCGAGCTCGACCTGCTGGAGTCCACCACCGCGATGTTCCGCCAGTGGGACGCGCAGTGCGGCGGCGGACTGCGCCGCAAGGCCGTCGTCGGGCAACTCCACGAGGTCACCGACCTGCTGCAGGAACCGCAGCCGGCCGCCACCGCCGAGCGGCTCTTCCGCTGCGCGGCCGAACTGGCGGAGCTGGCCGGCTGGATGAGCTACGACGTCGGCCTCCAGCCCACCGCCCAGAAGTACTTCGTTCTCGCGCTCCACGCCTCGAAAGAGGCCGGCGACAAACCGCTCGGTTCGTATGTTCTGTCCAGCATGAGCCGCCAGATGATCCATCTCGGCCGGCCCGACGACGCGCTCGAACTGATCCACCTGGCGCAGTACGGCAGCCGGGACTGCGCCACCGCGCGTACCCAGGCCATGCTGTATGCGATGGAGGCCCGCGCGTACGCCACCATGGGCCAGCCCAGCAAATGCAAGCGAGCCGTCCGGATGGCCGAGGACACCTTTCTCGACGTCGGCATCGACGGCGAGCCCGAGCCCGACTGGATCCGGTTCTTCTCCGAGGCCGAGCTCAACGGCGAGAACTCCCACTCGTTCCGCGACCTCTCCTATGTCGCGGGCCGCAGCCCCAGCTACGCCACGCTCGCCGAAACCCGCATGCAGAAGGCCGTCCAGCTCTTCGGCGAGGACGACGAGCACCAGCGGTCGTACGCACTCAACCTGATCGGCCTCGCCACCGTCCATCTCCTCAAGCGCGAGCCCGAGCAGTCCACGGTGCTGGCCGAGCAGGCCCTGCGCGTGGCCAAGAAGATCCGCTCCGAGCGCGTCAACACCCGGCTCCGCAAGACGGTCGACACCGCCGCCAGGGACTTCGGGGACATCCCCGATGTCGCCCGGCTCACCGCGCTCCTCACCGAGCAACTGCCCGAGACCGCAGAGGCGGTCTGAGCGACACCCCTGACCCCGGCCACGACGACCACCCCGCACGGACCGACTTCGGCTCCCCCCATTGCCAGGTCAGCGGGTGGTCGGCGTGGCCGGTTCGCGTTGCCGTTCCCGTACGGGAGAGTCGTAACCGCACCGTATGCGGACCGGGCCGCAGAGCAGGCCCGGCACCGGATACGCCACCGCCGGTTCATGGGGACGTAACACACCCGACCTCTTCGTCACTGCCGCGAAACACCGAGCGGCATCGACGGAAACCGCGCTGGGCGAGTCTCATGGCGCATAGCCGGCCCGCACCTTTTCCCAGTGGTCCCGCACGTGGTGCCGCTCATCCCGCCCGCACGCGGCCGCACCGACGACGAGGAGACGCCGATGCCCCCAGGCATCACGACGCTTGCCGCAGACACCCCGACGCTGTCTGCCGCCAACACCGGGTTCATGCTCATCTGCTCCGCCATGGTGATGCTCATGACCCCGGCCCTGGCCTTCTTCTACGGAGGCATGGTCCGCGTCAAGAGCACCCTCAACATGCTGATGATGAGCTTCATCAGCCTCGGGATCGTCACGATCCTGTGGGTGCTCTACGGGTTCAGCCTCGCCTTCGGCACCGACATCGGGTCCGTCCTCGGCTGGAGCTCGGACTACGTCGGCCTCAGCGGGATCGGCATCACCCAGCTCTGGGACGGATACACGATCCCCGTCTATGTCTTCGCCGTCTTCCAGCTGATGTTCGCCGTCATCACCCCCGCGCTGATCAGTGGCGCCCTCGCCGACCGGGTGAAGTTCACCTCCTGGGCCCTGTTCATCACGCTCTGGGTCACCGTCGTCTACTTCCCCGTCGCCCACTGGGTCTGGGGCGCGGGCGGCTGGCTGTTCGAGCTCGGCGTCATCGACTTCGCCGGGGGTACGGCGGTCCACATCAACGCGGGTGCCGCCGCGCTCGGCGTGATCCTCGTCATCGGCAAGCGCGTCGGCTTCAAGAAGGACCCGATGCGGCCGCACAGCCTGCCGCTCGTCATGCTCGGTGCCGGACTGCTCTGGTTCGGCTGGTTCGGTTTCAACGCCGGCTCGTGGCTCGGCAACGACGACGGCGTCGGCGCGGTCATGTTCGTCAACACCCAGGTCGCCACCGCGGCCGCGATGCTCGCCTGGCTCGGTTACGAGAAGCTCCGCCACGGTTCCTTCACCACCCTCGGAGCGGCCTCCGGCGCGGTCGCCGGCCTCGTCGCCATCACCCCGTCCGGCGGCGCGGTCAGCCCGCTCGGCGCCATCGCGGTCGGTGCCATCGCCGGTGTCCTGTGCGCCATGGCCGTCGGCCTGAAGTACAGGTTCGGCTACGACGACTCCCTGGACGTCGTCGGCGTCCACCTCGTCGGCGGTGTCGCGGGCTCCCTCCTCATCGGCCTCTTCGCCACCGGCGGTGTCCAGTCCGACGCCAAGGGTCTCTTCTACGGAGGCGGCCTCGACCAGCTCGGGAAGCAGGCCGTCGGGGTCTTCGCCGTCCTCGCGTACTCTCTGGTCGTCTCCGCGCTCCTCGCCTTCCTCCTGGACAGGACGATCGGGATGCGGGTCGACGAGGACGACGAGATCTCCGGCATCGACCAGGTCGAACACGCCGAGACGGCGTACGACTTCAGCGGAGCGGGCGGCGGCGCGGCCCCGCGCACCACGGCCTCCGCGACGGCACCGGGTACGACGGCAGCAACGCAGACCAAGAAGGTGGACGCATGAAGCTCATCACCGCAGTCGTGAAGCCGCACCGGCTCGACGAGATCAAGGAGGCCCTCCAGGCCTTCGGCATCCAGGGCCTCACGGTCACAGAGGCCAGCGGATACGGGCGTCAGCGCGGCCACACCGAGGTCTACCGGGGCGCCGAGTACACCGTCGACCTCGTCCCCAAGATCCGCATCGAGGTCCTGGTCGAGGACGAGGACTCCGAAGAGCTCATCGACGTCGTCGTGAAGGCCGCGCGGACCGGAAAGATCGGTGACGGCAAGGTCTGGAGCGTGCCCGTCGACACCGCGATTCGCGTACGAACGGGCGAACGCGGCCCGGACGCCCTCTGACCGACGGCCCCGACGACCACCGTGCGAAGACCGACGGTCCCGAAACGAAAGGCAGCCGGGTGACGAGCACCGAAGCGACCACCGAATCCGAGGACTCGGAACCCAGCGGCTACGCGGCGGCCCGGCTGCGCCTCCTCCAGGGGAAGGAGCGGTCCGGGCCGCCGCGCCGTGCGGCCCTCGCCTCGCTCACCGACGACTGGCTCACCGCCCTGTTCACCGCCGCCGCCGGACAGACCGGCGTCCGCGGCGCCGCCCTTGTCGCCGTCGGCGGCTACGGCCGCGGTGAACTCTCCCCGCGCAGCGACCTCGACCTCCTGCTCCTGCACGACGGCCACGCCGACACGGCCGCCATCGCCGCCCTCGCCGACCGCGTCTGGTACCCCGTCTGGGACCTCGGCCTCGCCCTCGACCACTCCGTGCGCACCCCCGCCGAGGCCCGCAGAACGGCAGGCGAGGACCTCAAGGTCCAGCTCGGACTGCTCGACGCCCGGCCCGTCGCCGGAGACCTCGGCCTCGTCGCCACGCTGCGCACCGCGATCCTCGCCGACTGGCGCAACCAGGCGCCCAAACGCCTCCCCGCACTCGACGAGCTCTGCCGTGAACGCGCCGAACGCCAGGGCGAGCTCCAGTTCCTCCTCGAACCC
Source organism: Streptomyces sp. NPDC104309 (assembly GCF_055584025.1). Lineage (NCBI taxonomy): Bacteria > Bacillati > Actinomycetota > Actinomycetes > Kitasatosporales > Streptomycetaceae > Streptomyces > Streptomyces sp. NPDC104309. The sequence goes on along the minus strand of NZ_JBVJMV010000011.1, from coordinate 90,160 downwards.
GACCTCAAGGAGGCCCGCGGCGGACTGCGCGACGCCGCCGCACTGCGCGCCGTCGCCGCCTCCTGGGTCGCCGACGCCCCCCGCGAGGGCCTCGCCGAGGCCCTCCGCGTCCTCCTCGACGCCCGCGACGCCCTCCACCTCACCACCGGCCGCGCCACCGACCGCCTCGGACTCCAGGACCAGGACCAGGTCGCCGCCGAACTCGGCCTCCTCGACGCGGACGCCCTGCTGCGCCAGGTGTACGAGGCCGCCCGCACCGTCTCGTACGCCACCGACGTCACCTGGCGCGAGGTCAACCGCGTGCTGCGGGCCCGCTCGGCGCGCCCCCGGCTGCGCGCGATTCTGGGGGGCGGCAGGACGACCGCGGCCGAACGCACCCCGCTCGCCGAAGGCGTCGTCGAGGCGGACGGCGAGGTCGTGCTCGCCCGCACCGCCCGCCCCGAACGCGACCCCGTGCTCGTGCTGCGGGCCGCCGCGGCCGCCGCACAGTCCGAACTCCCGCTCTCCCGGCACCTCGTACGCCACCTCGCCACCACCGCCCGCCCGCTGCCGGTGCCCTGGCCCGCCGAGGCCCGTGAGGAACTCGTCACCCTCCTCGGCGCGGGCGAGGCCACCGTTCCCGTCTGGGAGGCGCTCGAAGCGGAGGGCCTGATCACCCGGCTGCTCCCCGACTGGGAACGCGTCCACTGCCGCCCCCAGCGCAACCCCGTCCACACCTGGACCGTCGACCGTCACCTCGTCGAAGCGGCGGTCCGCGCCTCCTCCCTCACCCGCCGCGTCGGCCGCCCCGACCTGCTCCTCGTCGCCGCGCTCCTGCACGACATCGGCAAGGGCTGGCCCGGCGACCACTCCGCCGCCGGGGAGGTCATCGCCCGGGACATGGCCGCCCGGATCGGCTTCGACCAGCACGACATCGGCGTCATCGCCACCCTCGTGCGCCATCATCTGCTGCTCATCGAGACCGCCACCCGCCGCGACCTCGACGACCCGGCGACCGTCCGCTCCGTCGCGGACGCCGTCTCCACCGCCTCCACCCTGGAACTCCTGCACGCCCTCACCGAGGCCGACGCCCTCGCCACCGGGCCCGCGGCCTGGTCCTCCTGGCGCGCCTCCCTCGTCGCCGACCTCGTCAAGCGCGTCGCCGCCGTGCTCGCCGGTCAGGCCCCGGAAGAACCGGAACCCGCCGCACCCAGCGCCGAACAGGAACGCCTCGCCATCGAGGCCCTGCGCACCGGCGAACCCGTCCTCACCCTGCACGCCCAGGCCGGGACCCCGGACGAGGACGGCGAACCGGAACCGATCGGCGTCGAACTCCTCATCGCCCTGCCCGACCGCCCCGGCGTGCTGCCGGCCGCGGCGGGTGTCCTTGCCCTGCACCGCCTCACCGTGCGCGCCGCCGACCTGCGCGCCGTGGAACTCCCCACCGAACTCGGCGCGGGCGACTGTGCCGACCTGCTGCTGCTCAGCTGGCGGGTCGCGGCCGAGTACGGCTCCCTGCCGCAGGCGGGCCGCCTCCGCGCCGACCTCGTACGCGCCCTGGACGGCTCCCTGGACATCCGTGCCCGGCTCGCCGAGCGCGAGGCCGCCTATCCCAGGCGGCGCGGCGTGAAGGCCCCGCCGCCGAGGGTGACGGTCGCCGCGGCCGGCTCACGGCTGGCGACGGTGATCGAGGTACGGGCCCAGGACGCCCCGGGACTGCTGCACCGGATCGGCCGGGCGTTGGAACACAGCGGGGTCCGCGTGCGCAGCGCGCATGTGTCGACGCTGGGCGCGAACGCGGTGGACGCCTTCTACGTCACGGACACCGACGGGGAGCCGCTGCCCGAGGTGCGGGCGGCCGAGGTGGCCCGGGAGGTCGAGAAGGCGCTGGGCTGAGCACCGCGTCCCGGCCCCGGAGCCCTCGAACGCCATGAGAACCGGGCGAGGGCCACGCGTTTCCCGGGGTCCGGATACCCTTGGGGACGACCGACCTGCCCCAGCCCCCGACCCTGAGGACCGACGAGCGCCGTGTTCGATACTCTCTCCGACCGCCTTAGCGCGACTTTCAAGAACCTCCGGGGCAAGGGCCGCTTGTCCGAGGCGGACATCGACGCCACGGCCCGCGAGATCCGTATCGCCCTGCTCGAAGCCGATGTCGCGCTGCCCGTCGTCCGGGCCTTCATCGCCAACGTCAAGGAGCGGGCGCGCGGCGTCGAGGTCTCCCAGGCGCTGAACCCCGCCCAGCAGGTCGTCAAGATCGTCAACGAGGAGCTCGTGGGCATCCTCGGCGGCGAGACCCGGCGGCTGCGGTTCGCCAAGAACCCGCCCACCGTGATCATGCTCGCCGGTCTCCAGGGTGCCGGTAAGACCACCCTCGCCGGAAAGCTCGGTCTCTGGCTCAAGGGCCAGGGCCACTCCCCGCTGCTCGTCGCCTGTGACCTCCAGCGCCCCAACGCCGTCAACCAGCTCAGCGTCGTCGCCGACCGCGCCGGTGTCGCGGTGTACGCGCCCGAGCCGGGCAACGGCGTCGGCGATCCGGTCCAGGTGGCCAAGGACTCGATCGAGCACGCCAGGTCCAAGCAGTACGACGTCGTCATCGTCGACACCGCGGGCCGCCTCGGCATCGACCAGGAGCTGATGCAGCAGGCCGCGGACATCCGCGACGCCGTCGGCCCCGACGAGATCCTCTTCGTCGTCGACGCGATGATCGGCCAGGACGCGGTCAACACCGCCGAGGCCTTCCGCGACGGCGTCGGCTTCGACGGCGTGGTGCTCTCCAAGCTCGACGGCGACGCCCGCGGTGGTGCGGCCCTGTCGATCGCCCATGTCACGGGCAAGCAGGTCATGTTCGCGTCGAACGGTGAGAAGCTCGAGGACTTCGACGCCTTCCACCCCGACCGCATGGCGTCCCGCATCCTCGACATGGGTGACCTGCTCACCCTGATCGAGCAGGCGGAGAAGACCTTCAGCCAGGAAGAGGCCGCCAAGATGGCCTCCAAACTGGCGTCGAGCAAGGGCAAGGACTTCACGCTCGACGACTTCCTGGCCCAGATGGAGCAGGTCCGGAAGATGGGCTCCATCTCCAAGCTGCTCGGGATGCTGCCCGGCATGGGGCAGATCAAGGAACAGATCAACAACATCGACGAGCGCGATGTGGACCGTATGGCCGCGATCATCAAGTCGATGACTCCGAAGGAACGCGCCGAGCCGACGATCATCAACGGCTCGCGCCGGGCCCGTATCGCCAAGGGTTCCGGGGCAGAGGTCAGCGCGGTGAAGAATCTGGTGGAGCGGTTCTTCGAGGCCCGCAAGATGATGTCGAAGATGGCCCAGGGCGGCGGCATGCCGGGAATGCCCGGGATGCCGGGGATGGGCGGCGGCCCCGGCCGGCAGAAGAAGCAGGTCAAGCAGGCCAAGGGCAAGCGCAAGAGCGGCAACCCGATGAAGCGCAAGGCCGAGGAGCAGGCCGCGGCGGCCCGTCGCGAGCAGGCGGCGGCGCAGGGCGGCGCGTTCGGCCTGCCGGCGCAGGAGGACAAGAACTTCGACCTGCCGGACGAGTTCAAGAAGTTCATGGGCTGAGCGCCCGACGACATGCGTGAGGGGCGCCCACCGCCGGTGGGCGCCCCTCACGCATGTCGTCGGGCGAACCTACGCGGCGTGCCGCCCAGGCCGCAGCGCCGTGCCGTTGGCCAGTCCGCCCGGGTCCAGGGACAGCGAGACGGCCGCGGTGGCGCCCACATCCGCGAGGCTCTCCGCGTCCGGCAGCAGCTCCACGCCGTCCGTGCCGGGCCGGTGGATCAGCACCGGCACGTACTCGCGGGTGTGGTAGGCGTGCCCGATCGTGGGGTCGTTCCCGTGGTCGGCGGTGACGATCAGCCGGTCGCCGGGGCCGTCGAGCAGCGCCACGAGTCCGGCGAGTCCGGCGTCCACCTGTTCCAGGAGGTGTCCGTAACGCTCGGTGTCCTGCTGGTGCCCAGCCAGGTCGGTCTCCTGGACGTTGGCGACGACGAGCGCGTTGCCGGGGGCGCGTACCGCTTCGAGGGTGTACGCGAGCACGTCGGCGGTCCCGACGGCCGGGTGCCGTCGCGCCGCCTCGCACGCCAGGATGTCGGCGGCCTTCCCCACCAGGGTGACCGGGACACCGGCGCGGGCGGCCAGATCGGGGAGCTGGCGGGTGTGGTCGAGCTCGGCGCCCAGGTGCTGGACCTCCAGGCCGCCGTTGCGGTAGAAGCCGGTGGCCGGGGTGTCGAGGCCGACGGTTCCCGCGTCGCCGGGGCGTACGAACCGCCCGAGCGGACCGTCCGCGTGGCCGCCGACCGCGATGACCCGGGCGACGGGCGCGACCGCGCGGACGGTACGGGCGATGGCGAGGATGCCGCCGGGGCCTTCGAAGGGCAGATCGTCGAGGCGTCCCGAGGCGTTCCAGTTGATCCCGGGGTCGGCCTCCAGGTTGTCGTGGACGAGGACCGCCCCGTCGACCACGAGCAGCGGCTTGCCGTCCAACGGGACGACGTGGTGCCCCGCCGCCTCCAGGGCTCTGGTCACCTCGTCGAGGTGGTCGGCGAGCCGGGCGACGGTGACCCGGCTGAAGTCCGCGCCCATCATGGTCTGGTGGCCCGCGAAGGTGTCGGCGCCGGGATAGCCGAGCGCGGCGCGGCCCGCGGCGACGGGCAGCAGGGTGCGACGGGCGAGATCCGGGTGCGGGTGGACCAGGCCGAGCCCCAGCGCGCCGAGCACCGGCAGGCGCAGCGGGCGGCCGAGGGCCGTGCGGCAGTGGTCGAGAACGTGTCCGCAGGTGTCGGCGGTGAGATCGCCGGGGCGCAGGGTGCCCGCGTCGGGCATGGCGCCGACGCCGAATCCGTCGATGACGACGATGACGGTCTTGGCCATGGAGGCATCCTCTTCCGGGTCCGGCCTCACAGGGCCCGGCCCTGGGCGTCGTACAGCGCGTTCAGCCGGGGGGCGCCGGAGGAGAGTCCGGAGACGACGGCGACGGTCGAGCGGGTGACGAAGATCTGGGTGCGGAAGGCGAGCAGCGCGGTGTCCCCGAGCCGGACGTCCTGGCCGTCGGCGGGCGCGTCGAGCAGCCGGTAGTAGTCGATGTTCTCGGCGGGCGCGTCCTGTACGCCGAGGCGTGCGCCGGTGCGCGGCAGCAGGGCGCTGCGGATGTGGGACCGGGCGTAGAAGCCGCCGCCGCGGATCGCCGGGCGGCCGTCGTCGAGGGTGTGGGCGATCTCGCTGACGTACACGTACGCGGGCTTCTCGGGCTGGTGCGGGTCGATGGCGTGCAGCGGGGTGGTGCCGGTGAGGGCGTGGCCGGGTTCGCCGTGGGTGGCGCCGAGTTCGGCGAGCAGGGGGAGGGAGGCCATCGAGGTGGCGCTGGGCGCGCTCAGCTTGAGGCGCTCGTGTCCGCGGGAGGCCAGGACCTCACGGGCCTTGAGGGCGAGCGCGAAGTTGGGGGTGGCGCGGGGAACGCCGGTCGCCGGGTCGCACAGGACGCAGGGGAAGGCGGTGACGCCCGCGATCCGGATGCCGGGCAGCCGTTCGGCGGCCTCGGCGAAGGCGTCGAGCCGGCCGAGCGGGACGCCGCCCTCCTGACCGGGGTAGACCGAACCCTCGGCGCCTTCGAGGCGCACCAGCACGTCCTGGACGAGGCCCAGCCGCTGGGCGGCCCCGGACACGGCCTGCGCGTTGGCGAGGTCGAAGACGGTGACGGTCTCGGGGCGCCAGGCCAGCATTTCCGGCAGTGCGCGGCGGGGGATCTGGACGAGGTGGCCGAGGTTGCCGGCCCGCGCGCCCGCGGCGCGCAGGGTGCGGGCCTCGGGCGGATCGATCGCGGCGAACGCGGGGATGTGCCGGGCGACGGCCCTGATCAGCTCGGGGTTGCGGCCCAGCTGCTTGACCACGAACCAGAGGCCGACGCCCAGCCGTTCGGCCTCCGCCGCCAGCAATGCGGCGTTGGCCTCGATGGCGTCGAGGTCCATCACATAGGTGTCGGGCGGGATCTCGCCGCGCCGGTGAAGGGTGGCCGCGGCGTCGACGAGCTCGGAGTTGCGGGTGAGCACGGTGTCGAGAAACACGGTCAGTCGTCCTTCGGGTCGTTCAGCGCGCCGAGCGAGCGGCGCAGGATGTCGATGACGAGATCCGCGCCCGCACGCATCGGATTGACGCGCACGGTCCAGTCGGCCAGCTCGGGGGAGTCGTCCAGGGCGGAGCTGGACATCCGGTAGAAGAGCGGCGCGATCTCGTAGCGGGAGTTGGAGCCGACGGGGTAGGGGGCGGCCCCGAAGCGGGCGGCCACGGCGGGCAGTTCCCGTGCGACCGGCCGGTCGAGGCGGACCAGCAGGCAGCGGTCCTGGGCATTGGCGATCCGTACCTCGGCGACGCCGTCCACCTCGCCCGCGGCCAGCCGTTCGGCGACCTCGGCGCCCACCCGGGACTGCACGGACCACATGACCGGCACGTGCGTGAGGGCGCGCAGGGCGTCGAGCGCCTGCCAGCCCTGGACCTGGCCGCCGCCGGAGTAGTTGTCGCGGCGGATGTGCCCGACCAGATCGCGGGCGCCGACGACGATGCCGACGCCTTCGGGGCCGTGCAGCTTGAAGAGGGAGAAGCAGGAGGCGTCGGCGCCGAGCTCCACTCCCGCGGCGGGGGTGCGCATGACGGCGTAGTTGTCGTCGACCAGGGTGCGGACCCCGGCGGCCCGGCAGGCGGCGAGGACCTCCGCCGGGTCGTACGAGTCGGCGAGCCGCTGGCGGGTGTGCTGGACGTAGGCCCACCGGAACCGGCCGGACCCCAGGGCCTCGCGCAGCGCCCGCGCGTCGTTGAAGTCGACCTCGACGGTCGTCACGCCGATGCCGCGCAGCGTGACCTCGGTGGTGCGGTAGACGGGGGCCCGGTGGATGAGCAGCGGGTCGCCCGCGCGCACGGCGGCATTGAGGGCGGCGCGGATCGCGCCGGTGCCCGCGCCCTGGACGAACGCGGCGTCCTCGGCGCCGAAGAAGTCCGCGAGTACGGCCTCGACCCGGGCGGTGGTGCGGGGGCGGCCGAGACCCGGGACGACCCCGGCGTCCGCGTCGAAGAGCTGGGGGCCCTCGAAGTGCGTGGTGGTGGCCTCCAGGAGCCGGAACTGTCTGGCGATCGCGTCGTCCAGCTCCACCGTCGCCAGCGGGAAGGTCTGCGGAAGTACGGGACTCATGCTCGGATCTCCTCCACGCGCGCGCCGGTCAGGAAGCGCAGCGGATTGCGGCGGGTCATCAGGTCGATCAGGTCGTCGTCGACTCCGGCGGCACGGACCTCGGGCAGGAAGTTCCGAAAGAGATGTCCGTACCCTTGGCCGCCCTCGTCCAGGAGGTAGCCGTGGCGGGAGATGTCACAGCTCAGCAGGACCCGGTCGGCGTGCCCGGCCTCGATGAGGGCGAGCAGCAGCCGCAGCCGGGTGTCGTCACTCTGGTAGCCGTCCTTGCCGACGGTGTCGAACGCGACGTATGCCCCGCTCGCCGCCAGCTCCTCGTGGACGGCGGGGTCGTCCAGCAGGTCCTGGTGGCCGATGCTGACGCGGTGGGCGGGCAGGCCCTCGCCGGTCAGCAGCTCCAGCTGGGCGACTCCGCCGCGGCCGAGCTGGGCGTGGGTGGCGACGGAGAGGCCGGTGGCGAGGGCGGCCCGCGCACTGGCGCGCAGCACCTTGGCCTCGGACGCCGTCGGGGTGTCGCCGTGGCTGCCGATCTCACCGAGGACACCGGGGCGGATGCCGGTGGCGCCGATGCCGCCGTCGATCTCCGCCACGAGCGTGCGGGCCAGTTCTTCGACGGTGGCGTCGTCGATCTCGGGGGTGTGGAACGGTTCGTAGTACCAGCCGGTCGCGGCGACGACGGCGATCCGCGCGTCCCGGGCGATACGGGCCAGGGCACGGACGTCGCGGCCCATGCCGCGGCAGGTCAGCTCGACGACGAGACCGAGGCCGAACTCCTCGCGCAGGGCGGTGAGCTCGGCGGTGACCGCCGGGGTGTGAAGGTCCGGGTCGAGGACGGCCGCGCCGTCGCCCCTGTGGTCCAGGTCGAGGACCAGGTGCTCGTGGGCGAGGGCGGGGCCGGCCACGGAACCGGCGGGGAGATCGCCGGTGACGGTGCGCAGGGTGGGCGGGGCGGGGTGGTTCATCGTGGGGGGTTCCTTCTTCGTGTACGCGGCCGGCCTCAGCCCTTGATCGGGGTGAACAGGTCGAGCCAGTACAGGACGTTGAGGAGGATGCCGCCGACGATGACCGCGGCGGGAGCGGCGGCCATCTTCACGACCGGCCGGCCCATCGCCTCGTTCAGCAGGTAGAGCCCGCCGACGACGAGGATGCCGAGACCGCCGCCCATGGCGTTGGCGGCCATCAGCGAGCCGAAGAGGATCGCGAGCTGCAGGGTGTCGCCGATCGCGCTGCGCAGGTGCTCCGAGGAGTCACGGACGCTGGGCAGCTTGCCCAGGAGCTTGCCGATGTACGACAGGGCCAGGACCTCGGCGGCGAAGACGACGGCGCCGACGATCGCGGCCAGGAACGGGTTCGGCATCAGATAGCCGATGGGGTACACCAGGGTGAATCCCGCGATGCCGTACGCGCCGGAGGCGAGCGCGGTCGTCGCGATCAGCGGAATGAAGCCGAACACCCGGTAGAAGTCGACCTGGGCGGCCTCGGAGTACTGCCCCTTGGCGATCAGGAAGCTGGTCGCCTCGCCGCCGCCGAATATGTGCATCTGGGCCAGCACACAGACCCCGGCGCCGAGCACCATGAACAGCGGGAGGTACTTGCGCAGACGGGCCGCGCTGGCGCTGAAGAGCGAGGCCATCGGGTCGTCCTCCAGGACGACCTCGGTGACCCCCGCGGCCCGGTCGGCCCTGCGCTGCTTCATGTCCTTGGCGACGGCCAGGGCGATCAGCATCAGCACGCCGACGGCCATGGCCAGCGCCCCGGCGAACATCTTCGGCCAGAGCTTCATGGTCATGACGACCAGCGCGAGTTCCAGGACTCCGGCGATGCCGCCCCACTTGCGGCCGAACTGCTTGGTGATGGCGAGCACCGGGAACAGCGCGAAGAGGAAGAGGATCGGCGTCGACATCTGCTGCATGGCGGTGATGAAGTCGACGGGCAGGTCGTGCGCGACGTTGTTGGCGCCGTTCAGCCCGAAGACGACGACGGCGCCCCAGGCGCCGCCGAGGATCGGCGCGAGCCACTTCTTCGGCGCCAGAATGCCGAGGATGTCGGTGGGCAGGAAGACGAGCCACGGGTTGAGCACGCCGGTGGAGAGTGCCATCGGGGCGCCGAGTCCGAAGATGAACCCGGCGGAGAGGCCGAAGGAGACCGCCGTCGTCGCGCTGCGGGTGGTGCGCCCCTGGATGAAGTCCAGCAGGAACGGACGTACGCCGTCGTTGAAGACGGCCAGAGCCATGTGAGAGATGTACGCGGTCAGCGCGCACAGGGCTATCACGGTCAGCTGCTGGGCCAGCGTGAAGTCAAGGCTGGTGCCGGCGGCGAGTGTGGTGCTCACGAGTCACTCCTTCGTGCCCGGGATGAGGGAGGGGTGGCCGGATCAGCCGCGGGCGGCGATGGCGCGCGCCATGAGTGGGGCGATGACGTCGATCTGGTCCATCGAGAAGCCGAAGACCTTCTTGCCGTCGGCGATCAGGGCGGTGACCTCCTCCTCGGTGGGCACGCTGCGGCCGAAGGTGTGGCAGGCGGCGCTGCCCATGAGGCCGACGAGGACGCCGAGGGAGGCACCGGCACCGGTGTGGCAGGTGCCGAGGTAGTAGTCGGCCTGTCCGACGCGGAGCTTCATCGCGGCGTCCATGTCGCTGGAGGTGACGACGTCGAGGGCGTCGATGCCGAGCTTGCCGATGGCCTGGGCGACCTCGACCTTGCCGACTCCACCGGTGAGGATCTTCGTCATTTCTGTCTCTTCTCTCTGTGCGGCTGTTCCGTGTGCGGGGCGGGTCAGGAAGTGGGAGCGGCCGGTGACTGCTGGGCCAGGACGGCGAGGTGCATGCCGAGGAAGTTGACCTCCGACTCGGGGAGCGCGGCACCGAGTTCCCGTTCGGCCCGCGCGGACACGGCACGGGCGCGTTCGACCGCGTCGGGGTGTCCGGCCAGTTCGGCGGCGACCTGGTCGTCGGTGAGGAACTGCTCGATCGGCTCGCCGTCCAGGAGCCGGGTGAGCGCCATCATCAGATGGCTGGTCAGCATGCCCGCGGTCGCTTCGGTGACCGTGCGGCCGTCGGTTTCGAGGGCGGTCAGCTCGGCGGTGACGAAATCGGCCACTTCGGGCCGGACCTGACCGCCTTCGCGGAAGAGCTGGATCCGCAGTGCGAGCTGGTCGTCCATGGTGATCCTCCTAAAATCAACAATAATCAGGATTCTGTATTTTGAGGCCGACGGGCGTTCGGGACGAGCGAGATGTCCGTCACCCGCCGGTCAGTACGAGGGCATGCGCTCGCCCCGCAGCACTTCGCTCTGCAGCCGGGTCACCAGGGACAGGTCGAGCGCGTCCCGCACCGCGGCGAGCGCCTTCGTCCCCTCGGTCCGCCCGATGACGGCCGCGCTGGAGTTGCGCAGCGACAGCTCGCGGGTGACCTCGTCGCCGAGCGGGAGCACGTCGACGCCCGGCCCGATCCGGTCCTGCGCCTCGTCCAGGTTCCAGACGGTGGCGTCGACCTCGTCGCGGGCGAAGAGGTCACGCAGCTGCATGTACGAGGCCTCCAGCCACTCGATGTCGTCCCGGCCGGCGAACACCCGCTCCACGAGCATCCGCAGATCCTCGGACGCGTGGTCGACGGCCACCCGCAGTCCGGGGGAGTCCAGGTCGACGCCGTGCCGCACCAGCATCCCGTGTGCGCCGACGTAGGTGGCGGGGCCGAGATCGGCGACGAGTTCCACCGGGTGCTCGGCGATCAGCTGGTCGGCCGCGAAGCGGGACAGGATGACGAGGTCGACCTTGCCCTCCAGCAGTGCGGCCGTACGGGCTCCGGCACCTCGCATGAACGTGATCGCGAACGGGGCGCCCGCCTCCTCGAAGGCGCTGCGCAGCCCGGTCGCCAGCCCTTCGTACCTGCGCGAGTACGGGAGCGGCATCGCGGCGAGCAGTGTGCCGAGTCCGGACAGCCGCCAGAGGATGGAGCGGTCGGACCGGACGAGGAAGGTGCCGAGATGGCCGCGGGCCGTCGTCTCGATCGCGCCGGAATCCTCCAGCAGCTGCAAGGCCGCCTGAACGGTCCCGTTTCCGCAGCCCAGCTCCTCGGCGAAGTCGCGCACGCGGGGCAGGCGGGTGTCCGGCTCATGGTTGAGCAGCAGGACGGCGAGCTGCCGGGCGGCGAGGCCGTTTCGAGTGAGGAAGCGGTCATCGAAATCGTTCACGAATCAAACAGTAAACAGGATTCTGGATATTGACAAGGAATTCATCCGGGTGGCCTCGCTTCCCTCTCTGGGCCCACTGGAGAGGCTCACGGGGGGCTTGGTGTCGTTTTCTCATCTAATGTCACGATTGACGGCTGCCGGAAGAGGAGCACGCGTGACCAACCCCGTACCTCCCCGCGATCGAACCGACCAGCCGTGGCGCTCCGAGGGCGCCCCACCACCTCCGCCGACGGGCCGGAAGATGCCCGGGGGCTGGGGCGGGCTGCTGCTGACCGCGCTCGCCGTCTATCTGATCGCCAATCTGGTGCTGTCCTTCTTCAATGGGGCGGAGGAGCGGACGATCGCGTACACGGAGTTCAGCAAGCAGGTCACCTCGGGCAATGTCTCCAAGATCTACGCCAAGGGCGACGCGATCCAGGGGCAGCTCAAGAAGGAGGCGAAGGTTCCGGGAAGCGACAAGACGTACACCAAGTTCGTCACTCAGCGGCCCGCCTTCGCGGATGACAATCTCTGGGCCGAACTGGTCAAGGACGATGTCACCGTCACCGCCGAGCCGGTCGTCCAGCAGCGCAGCTTCCTGGCCAATCTGCTGATCTCGCTGGCCCCTATGCTGCTGCTCGTCCTGCTCTGGGTGTTCATCGCCCGGCGGATGGCCAGGGGCATGGGCGGCGGGATGGGCGGCTTCGGGCGCAAGGCGCCGCCCAAGCCCGTCGAACTGGAGGCCGCCGAGCGCACCACCTTCCAGGACGTGGCCGGGATCGACGAGGTCGAGGGCGAGCTCAACGATGTCGTGGACTTCCTGAAGAACCCGCAGGCCTATCGGAAGATGGGCGCCCGGATGCCCGGCGGAGTTCTCCTCGCGGGACCTCCCGGCACCGGCAAGACCCTGCTCGCGCGGGCCGTCGCCGGTGAGGCCGGAGTGCCGTTCTTCTCGGCCTCGGCCTCCGAGTTCATCGAGATGATCGTCGGCGTCGGCGCGAGCCGGGTGCGGGAACTCTTCGCGGAGGCGCGCAAGGTCGCCCCCGCCATCATCTTCATCGACGAGATCGACACCATCGGCCGGGCCCGCGGCGGCGGCTCCGGCATGGGCGGTCACGACGAACGCGAACAGACCCTCAACCAGATCCTCACCGAGATGGACGGCTTCTCCGGTTCGGAGGGGGTCGTCGTGCTCGCCGCCACCAACCGGGCCGACGTCCTCGACCCCGCCCTCACCCGGCCCGGCCGCTTCGACCGCATCGTCCAGGTCAGCCCGCCGGACAGGGGCGGCCGGGAGGCGATTCTGGAGATCCACACCCGGCAGATCCCGCTTGCCGAGGATGTGAACCTGGCCCAGGTGGCCGGCACGACCCCCGGAATGACCGGCGCCGATCTCGCCAACCTGGCCAATGAGGCCGCGCTGCTCGCCGTCAAGCGCCGGCAGTCCGAGGTGAGCCAGTCCGATCTCTCGGACGCCCTGGAGAAGGTCCAGCTCGGGGCGGAGCGCTCGCTGGTCATGTCGGACGAGGAGCGCCGCAGGACCGCGTACCACGAGAGCGGGCACGCCCTGCTCGGCATGGTCCAGCCGGGGGCCGATCCGGTCCGCAAGGTCACCATCGTCCCGCGCGGCCGGGCCCTGGGCGTCACCCTCTCGACACCGGACGCCGACAAGTACTCCTACACCGAGGACTACCTGCGCGGCCGCATCATCGGCGCGCTCGGCGGGATGGCCGCCGAGCACGTGGTCTTCGACATGATCACCACAGGTGCGGAGAGCGACCTGGAGCAGGTCACCAACCTGGCCCGCGGCATGGTCGGCCGCTGGGGCATGAGCCACAAGGTGGGCAGGCTGACCGCGATCCCGGGCGATGCCCAGCAGGCGTACGGACTGTCGGCCGCCCCCGCGACGCTCGACGCGGTGGACAGCGAGATGCGGCGGATCGTCGACGAGTGCTACGAGGCGGCGTGCCGGCTCCTGCGCGAGAACCGGGACCGGCTGGACTCGCTGGCCGCGGCACTGCTGGAGAACGAGACGCTGGACGAGGCCGCGGCCTACCGGGCGGCCGGCATCACCCGTCTGGCCAAGTAGCACCCGCCCTGCCCCGTGCGCGCACGGGGCTCACCTGCGCCGCACACGGGCTCACGATCACGTGGTGCACACGAGATAGCGGAAGACGTTCGGCATCCAGATCGTGCCGTCCCGGCGCCGGTGCGGATGCAGGGCCTCCGCGACCTCCTTCTCTACCTGGGCCCGGTCCGTCGCCCGCACCGCCGCGTCGAAGAGCCGCGTCGACAGCAGTCCCCGCACCGCGCTGTCCATGTCCGCGTACCCGAACGGGCACGCCACCCGTCCGGAGCCGTCCGGATTCAGACCGGCCCGGAACGCCACTTCCTCCAGGTCGTCCCGGCGTGCCACGCGCCAGCCGTCCGTGCGGGGCGTCGGCGCCCCGTCGGCGAGCCGGTCCGCCACCCGCAGTACCGGGGTCGTCGCACACCGCTCCGGCGGGCCCCACCCGGCCAGCACCACCGTGCTGCCGCGGGCGGCCAGCGGTACGGCGGACCGCAGCGCGGACACCAGCCCTTCCCCGTCCCCGGACGAGCAGCCGATCGGGGTGAACGCGGTGAGCAGGTTGTAAGGGGTTCCGTCGGCCGGGGCGGCCTCGGACGGATCGCCGTCGAGGAGCCGGGGATGCCCGGCCTCGTTCCCCGGGTCGGTCAGCAGCCGGGCCCGTGCGAGTGCCAGCCGGTCGGGGTCGGTGTCGACGCCGGTGACGCGGGCCCCGCGGCCGGCCGCGATCAGCAGCGCGAGACCGGAGCCGCAGCCGAGGGAGAGCAGCCGGGTGCCGGTGCCCACTTCGAGCCGCTCGTACACCGCCTCGTACAGCGGTGCGAGCATTCGCTCCTGGATCTCGGCCCAGTCCCGGGCGCGGGTGCCGGGGTCCACCGGGGTGGCCGTGTCCGCGTGGCTGCGGTGCCGGACGAGCGTAGGTGTCATGGAAGCGCTCCAATCCGCCGAGAGGTCGGTCGTGTCCGATCGGTCGTGCCCCGAGTGGATGCTCCCCCCTGTGCGTGTGCGCCCGCTCCCCCCTCCATGTCAGAGAACTGCGCATCGGCCCCCGCGTCCAGGGGCCCGACCGCAATGGCCGGGTGGTCCGGGGGACGGACCGCGGCAGCGGGGCCCGTCGCTCCGTGTGGTGGGCGGTGTCGCCATACGATGCGCGCCATGGCAAAGGCACCCGTTCTCACGCCCCAGGCCGAGGACTTTCCCCGCTGGTACCAGGATCTGATCAACAAGGCCGAACTCGCGGACAACGGTCCGGTGCGCGGCACCATGGTCATCCGGCCGTACGGATACGGCCTGTGGGAGCGGATGCAGCAGGAGATGGATGCCCGGATCAAAAAGGCGGGCGCCCGGAACGCCTACTTCCCGCTCTTCATCCCCCAGTCTTACCTGACACGCGAAGCCGAGCACGTCGAGGGCTTCGCGCCGGAGCTCGCGATCGTGACCCGCGGAGGCGGAAAAGAGCTCGAAGAGCCCGTGGTGGTGCGGCCGACGTCCGAAACGATCATCAATGAGTACTTCTCGAAATGGGTGCGGAGCTACCGGGATCTGCCGCTGCTGATCAACCAGTGGGCGAACGTGGTGCGCTGGGAGAGGCGGCCGCGGGTCTTTCTCCGCACGACGGAATTCCTCTGGCAGGAGGGCCACACCGCCCACGCCACCCGCGAGGAGGCCCGGGAGTACGCCGCGTACATCCACCGGGACGTCTACGCGGACTTCATGGTCAATGTCCTGGGCATCGATGTGGTCCTGGGCCGCAAGACCCCGGCCGAGCGATTCGCGGGCGCCATCAACACTCTGACGCTCGAAGCCATGATGCGGGACGGCAAGGCCCTGCAGATGGGTACGAGCCACGAGCTCGGCACCAATTTCGCCAAGGCCTTCCACACCGGCTACCTGTCCAGGGAGGGCAGGCGGGAGCTCGTCTGGCAGACCTCGTGGGGCTCGTCGACCCGCATGGTCGGCGGTCTGATCATGGCGCACGGCGACGACCACGGCCTCCGGGTGCCGCCGCGGCTCGCCCCCGTCCAGGCGGTCGTCCTCGCGATCAAGGGGGAGGAGGCGGTGCTGAGCGCGGCCCGGTCCGTCGGGGAGCGACTGCGCGCCGCGGGGATCAGGACCGAGGTCGACGACCGCACCGACACCCCGTTCGGCCGCCGCGCGGTCGACTGGGAGCTGAAGGGCGTGCCGGTACGGATCGAGGTCGGCCCGCGCGATCTGGAGCACGGCACCGCGATGCTGGCCAGGCGCGTCCCCGGCGGGAAGGAGCCGGTGGCGGTCGAGGCCCTGCCCGCGCTCCTTCCGGCCGTCCTGGAGGAGGACCAGGCGACGCTGCTGCGCGAGTCCCGTGTCAGGCGCGAGTCGTCCACCACCGAGGCCGCGTCCGTCGAGGAGGCCGCGGAGGCCGCGGCAGCGGGCGGCTGGGCACGTATCGCCTGGTCGGCCCTCGGCCCGGCGGGGGAGGCCCGGCTCGCGGAACGGGGGGTGTCGGTGCGGTGCCTGGTCGCGGCGGACGGGTCGGTGCCGGATTCGGACGATGCCCCCGGTAATGTCGCGCTGGTGGCCCGCGCCTACTGACGCCCCGCCCGCCCACCGGGGCGGCTCGGCATCCCGGCATACGCCGGCCGACTACGCGTCCGGGCGTACGGGGCGCTACGTACCGGCTTGGTGTGAGCTGTGAGACTTCTCCGCAGATCTGCGCACCCGCCCTCGTCAGGACGCATCAACGGCAACTGACTGGTACGTGCAAATTATTTGGGATGGCCCGGAATCGGAACACCGGGGCACTCGCGCTCGTTGTCACGACGTGAGCACGACACCACCTGTACTTGCCGCAGAGCTGGCGCAGGCGTGGGCCGACATTCAGCGGTACCACCCCGAGCTGCCGGATCTAGCCGCGCCCGAGTCCCTGATCGGAGAGTCCTCGTCCGCCTGTGGCGCCGAACTCTCCTTCGAGCGACTGCTGCATGAGGCAGTCCATGGCATCGCCGCCGCGAGAGGTGTCCGCGACACCTCGCGGGCCGGCCGCTACCACAACCGTCGATTCCTCGCGATCGCCGAGGAGCTGGGCCTCGACCATGCCGAGGAGCCCCACCCCAGCAGTGGCTTCTCACTGGTCACGCTCAATCCCGAGGCCAAGCGCAGGTACCGGCCGACGATCGAGCGACTGCAGCGCGCTCTCAAGGCGCACACGGTCGCCACCGCCGCCGACACCAAGCGTTCCTTCCGCGGGCCGGCTGCCCGGCACGGTTCCTCCGGCGGAGGAGTCCGCGTCAAGGCCGTCTGCGACTGCGGACGCAATGTGCGGGTCGTCCCGTCGGTCCTGGCGCAGGCGCCGATCGTCTGCGGCGGCTGTGGAAAGCCGTTCCGTATCCCGGAAGCCGCGGTCGCGGTGGGGTGACCCGATGCGGTGTGGCACAATGACTAGCTGTACTCGACAGTCGCACAGGACCCCTCTCTCCTCCGGCTGACGCGTCCATCGGGCACCCGAGTACCGCAACCCCACGTGGCATCTTCGTTGTGCCCAACCACGTCATAGACCAGGAGACACCACTTCCGTGGCAGTCAAGATCAAGCTGAAGCGTCTGGGCAAGATCCGTTCGCCTCACTACCGCATCGTCGTCGCCGACTCCCGTACCCGCCGTGACGGCCGGGCCATCGAGGAGATCGGTCTGTACCACCCGGTGCAGAACCCCTCGCGCATCGAGGTCAACTCGGAGCGTGCGCAGTACTGGCTGTCCGTCGGCGCCCAGCCGACCGAGCCGGTTCTCGCGATCCTGAAGCTCACCGGTGACTGGCAGGCCCACAAGGGTCTCCCGGCCCCCGCGCCGCTGCTGCAGCCGGAGCCCAAGGCCGACAAGCGCGCCCTGTTCGAGGCCCTGGCCAAGGACGGCGGCGAGGAGTCCAAGGGCGAGGCCATCACGCAGAAGGCGAAGAAGTCCGACAAGAAGGCGGACGAGGCTGCTGACGCGGCTGCGGCCGCCGAGTCGACCGAGGCCTGAGCATGCTCGAGGAGGCTCTCGAGCACCTCGTGAAGGGCATCGTCGACAACCCCGATGAAGTGCAGGTCGCCTCGCGCAACCTGCGCCGTGGTCGCGTGCTTGAGGTCCGGGTCCACCCCGACGACCTCGGCAAGGTGATCGGCCGCAACGGCCGCACCGCGCGCGCACTGCGTACCGTCGTGGGCGCCATCGGCGGCCGTGGCATCCGCGTCGACCTCGTCGATGTGGATCAGGTTCGCTGACAGAGTTGAACACCGGCACGGGCCGGGGAGGGCCAAGCGCCCGCCCCGGCCCGTCGTCGTATGACAGGAGAGACACAAGGTGCAGTTGGTAGTCGCGCGGATCGGCCGTGCCCACGGCATCAAGGGCGAGGTCACCGTCGAGGTGCGTACGGACGAGCCGGAGCTGCGGCTCGCGCCCGGGGCCGTACTCGCCACCGAACCGGCCGGCGCCGGACCGCTCACGATCGAGACCGGCCGGGTGCACAGCGGACGGCTGCTGCTCCGGTTCGAGGGCGTACGCGACCGTACGGCTGCCGAGGCCCTGCGCAACACACTGCTGATCGCCGAGGTCGACCCGGCGGAACTCCCCGAGGACCCCGAGGAGTTCTACGACCATCAGCTCATGGACCTCGACGTGGTTCTGGCCGACGGCACCGGGATCGGCCGGATCACCGAGATCACACACCTGCCGTCCCAGGACCTCTTCATCGTGGAGCGGCCGGACGGCAGCGAGGTGATGATCCCGTTCGTCGAGGAGATCGTCACCGAGATCGATCTGGCGGAGCAGCGTGCGGTGATCGCCCCGCCGCCCGGACTGATCGACGAGAGCCAGGCCGTGATCGCCTCCTCGCGCGACGAAGAGGGCGACGGGGACGGGACGCCCGAGTCCGGGAAGGACGCCTGATGCGCCTCGACGTCGTCACGATCTTCCCGGAGTACCTGGAACCGCTGAACGTCTCGCTCGTCGGCAAGGCCCGCGCGCGCGGCCGCCTCGATGTGCACGTCCACGATCTGCGCGACTGGACGTACGACCGGCACAACACGGTGGACGACACCCCGTACGGCGGCGGCCCCGGCATGGTCATGAAGACCGAGCCGTGGGGCGAGGCGCTGGACGACGCCCTGGCGCGCGGGTACGAGGCCGGGGCGCACTCCCCGGTGCTCGTGGTCCCCACGCCCAGCGGCCGTCCGTTCACCCAGGAACTCGCCGTCGAGCTCTCCGAACGGCCGTGGCTGATCTTCACGCCGGCCCGCTACGAGGGCATCGACCGCCGGGTGATGGACGAGTACGCCACCCGCATACCGGTCGTCGAGGTGTCCATCGGTGACTACGTGCTGGCCGGCGGGGAAGCCGCGGTGCTGGTGATCACCGAAGCGGTGGCCCGGCTGCTGCCCGGTGTGCTCGGCAACGCCGAGTCGCACCGCGACGATTCCTTCGCCCCCGGCGAGATGGCCGATCTCCTGGAGGGGCCCGTCTACACCAAGCCGCCCGAGTGGCGCGGCCGGGGCATCCCGGACGTCCTGCTCAGCGGTCACCACGGGAAGATCGCACGCTGGCGGCGGGACGAGGCGTTCCGTCGCACGGCACTCAACCGGCCCGATCTCATCGAGCGCTGCGAGGCGAGCGGCTTCGACAAGAAGGACCGCGAGATCCTCTCCATCCTCGGCTGGTCACCGGAGCCCGGGGGCCGATTTTGGCGCAGGCCCGAGGCCGTGGAAGAATAGGCCGCTGCTGTACGTCCGGCGTGCGCCCCTGCCACAGGGGGAAGCGACCGCTGTGTTCTCCATGCACATGGGGAACGGTCCCGACGCCCGTCCGACGCGATCAGCGCCTCCAGCTCCTCACTACCTTCCGTCGATGACCTGTGGCATCGGCGAAGAAAGCAGACAACATGGCTTCCCTGCTCGACGACGTCAACGCCGCATCGCTGCGTACCGACGTCCCGGCGTTCCGCCCCGGCGACACCGTCAACGTCCACGTGCGAGTGATCGAGGGCAACCGCTCCCGTATCCAGCAGTTCAAGGGCGTGGTCATCCGCCGCCAGGGCTCCGGCGTCAGCGAGACCTTCACGGTCCGCAAGGTCTCCTTCAGCGTCGGCGTGGAGCGTACCTTCCCGGTGCACAGCCCGATCTTCGAGAAGATCGAGCTCGTCACCCGCGGTGACGTCCGTCGCGCCAAGCTGTACTACCTCCGTGAGCTGCGCGGCAAGGCCGCGAAGATCAAGGAGAAGCGCGACAACTGAGCTGACTCCCAGGTCCACAGGACGGCCGGATAAGCTCTGGCCCCGATGGACACGGAAGCCAAGCCCTCGGAGCGCGACAGCTCCTCCGCACCCGCAACAGGGTCGGAGGAGGGGTCGCGCTTCTCGCGTATCCCGGACCGGATGGCCGCCTCGATGTCGTGGCGGCGGACCGCCGCGCTCGGTGCCGTCTGCGCGGTCTTCGTGCTGCTGCTCAGCGCCTTCGTGGTGCAGCCCTTCCTGATTCCCAGCGGCTCGATGGAGTCCACGCTGCGGGTGGGGGACAGGGTGCTGGTGAACAAATTGGCGTACCGTTTCGGCTCCGTACCGCAGCGCGGTGACGTGGTGGTCTTCGACGGCACCGGATCCTTCGTGCAGGAGGCGCCGCGGGAGAACCCCGTCACCGGCCTGCTGCACGGCGTGGCAGCGTCCCTCGGCCTGGCGAGGCCCGCCGAGACCGACTACGTGAAGCGGGTGGTGGGCGTGGGCGGTGACCGGGTGGTCTGCTGCGACAGACGAGGGCGGGTCGAGGTGAACGGCCGTCCCGTCGACGAGGACTACCTGTTTCCGGGAGACGCGCCGTCCCGGGTGCGCTTCGACATCGTCGTGCCCGACGGCACGCTGTGGATGATGGGCGACCACCGCAGCAATTCCCGCGACTCGCGCGACCACCTGGGAGAACCGGGCGGCGGCATGGTCCCGGTCGACAGGGTGATCGGCCGGGTGGACTGGATCGGCTGGCCGCTGGGCCGGCTGGGCTCGCTGCCGGACAGTGCCGCCTTCGCCGGCGTACGGGCGCCGGGCGGGGCTCATGGGTAGCCGCGGGCGGCGGGAGGGCGGGACCGACCCGGAGATACCGGTGTCGGCCGACACCGGGCCGACACCCGCGCGCCCACGGCCGACCAGGGCGGAGCGGCGCAGACTGGCGCGCAAGGTCAGACGGCGGCGGCGCGGGTCGGCCGTGCGGGAGATCCCGCTGCTCATCACCGTGGCGCTGCTGATCGCGCTCGTGCTCAAGACCTTCCTGGTGCAGGCCTTCGTGATCCCGTCGGGATCGATGGAACAGACCATCCGGATCGGCGACCGGGTGCTGGTGGACAAGCTGACGCCCTGGTTCGGGTCCAGGCCCGAGCGCGGAGATGTCGTCGTCTTCAAGGACCCGGGGCACTGGCTGAACCAGGAGAACGTCGGCAAGAAGGACTCGCCCGTCGTCGTCAAGCAGGTGAAGGAAGCGCTGACGTTCATCGGGCTGCTGCCCTCCGACGACGAGCAGGATCTGATCAAACGGGTGGTCGCCGTCGGCGGCGACACGGTGAAGTGCTGTGACAAGGACGGCCGGATCACGGTCAACGGCGTGCCGCTCGACGAGCCGTATCTGAACCCCGGCAATCCGCCCTCCCTCATCAAATTCGAGGTAAAGGTTCCGGCCGGACGGATCTTCGTGATGGGTGACCACCGGTCCAATTCGGCCGATTCGCGCTACCACTTGGACGAGCCTGAGCACGGCACGGTTTCCGAGGACGAGGTCGTGGGACGGGCCGTGGTCATCGCCTGGCCCTTCGGCCACTGGCGAAAACTGGAGGAACCGGCGACATTCGACTCGGTCCCTGACGCGCGCGCCGGGACGACTGCTGGGTCGGGCCCGTCGAATAGTGTGTCGTCCAAGGATCCCAACGGAGTGATCCCTCTCCCGACCCCTGCGGAACTCCCGCTCGTTATGGGAGTGGTGGGCCTGCACCGGCTAGGGCGCGGGCGGCGGCACGGAGTAAGGAGTGGATGTGGGGGATTTGGCGGTCGGCGCGCGATCCGGACACGAGGAACCCGAGGACCGGCCGGGCAATCCGGAGAATGTCGACTCCGCCGGGACGACGGCGGACGGCGCGGGGAGTGACGGCGACTCCCCGGGCGGTGGTGATTCGGCCCTGAAGAAGCCGCGCTCCTTCTGGAAGGAGCTCCCTCTGCTCATCGGTATCGCGCTGGTTCTCGCGCTGTTGATCAAGACGTTTCTGGTGCAGGCGTTCTCGATCCCCTCGGACTCGATGCAGAACACGCTGCAGCGGGGCGACCGGGTGCTGGTCGACAAGCTGACGCCGTGGTTCGGCGCGGAGCCCAAGCGCGGCGAGGTCGTGGTCTTCCACGACCCGGGCGGCTGGCTGGAGAGCACCCAGACGAGCAATCCGAACGTGGTGCAGAAGTTCCTCAGTTTCATCGGACTGATGCCGTCCGCCGAGGAGAAGGACCTGATCAAGCGGGTCATCGCGGTCGGCGGCGACACGGTGGAGTGCAAGAAGGACGGCCCGGTCGTGGTCAACGGCAAGGCACTGGACGACACGTCGTTCATCTTCCCCGGGAACACGCCCTGCAATGACGAGCCGTTCGGCCCGATCAATGTGCCCAAGGGGCGCATCTGGGTGATGGGCGACCACCGCCAGAACTCCCTCGACTCCCGCTACCACCAGGGTCTGCCGGGCGGCGGCACGGTCTCCGACAAGGAGGTCGTCGGCCGGGCCATCGTCGTGGCGTGGCCCATCAACCGCTGGGCGACCCTGCCGGTCCCGAAGACCTTCGACCAGCCGGGGATCAACGCGGCGATGGGCCTGGCCCCCGGAGCACTCGGCGTAGCCGGTGCGGTGCCCCTCGTGATGTGGCGTCGCAAGAGGCTGACCAGCGGGCGTACCGCCGGGTAGGGTGCCGACTCGGATCAGCGATTGTCGATCTCCGAGGTGGGGGACGCTGGGATGAGTGGAACAGGACGTACGGGTGACGGCCACGGTCGGCTCGGCAGCAAGCTGTCGGGGCTGGCCGTGGCCGTCGGCTGTGTGCTCTTCCTCGGCGGCTTCGCCTGGGCGGCCGTGGTGTACAAGCCGTACACCGTGCCGACCGAGTCGATGACACCGACGGTGCACGCCGGAGACCGGGTGCTCGCGGAGCGGATCGACGGCAGCGAGGTGCGCCGCGGCGACGTGGTGGTCTTCACCGATCCGGCGTGGGGCGACGTGCCGATGGTGAAGCGGGTCGTGGGCATCGGCGGTGACACGATCGCCTGCTGCGACAAGGGCCGGCTCAAGATCAACGGCAAATCCATTGAGGAACCGTATCTGCATACGAAGGGCCTCGCCTCGGTGAGCGACTTCACGGCGGATGTGCCCAAGGGGCAGCTCTTCCTGCTCGGGGACGAACGCAGCGCCTCGCTGGA
Source organism: Streptomyces sp. NPDC104309 (assembly GCF_055584025.1). NCBI lineage: Bacteria > Bacillati > Actinomycetota > Actinomycetes > Kitasatosporales > Streptomycetaceae > Streptomyces > Streptomyces sp. NPDC104309. The sequence continues at coordinate 67,315 of NZ_JBVJMV010000011.1, read as the reverse complement.
CTCGCGGGTCCATCTCGACGACCCGGGGCAGGGCTCCGTGCCGCGCAGCGCGGTGCAGGCCAGGGTGGACGCCATCGCCTGGCCGCTGAACGGCATGGTCGGGCGGCCGCAGGCCTTCGCCTCCCTCCCCGGAGGCGTGTCGTCGCCCGGACCGCTGCGGCTGCAGCTCGCTGCCGTGGCGGTGGGTGCGGTGCTCATCCTCGCCGGATGCGCGTACGGTCCGATCGCGGCACGGTCCGCGCGGTCGGCACGGAGCAGGAGTGAACGGGCGACCGCCGGTGCGCACTGAGAAACGGAAGGTCGCCCGCGTGGTGCTGCTGGACCCCGACGACCGCATTCTCCTGATGCACGGGTTTGAACCGGAGGACCCGGCAAGCACCTGGTGGTTCACCCCCGGTGGCGGTCTGGAGGGCGACGAGACCCGGGAACAGGCCGCGCTGCGCGAACTCGCCGAGGAAACCGGGATCACCGACGTCGAGCTGGGCCCGCTGCTCTGGCAACGGATGTGCTCGTTCCCGTTCGACGGCCGCCGCTGGGAGCAGGACGAGTGGTACTACCTGGCACGTACGACGCAGACCGCCACCGACACGCGTGGGCTGACCGGGCTGGAGCAGCGCAGCGTCGCGGGCCTGAGGTGGTGGACCTCCGCCGAACTGTCGGCGGCGCGTGAGACGGTGTACCCGACCAAACTCGCCGAGCTGCTGCGCACGCTGCTCGCCGAGGGTCCTCCGTGTACGCCAATGGTTCTGGCCCCCGAAACCGCCTAAGCGCCCGGGGGTGCCCGGGTCTGGCGCACAATGGGGGCACGCACGGCTGAAGGGGAACATGCCAATGAGCGCCGAGGACCTCGAAAAGTACGAGACCGAGATGGAGCTGAAGCTCTACCGGGAGTACCGAGATGTCGTCGGTCTGTTCAAATATGTGATCGAGACCGAACGGCGCTTCTACCTCACCAACGACTACGAGATGCAGGTGCACTCGGTTCAGGGCGAGGTGTTCTTCGAAGTATCCATGGCGGACGCCTGGGTCTGGGACATGTACCGGCCCGCACGCTTCGTCAAGCAGGTGCGGGTGTTGACGTTCAAGGACGTCAACATCGAGGAGCTCAACAAGAGCGATCTCGAACTTCCGGGCGGCTGAGCCCCGTTTTCCGGAGGCTGATTCCCACTTCCGGGTGGCTGGGTTATCCACAATCCCGGACTTGTCCACCAAGATCCACCAGCTGGGACCGAACCCGTCAGAGTCGGTCCCGGAGGTGGTGCCGATATGAACGCACGAGGGGCACTCGGGCGGTACGGCGAGGATCTGGCGGCGCGGCTGCTGACCGACGCGGGCCTGTCCGTACTGGAACGGAACTGGCGCTGTCGCGCCGGTGAGATCGACATCGTCGCGATGGACGGCGACACACTCGTGGTCTGCGAGGTGAAGACCCGGAGGGCGGGCGCCTTCGAGCATCCGATGGAGGCCGTCACACCGGTCAAGGCGGAGCGGCTGCGACGGCTGGCCGGGATCTGGCTCCACCGGCACGGCGGTCCGCCGCCCGGCGGGGTCCGGATCGATCTGGTCGGGGTGCTGCTGCCCAGGCGAGGAGCGCCCGTCGCCGAGCATGCGCGAGGGGTGGCCTGATGGGGTTCGCGCGGGCGTGTTCGGTGGCGCTCGTCGGCGTCGAGGGCGTGGTGGTGGAGGTCCAGGCGGACCTGGAGGCGGGGGTGGCCGCGTTCACCCTGGTGGGGCTGCCGGATAAGAGTCTGGTGGAGAGCCGGGACCGGGTCAGGGCCGCGGTCGTGAACTCCGGGGCCGAGTGGCCACAGAAGAAGCTCACGGTGGGGCTGTCGCCCGCCTCCGTGCCGAAGGGCGGCTCCGGTTTCGATCTCGCGGTCGCCTGCGCGGTGCTGGGCGCCGCCGAGCGGATCGATCCGGCGGCCATCGCCGATGTGGTGATGATCGGTGAGCTCGGGCTCGACGGCCGGGTGCGGCCGGTGCGCGGCGTGCTGCCCGCGGTACTCGCCGCGGCGGAGGCCGGGTACCGCCAGGTCGTCGTGGCCGAGCAGACCGCGGGGGAGGCGGCACTGGTGCCCGGGGTCTCGGTGCTCGGGGTGCGGAGCCTGCGGCAGCTGATCGCGGTCCTCTGCGACGAGCCGGTGCCGGACGAGCGGGTGTCCTGCGACGAGGGGCGGCCCGACGCCATGCTGGCCGGGCTGATGGTGCCCGGCACGGGCATCGGCACCGGGATCGCCCGGGGCGCCGGACACGGTGATGGCAGCCAGCCGGACCTGGCGGACGTGGCGGGGCAGGAGCGGCCGCGCAAGGCACTGGAGGTCGCCGCGGCGGGCGGTCACCACCTGCTGCTCTCCGGTCCGCCGGGCGCCGGCAAGACCATGCTGGCCGAGCGGTTGTCGGCGATCCTGCCGACGCTGACCAGGAAGGAGTCGCTGGAGGTCACCGCGGTGCACTCGGTGGCGGGCATTCTCCCGCCCGGGGAACCGCTGGTCACCCGGGCGCCGTACTGCGCTCCCCACCACTCGGCGACGATGCAGTCGCTGGTCGGCGGGGGCAACGGGCTGCCGCGGCCCGGTGCGGTCTCGCTGGCACACCGGGGGATTCTCTTTCTGGACGAGGCGCCGGAATTCTCCGTGCGGGTGCTGGACGCGCTGCGCCAGCCGCTGGAGTCGGGGCACGTGGTGGTGGCACGCAGCGCCGGGGTGGTGCGGCTGCCCGCCCGGTTCCTGATGGTCCTCGCCGCCAATCCCTGCCCGTGCGGACGGCACACCCTCAGTGGCGCCGGCTGCGAATGCCCGCCCTCGACGGTCAGGCGCTATCAGGCGAGGCTCTCCGGGCCGTTGCTCGACCGGGTGGATCTCCGGGTGGTCGTCGACCCGGTCGGGCGTCGTGACCTGATGGGGCAGGGCGGCAGGGGAGAGTCGACGGCCACGGTGGCGGCCCGGGTCCGGGAGGCCAGGGCGCGGGCCGCGGACCGGCTGGCCGGCACCGCGTGGACGACCAACAGCGAGGTGCCCGGCCATGAGTTGCGGACCAGGCTGGCCGTGGCACCGGGCGCGCTCATGGAGGCCGAGCGGGACATGGAGCGGGGCCTGCTCACCGCGCGCGGCCTGGACCGGGTGCTCAGGGTGGCGTGGACGGTCGCCGATCTGCGCGGCGCCGACCGCCCGGAGGCCTCCGACATCGCGGTGGCGCTGGAGCTGCGGACCGGGATTCCACGGGGCGCCGCGACGAAGGCCGGGGCGTCATGAAGCCCTGGGCCGACAGTGAGCGGGAGCGGGAGCCGGGATGCCTTCCGGGGCGGCGCACGGAGCGTGGCGCGGTGCCGGGGCCCCCGAGCGGACCGGGAGCGGCGGTGAGCGAGCGGGAACGGGTGGCACGGGCCGCACTGACCCGCGTCCTGGAACCGGGGGACGAGCGAGGCGGACACTGGCTGCGCGAGTGCGGTGCCGTCGAACTGATACGACGCATCACCACCAGGGACGGGACCGCGGAGCGACTGAGCCGGATGACGCCGAAACGTCTCGACGCATACCGGTTGCGGGCCGAGCACGTCGAGCCCGAGCGGGACCTGGCGGCGGTCGCCGCGCTCGGCGGTCGGTTCGTCTGTCCCGGCGAGCTGGAGTGGCCCAGCCAGCTCGACGACCTGGGGGACAGCAGGCCGATCGGCCTCTGGGTGCGGGGGCCGCGCGACCTGCGGCTCTGGGCGCTGCGCTCGGTCGCCGTGGTCGGGGCCCGTGCCTGCACACCGTACGGATCGCACATGGCGGCGAGTCTCGGCACCGGGCTCGCCGAGCTGGGCTGGGTCGTCGTGTCGGGGGCGGCGTTCGGGGTGGACGGGGCCGCGCATCGTGGGGCGCTCGCCGTCGGCGGGGCGACGATGGCGGTCCTGGCCTGCGGGGTGGACGTCGCCTATCCGAGGGGACACGCCGAGCTGATCGGACGGATGGCGGAACAGGGGCTCGTCATCGGCGAATTGCCACCGTCCGATCATCCGACCCGCAGCAGATTCATTCTCCGGAACCGGGTCATCGCCGCGTTGACGCGCGGGACGGTCGTGGTCGAGGCCGAGTACCGCAGCGGTTCGCTGGTCACCGCACGCAGCGCGCAGCGGCTCGGCCGCTTCACCATGGGGGTGCCGGGCCCCGCCACCAGCGGGCTGTCGGCAGGGGTCCATGAGCTCCTCCGAGGGGAGGGCGTCCTGGTGACGGATGCCGCGGAAGTCGCCGAACTGGTGGGGGACATCGGCGAGCTGGCTCCGCCCAGACGCGGCCCCGTCCACCCCAGGGACCTGCTGGACGCGGTCTCCGCCAGGGTCCTCGACGCGCTGCCGTCCCGCGGCTCCGTCAGCGGGCGGGACGTGGCCCGCGCCGCGGGAACCGGCGCCGACGAAGCGCTCGGCAGGCTGTACGAACTGCACTCACTGGGGTTCGTCGAACGCGATGGCGACGGATGGCGGTTGACGCCGCGACCGACATGCAATGGCGACGCGCGGCGAGGCGGTACTTGACCTGGAGCATTCGGGTGAAAAGGTGATGCCGATGACCTCGGCGGATACTTCAGCGACGCCTCCGGGGCGGCGCACGAGGCGGCGGCCCCGGATCCCGGTCATGTCCGACCGGCCGGGACCGCACAGCACCGATCCGCTGTCCTGCGCGGACCGCGACGCCTCAGTCACGCTACGCTCACAAGGATTCCCACTCACACACAAGTCCTCCAGCAATTCACGGCAGAACGGCTCAAGGCACCACATGCCCCAGCACACCTCCGGGTCTGACCGCGCGCCAGTACCACCGGCTGCGCGTGGCACTGTGCGCCCCACCGCCCCCTCCTCGCTCGACGAGTTGTGGCGCTCGTACAAGTCCACGGGCGACGAGCGGCTGCGGGAGCAGTTGATCCTGCACTACTCGCCGTTGGTGAAGTACGTCGCGGGCCGGGTGAGCGTGGGTCTGCCCTCCAACGTCGAGCAGGCGGACTTCGTCTCCTCGGGGGTGTTCGGACTGATCGACGCGATCGAGAAGTTCGACATCGAGCGCGCGATCAAGTTCGAGACGTACGCGATCACCCGCATCCGGGGCGCGATGATCGATGAACTCCGTGCGCTGGACTGGATTCCGCGCTCGGTGCGTCAGAAGGCGCGGGCCGTGGAGCGCGCCTATGCCACGCTGGAGGCCCAACTGCGGCGCACCCCTTCCGAGCCGGAGGTGGCTGCGGAGATGGGCATCGCGCTGGAGGAACTGCACGCGGTTTTCAGCCAGTTGTCGCTGGCGAACGTGGTGGCGCTGGAGGAACTGCTGCATGTCGGCGGCGAGGGCGGCGACCGGCTGAGCCTGATGGACACGCTGGAGGACACCGCCGCCGACGATCCGGTGGAGGTCGCCGAGGACCGTGAGCTCAGACGACTGCTCGCCCGGGCGATCAATACGCTTCCGGAACGCGAGAAGACGGTCGTCACGCTCTACTACTACGAGGGCCTCACGCTCGCCGAGATCGGCAATGTCCTCGGAGTCACCGAGAGCCGCGTCAGCCAGATCCACACCAAATCGGTGCTGCAGTTGCGCGCGAAACTGGCCGACGCCGGGCGCTGAGACCACGGGCGCCCGACGCGTGCCCGGTCCGCTTCGGCCACCGATCGGAGCCGTACGCCCTCTCCCGAACACGGGCCGCCGTAGAGTGGATGCGTGCCCAGGATTCGAGCGGCCTCGGTGGCCGAGCACCGGACCATGCAGCGCGGCGCCCTCCTGGACGCCGCCCGCTCCCTGCTGTCCGAGGGCGGTACGGAGGCGTTGACCTTCCCCGCCCTCGCCGAACGCACGGGCCTCGCCCGGTCCTCCGTCTACGAATACTTCCGCTCCCGGGCAGCCGTCGTCGAAGAGCTCTGCGCCGTCGACTTCCCCGTCTGGGCGGCCGAGGTCGAGAACGCGATGGAGCAGGCCACCACGTCCGAGGAGAAGGTCGAGGCCTACGTGCGCCGGCAGCTCGACCTCGTCGGGGACCGCCGCCACCGGGCGGTCGTCGCGATCTCGGCGAGCGAACTGGACGCGGGCGCACGCGAGAAGATCAGGGCCGCGCACGGCGGGCTGATCGCCATGATCGTCGAGGCGCTCGGCGATCTCGGCCATGAACAGCCGAGGCTGGCCGCGATGCTGCTGCAGGGGTCGGTGGACGCCGCGGTCCGGCGCATCGAACTCGGCGTGGCGGAGGAACCGGCCGTGATCGCGGACACCGCCGTGGCCATGATCCTGCGAGGCGTGCGGGGCGGACGGGACTGACGTCGGCGCCCTGCCGCGGCGACGACGGGCAGCGCACCGGAGGCGGCGAGTCCGCTCCCGGCCCCCTCTGCGGAGGGCCGGGACTCCGGTACGCCGAACACCGGCAGCAGCCGGGACGGCCCCCGTCGCAACAGCGCGGGCGGCAGCAGCGAGAGCGGATCCAGATACGTGTCACCGCGCCGCAGCCCCCAGTGCAGACAGCCCGACGCGCAGTGGAAGGGGCCCGCCTCCACGATCGCCACGACCTGCCCCGCCGTCACTTGGTCGTCGGTCGCGACCAGCGCGCGCACCGGCTCGTACGTGGTCCGCAGTGGTGGATCGCCGGTCCCGGCCACCTCGATCGCCAGCACCCCGCGCCCCGCCACACGTCCTGCGAACGAGACCCGCCCGGAGGCCGCGGCGAGCACCTGCGTGCCGGGCCCCGCGGCGAGATCGACCCCGCGGTGGCCCCGCCCGTAGGTGTTCGTCGGCGGCTCCCACCCCCGTACGACCACGGGCCGCCCGGCGAGCGGCCACGACCGCGCACCATCCGGCCGGGGCACCGGTACGGGTGTGGGAACGGGTGCGGGAGCAGGCGTCGGCGGAGGCGCTTCGGCCGCCACGACCCGCGTGCCGCACAGCACCGCGAGGAGGGCGACCACCACGAGCGCGGCCGCTGCGGCCGCGCGGAAACGGAGTCCGTGCCCGGAGCGGGGCACGGTCGGATCGGTTGTGCATCGCATGGCAGAACCGTCCCGCGCTGCACGGAATCGCGGGGATCATGGACCGGATCTGTGGACTACCGACCGGTTGTGGACAGCGCCGTCACCCGGCACCCGACCCGTCCCGTACACTTCCTATGGCGATCCGGGTCACCGGGTCGACTTCGCACGCCCCGCCACCTCCCTCTCTGCGGACGGTGGCCGCGCTCCTCGGTCCCTCGTGGCACGGCGCGTCGGGGCGTCAGGCGCGACAGCAATCCTGCGGTCGCGACAACCGAGCACCTCAAGGAGTACGGCCATGGCCGTCGTCACGATGCGGGAGCTGCTGGAAAGCGGCGTCCACTTCGGTCACCAGACCCGTCGCTGGAACCCGAAGATGAAGCGCTTCATCTTCACCGAGCGCAACGGCATCTACATCATCGACCTGCTCCAGTCGCTGTCGTACATCGACCGCGCCTACGAGTTCGTCAAGGAGACCGTCGCCCACGGCGGTTCCATCATGTTCGTCGGTACCAAGAAGCAGGCCCAGGAGGCCATCGCCGAGCAGGCGACGCGCGTCGGCATGCCGTACGTCAACCAGCGTTGGCTCGGTGGCATGCTCACCAACTTCTCCACCGTCTACAAGCGCCTTCAGCGTCTGAAGGAGCTTGAGCTCATCGACTTCGAGGACGTGGCCGCCTCCGGCCTCACCAAGAAGGAGCTCCTGGTTCTCTCCCGCGAGAAGGCCAAGCTGGAGAAGACCCTCGGTGGTATCCGCGAGATGCAGAAGGTGCCGAGCGCCGTCTGGATCGTCGACACCAAGAAGGAGCACATCGCCGTCGGTGAGGCGCGCAAGCTCCACATCCCGGTCGTCGCGATCCTCGACACCAACTGCGACCCCGACGAGGTCGACTACAAGATTCCGGGCAACGACGACGCGATCCGCTCCGTCACCCTGCTCACCCGTGTGATCGCCGACGCCGTCGCCGAGGGCCTCATCGCCCGTTCCGGTGCCGCCACCGGTGACTCGAAGCCGGGCGCGAAGGCCGCCGGCGAGCCGCTCGCCGAGTGGGAGCGCGACCTGCTCGAGGGCGACAAGAAGGCCGACGCCGAGGTGCAGTCCTCCGCCGAGACCGAGAAGGCCGCGGACGCCGAGAAGCCGGCCGAGGCTGCTGCCGAGGCCCCGGCCGCGGACGCCGAGACGCCGGCCGAGGCCGAGGCCGCTGCCGAGGCCCCGGCCGCGGACGCCGAGACGCCGGCCGAGGCCGCTGCCGAGGCCCCGGCTGCGGACGCCGAGCAGGCCTGACACCCGTCACGGCTGATGACGGCGGGGGCCGGTGCCACAAGCACCGCCCCCGCCGTTCACCCGTAGATCTTTCAGACTTCGAGAGAGAAACACAGACTCATGGCGAACTACACCGCCGCTGACGTCAAGAAGCTCCGTGAGCTGACCGGCGCCGGCATGATGGACTGCAAGAAGGCGCTCGACGAGGCCGACGGCAACGTCGACAAGGCCGTCGAGGCGCTCCGTATCAAGGGCCAGAAGGGCGTCGCCAAGCGCGAGGGCCGTTCTGCCGAGAACGGTGCCGTCGTTTCCCTCATCTCCGAGGACAAGACCTCCGGCGTTCTGCTTGAGCTGAAGTGCGAGACGGACTTCGTCGCCAAGGGCGAGAAGTTCCAGACCGTCGCCAACACGCTCGCCGCCCACGTCGCCGCGACCTCGCCGGTCGACCTGGCCGCGCTGCTCGCCTCCGAGATCGAGGCCGGCAAGACCGTCCAGGCGTACGTCGACGAGGCCAACGCCAACCTCGGCGAGAAGATCGTCCTGGACCGCTTCGCGCAGTTCACCGGTGGTTACGTGGCTGCGTACATGCACCGCACGATGCCCGACCTCCCGCCGCAGGTCGGTGTGCTGGTCGAGCTCGACAAGGAGAGCGCCGAGGTAGCCAAGGACGTCGCGCAGCACATCGCCGCCTTCGCCCCGAAGTACCTCAACCGTGACGAGGTCCCGGCCGAGACGGTCGAGAACGAGCGTCGTGTCGCCGAGGCCACCTCCCGCGAGGAGGGCAAGCCCGAGGCTGCCCTTCCGAAGATCGTCGAGGGTCGCGTCAACGGCTTCTTCAAGGAGGTCGTCGTCCTGGAGCAGGCGTTCGCCAAGGACAACAAGAAGTCCGTCCAGAAGGTTCTGGACGAGGCCGGTGTCACCCTGAAGCGCTTCTCGCGCATCAAGGTCGGCATCTGAAGTCCGTCCGCGAACAACGGTGGACCCCGATAGGGTCTAGTGCAGTCGTCGGCCGCACACATGCCGTACGACCGCAGATCTGACGAGGAGGCCATTGCCGCAGGGGAACACCAGACCCACCGGCAATGGCCTTCTTCGTATGTGCACGAGGAGAATCTCCATGAACAAGGACGCGGACGCCGCAAAAGGTGACCACAAGCGCGACGACGGCAAGGTGCCCGGACGCTTCATGCTGAAGCTGTCCGGAGAGGCGTTCGCCGGCGGCGGGGGTCTCGGTGTCGACCCCGATGTCGTGCACGCCATCGCCCGGGAAATCGCGGCAGTCGTCCGCGACGGCGCGGAAATCGCGGTCGTCATCGGCGGCGGCAACTTCTTCCGCGGTGCCGAGCTCCAGCAGCGCGGCATGGACCGGGCCCGGTCCGACTACATGGGCATGCTCGGCACGGTCATGAACTGCCTGGCGCTCCAGGACTTCCTGGAGAAGGAAGGCATCGACTCCCGCGTCCAGACCGCCATCACCATGGGGCAGGTCGCGGAGCCGTACATCCCGCTGCGCGCCGTGCGCCATCTGGAGAAGGGCCGCGTCGTCATCTTCGGCGCCGGTATGGGGATGCCGTACTTCTCCACCGACACCACTGCCGCCCAGCGCGCCCTGGAGATCGACGCCCAGGGACTGCTGATGGGCAAGAACGGGGTGGACGGGGTCTACGACTCCGACCCGAAGACCAACCCCGACGCGGTGAAGTTCGACGCGCTCGAGTACAGCGAGGTGCTCGCCCGCGATCTCAAGATCGCCGACGCCACCGCCATCACGCTCTGCCGCGACAACCAGCTGCCGATCCTCGTGTTCGAGCTGACCGCGACGGGCAATATCGCCCGTGCGGTCAAGGGTGAGAAGATCGGCACGCTCGTGAGTGACCAGGGCACCCGGACCTGAGAACCGGGGGACCTTCCCGGGAAGCGACGGGAGGGTCCGGGGCCTGCGGGGAACACCCCGGTACAGGCGCCGAAGGATGGACAACGGCCTGCCGGTCGGACACCGTGCAGGTGAGGACGCGACGCAGGACCCGCCGGGCCCGAGCAGCCGGGCCCACTCAAGACACGCAGGAGCACGTGGTGATCGAAGAAACCCTCCTTGAGGCCGAGGAGAAGATGGAGAAGGCCGTCGTCGTCGCGAAAGAGGACTTCGCCGCGATCCGTACCGGCCGTGCGCACCCGGCGATGTTCAACAAGATCGTCGCCGACTACTACGGCGCGCTGACCCCGATCAACCAGCTCGCCTCGTTCTCGGTGCCCGAGCCGCGCATGGCCGTCGTGACGCCGTTCGACAAGAGCGCGCTGCGCAACATCGAGCAGGCCATCCGCGACTCGGACCTGGGCGTCAACCCGAGCAACGACGGCAATATCATCCGGGTGACCTTCCCGGACCTCACCGAGGAGCGTCGGCGCGACTACATCAAGGTCGCGAAGACGAAGGCCGAGGACTCGAAGATCTCCATCCGGGCCGTGCGCCGCAAGGCCAAGGAGACGCTCGACAAGCTGGTCAAGGACAAGGAGTCCGGCGAGGACGAGGTGCGTCGCGCGGAGAAGGAGCTCGACGACACCACCGCGAAGTACGTCGCACAGGTCGACGAGCTGCTCAAGCACAAGGAAGCCGAGCTGCTCGAAGTCTGATGAACGACTCTTCCCGGGGCGCCCCACAGGGAGCCGGTCGCTGGGGTGCGCCCGAGATGCAGGCTGCTCCGGCGGGTCCTGCATACGATGTGCATGACGCCCAGCAGACTCGGCCCATGCCCATGGTGCCGGACGTTCCCGACGCAGGTAGAGACGCTGACGACCGTGATGACCGGGACCAAGGGGCCGCACGCCTGAGCGGCGGCCCCCTGTTCCGTGACGAGAAGCCGCAGGAGCCCATGTCCACCGCGCCACCGCCCCCGCAGAAGAAACGTGCGGGCCGTGATCTGCGAGCCGCCATAGGGGTCGGTGTGGGGCTCGGCGCCGTCATCGTCGCCTCGCTGTTCATCGTGAAGGCCGTCTTCGTCGGTGTGATCGCCGCGGCCGTCGTCGTGGGGCTCTGGGAGCTCACCTCGCGGCTGGAGGAGCGCAAGGGCATCAGGGCGCCGCTCGTTCCGCTCGCGGTCGGTGGCGCGGCGATGGTGGTGGCCGGATACGTCCGGGGCGCCGAGGGCGCCTGGGTGGCGATGGCACTGACCGCGCTCGCGGTGCTCGTCTGGCGGATGACGGAGCCGCCGGAGGGATACCTCAAGGACGTCACGGCCGGTGTGTTCGCCGCGTTCTACGTGCCGTTCCTGGCGACCTTCGTCGCGATGCTCCTGACCGCGGACGACGGGCCGCAGCGGGTGCTCACCTTCCTGCTGCTGACCGTGGTCAGCGACACAGGTGCGTACGCCGTCGGCTGGCGCTTCGGGAAGCACAAGCTCGCACCGCGCATCAGCCCCGGAAAGACCCGCGAGGGGCTGTTCGGGGCCATCGCCTTCGCGATGGTCGCCGGTGCGCTGTGCATGCAGTTCCTGATCGACGGCGGTTCCTGGTGGCAGGGGCTGCTGCTGGGGCTCGCGGTCGCGGTCAGCGCCACCCTCGGCGACCTGGGCGAGTCGATGATCAAGCGGGACCTCGGCATCAAGGACATGGGCACGTTGCTGCCGGGGCATGGCGGCATCATGGACCGGCTGGACTCGCTGCTGCCGACCGCCCCGGTGGTCTGGCTGCTGCTGGTGCTGTTCGTGGGTTCCGGCTGATCCGCGATTTCCACGTCCTGACCTGGGCATTCACGAGTGAGGGTCCGTCGTCCACAGGGCGGCGGGCCCTCATCGTTCTGTCTGCGACACTGGATGGACCATGCCTAAGCCAGGAGAACTCACTTTCGTCGCGCCCCGCGGAGCCAAGAAGCCGCCGCGGCATCTCGCCGACCTCACGCCCGCCGAGCGCAAGGAAGCGGTCGCCGCGATCGGCGAGAAGCCGTTCCGTGCCCAGCAGCTCTCGCAGCACTACTTCGCGCGGTACGCGCACGACCCGGCCGAGTGGACCAACATCCCGGCCGGCTCGCGGGACAAGCTCGCCGAGGCGATGTTCCCCGACCTGATGTCCGTGGTCCGCCATATCAGCTGTGACGACGACACCACCCGTAAGACGCTGTGGAAGCTGCACGACGGGACGCTCGTCGAGTCCGTCCTGATGCGCTACCCGGAGCGGGTGACGATGTGCATCTCGTCCCAGGCGGGATGCGGGATGAACTGCCCGTTCTGCGCGACGGGACAGGCCGGTCTCGACCGCAATCTGTCGACCGCCGAGATCGTCCACCAGATCGTGGACGGCATGCGGGCCCTGCGCGACGGGGAGGTCCCCGGAGGCCCGGCCCGGCTCTCCAACATCGTCTTCATGGGCATGGGCGAGCCGCTCGCCAACTACAACCGGGTGGTCGGCGCGATCCGTCGGCTGACCGACCCGGAGCCGGACGGCCTCGGGCTCTCGCAGCGCGGGATCACCGTCTCCACCGTGGGCCTGGTGCCCGCGATGCTGCGCTTCGCCGACGAGGGTTTCAAGTGCCGCCTCGCCGTGTCCCTGCACGCGCCGGACGACGAACTGCGCGACACGCTCGTCCCCGTGAACACGCGGTGGAAGGTGCGCGAGGTGCTGGACGCGGCGTGGGAGTACGCGGAGAAGTCCGGCCGCCGCGTTTCCATCGAGTACGCGCTGATCCGGGACATCAACGACCAGGCCTGGCGCGGTGACCTGCTCGGCCGGCTCCTCAAGGGCAAGCGGGTGCACGTCAATCTGATCCCGTTGAACCCGACGCCCGGTTCCCAGTGGACCGCCTCGCGGCCCGAGGACGAGAAGGCCTTCGTCGAGGCGATCGCGGCCCATGGGGTGCCGGTGACGGTGCGGGACACCCGCGGTCAGGAGATCGACGGAGCCTGCGGACAGCTGGCGGCAGCCGAGCGCTGAGGCCGGGACGGCCCGTGTAACCTGGGCCTGAAATCAACTTCATATTCCGACAGGGGAGCGCCACAGCGCTGAGAGTGCGGCACCGAGGACAGGTCGGCCGCAGACCCTCTGAACCTCGCCCGGGTCATTCCGGGTAGGAAGTTCGGTCATCAACTCATGCTGTTGCGCCCTGCCCGCATTGCGCGGGCGGGGCCGCGTCTCTTCCTGGCCAAAACCCAGGAGGAATCAACAATGCGCATCACGCGCAGAACCAAGCAGCTCGCGGCGACCGCTGCCGCCGCCGCGTTCGGCGTCACGGCACTGGCCGGATGCGGGAGTTCCGACAAGTCGGCCTCCGGTTCCGGGGGCACGAAGGGCTCCGGCTCGAAGACCGTGACCCTCGTCAGCCATGACTCCTTCAACGCCTCTCCGGACGTGCTCAAGGAGTTCACCGAGAAGACCGGCTACACCGTCAAGGTGCTGAAGAGCGGCGACGCGGGTGTCGCGCTCAACCAGGAGATCCTGACCAAGGGTTCCCCGCGCGGCGACGTGTTCTTCGGCGTCGACAACACCCTGCTCTCCCGTGCCCTGGACAGCGGGCTCTTCACGCCGTACGAGGCGAAGGGCATCGACCAGGTGGCGGCCGACACCCAGCTGGACGGCGCCAAGCACCGGGTCACCCCGATCGACACCGGCGACATCTGCGTCAACTACGACAAGAAGTACTTCGCCGACAAGAAGCTGGCGCCGCCGCGGTCCTTCGACGACCTGGCGAAGCCCGCGTACAAGAACCTCCTCGTCACCGAGAACGCCGCGACCTCCTCGCCCGGCCTCGGCTTCCTCCTCGGCACCGTCGCCACCTACGGCGACAAGGGGTACCAGGACTACTGGAAGAAGCTGAAGAACAACGGAGTCAAGGTCGTCGACGGCTGGGAGCAGGCCTACAACGAGGAGTTCTCCGGCTCGGCGGGCGGCCGGAAGGCCAAGGCCGACCGGCCGCTGGTCGTCTCGTACGCCTCCAGCCCGCCCGTCGAGGTGCTCTACGCGAAGCCGCAGCCGGCCGAGGCCCCCACCGGCGTCGCCACCGGAACCTGTTTCCGCCAGATCGAGTTCGCCGGTCTGCTGAACGGTGCGAAGAACGAGGCGGGCGGCAAGGCCCTGCTGGACTTCCTGATCAGCAAGAGGTTCCAGGAGGACATGCCGCTCAACATGTTCGTGAACCCGGTCACCAAGGGCGCGAAACTGCCGGAGCTCTTCACGAAGTTCGGCGCGACGGTCGACAGGCCGACGACGGTCGCCCCCGATCGGATCTCCAAGAACCGTGATCAGTGGGTCCAGTCGTGGTCCTCGCTCGTAGTGAAGTAGCGAAGACTCCCGTACGCGGATCGGACGCGGGCGGGAAGGGCGTGCCCGAGGGGGAGGTTCGGCGGCCGCGAGGCGAGGAGCCGCGCGGCTCCTCGGGGCGCGTGGACTCGGTGCGCGCGACGGCGTGGCGCGGGAGCGCGGTGCGGCTCGGCCTGATGGCCGTGCCCGTCGCGTTCTTCGCGTTGTTCTTCGCCTACCCCGTCACCGCCATCGTCGGCCGCGGGCTGAAGGTGGACGGCGTCTGGCAGTTCGGCCGGATCGGCGAGGTGCTGACCCGGCCGGACATCCGTGACGTTCTCTGGTTCACCACCTGGCAGGCGCTCGCCTCGACCGCGCTGACACTGCTGATCGCGCTGCCCGGCGCCTATGTCTTCGCCCGTTTCGACTTCCCCGGCAAACAACTGCTGCGGGCGGTCGTCACCGTTCCGTTCGTCCTGCCCACCGTCGTCGTCGGGACGGCCTTCCTGGCGCTGCTGGGACGCGGCGGGTTCCTCGACCAGCTCTGGGGCGTACGGCTCGACACCACCGTCTGGGCGATTCTGCTCGCCCATGTCTTCTTCAACTACGCGGTGGTCGTACGGACCGTGGGCGGGCTGTGGTCACAGCTCGACCCGCGGCAGGAGGAGGCTGCCCGGGTACTGGGCGCCGGACGGTTCGCCGCCTGGCGGCGGGTCACCCTGCCCGCCCTGGCACCCGCCGTGGCAGCCGCCGCGCTGATGGTCTTCCTCTTCACCTTCACCTCCTTCGGGGTCGTGCAGATCCTCGGCGGTCCGGGGTACGCCACGCTGGAGGTGGAGATCTACCGGCAGACAGCCCAGTTGCTGGCCCTGCCGACGGCCGCCGTACTGACGCTGGTGCAGTTCGCCGCCGTCGGCGCGATCCTCGCCGTGCACGCGTGGACCGTACGGCGCAGGGAGACCGCGCTGAAGCTGGTCGACCCGGTACAGACCGCCCGCAGGCCGAGCGGCGCCGGGCAGTGGGCGCTCCTCGGCGGGGTGCTGCTGACCGTGCTGCTGCTGGTACTGCTGCCGCTCGGGGTACTCGTGGAACGCTCGCTGGACACTCCCGGGGGTCATGGCCTGGACTACTACCGTGCCCTGCGGTCCGCGGACGCGGGCGGCGGTACGTTCCTGGTCGCACCGCTGGAAGCGATCGGGAACTCACTGCAGTACGCACTGGTCGCGACGGTCATCGCGCTGGTCGTCGGCGGGCTCGCCGCCGCGGCGCTGACCCGGCGGGCCGGGCGGCTCGTCCGCGGCTTCGACGCGTTGCTGATGCTGCCGCTCGGGGTCTCCGCGGTCACCGTGGGCTTCGGCTTTCTGATCACGCTGGACAAGCCGCCGCTGGATCTGCGGACTTCATGGATCCTGGTGCCGCTGGCCCAGGCACTGGTCGGTGTGCCCTTCGTCGTACGGACGATGCTGCCGGTCCTGCGAGCGGTGGACGGCCGGCTGCGGGAGGCGGCGGCGGTGCTCGGGGCGTCCCCGCTGCGGGTCTGGCGGGAGATCGATCTGCCGTTGGTGCGGCGGGCGTTGCTGGTCGCGGCCGGCTTCGCGTTCGCCGTGTCGCTCGGTGAGTTCGGCGCGACGGTGTTCATCGCGCGGCCCGACCGCCCGACGCTGCCGGTCGCGGTGGCCCGGCTGCTGGGGCGCGCCGGGGAGCTCAACTACGGCCAGGCGATGGCCCTGAGCACCATTCTGATGGTGGTCTGTGCCGCCTCGCTGCTGCTGCTCGAACGTATTCGTACCGACCGATCCGGGGAGTTCTAGGGATGCTGACACTGGAATCGGCCACGGTTCGCTTCGGTGAGCGGGCGGCACTCGACAGGGTGGACCTCGATGTCGCCGAGCACGAGATCGTGTGCGTGCTGGGGCCGAGCGGCAGCGGCAAGTCGACCCTGCTGCGGGTGGTCGCCGGACTGTGTCCGCCGGACGGCGGCCGGGTGCTGCTGGACGGCGCGGACCAGGCCGGGGTGCCGGTGCACCGCCGCGGTCTCGGCCTGATGTTCCAGGACCACCAGCTGTTCCCGCACCGGGATGTCGGTGCCAATGTCGCCTTCGGGCTGCGGATGCGCGGGGCCTCGCGGCGGGACCAGGAGCTCAGGGTCGGCGAACTCCTCGGTCTGGTGGGCCTGCCCGGCGCGGAACGCCGGGCCGTCGCCGCGCTGTCCGGCGGTGAGCAGCAGCGAGTGGCCCTCGCGCGGGCCCTCGCCCCGCGACCGAAACTGCTGATGCTGGACGAGCCGCTCGGCCAACTCGACCGCGGCCTGCGCGAACGGCTCGTCGTCGAACTGCGCACGCTTTTCGGGCGGTTGGGCACGACGGTGCTCGCCGTCACCCATGACCAGGGCGAGGCGTTCGCCCTGGCCGACCGGGTGGTGGTGATGCGCGAAGGGCGGATCGCGCAGGTGGGTACCCCGCTGGAGGTCTGGCAGCGGCCGGCGTCCGCCTTCGTCGCCCGGTTCCTCGGTTTCGACAACGTGGTGGAGGCTACGGTGTCCGGTACGACCGCCGACACGGTGTGGGGGAGGGTCCCGGTGACCGAGGGCTCGCCGCAGGGGGCCTGCGACCTGCTGGTGCGCCCCGCCGGGGTCCGGATCGGCGCCCCGGACGAAGGGCTGCGCTGCACGGTCGGGACGCGTACGTTCCGGGGCAACCACGTCGCCGTGCGGCTGACGCCGCCCGGGGGTCCGGTCCTGGAGGCGGAGTGCGCGCTGAGGGACGCACCCGAGGAGGGCGCGACGGTGGGGGTCGGCTTCGACGCGGCGGAGACCGTCGTCCTGCCCGCCGTACTCTGACCGGTCGCGCGACCGAGTCGGGCCGTGGCCGCGTTCACTGGACCGGCCGAGCCGCATCCGGCGGTCCGGCCCGTCCTTTCCCGGCGTCCGGAACTGCCGGAGCGCGCCGGAGGGACGGCGCGTGCCGGGTCGGCACAGTGGTGTGCGTGCAAGCCTGGGGGAGGACACGCGCAAGGTCCGGAAGGACTCCGGGGAGGACTCCGGGAAGGACGGGAACAATGACTGAGTCAGCACGCGAGGGCATCGACATCACCCGCGTCCTCGACGCCCCGCGGGAACTGGTCTTCGAGGCATGGACGACGCCCGAGCACTTCGCCGCCTGGTACGGCGGGGACGCCGAGGTCCCGCTCGACCGGGTGTCGATGGACGTCCGGCCGGGCGGGACGTGGAGCCTGGTCATCGTGGTGCCGGGTACCGAGATGCCCTTCCACGGGTTCTACCGGGAGGTGGTCGCCCCCGAGCGGCTGGTTTTCACGCTGAAGGACGCCACCGCGCGCGCCGATGTCGAGGGCGAGACCGTCACCGTCACCTTCACCGACCGCGGCGACAAGTCCACCGAAATGGTCTTCACGCAGCGCGGCGGCAATCTCACGGCCGAGCAGTACGCGGCGGCCGAGGACGGCTGGGACGCCTTCTTCGACGCGCTCGTGACCCGGCTGGCCTCTCTCTGAACCGCCCCCGGTCGCCGGTCACCGAGTGGCCGAAGGGCCTGGCGGACGCCGCCCACTCGGTGACCGGCGGGGGTCCGAGGGACTGACGGCCCGGCCTTCCGCCGGACGACGGCGGTTCGACGACGCGGCCTCGCCGAACGCGGCGAGCGACTCGGTCCCCGGGCAGGGCAGGGGGGTGTCGCCGTCCACGGTCTCCCGGCCGGCGTGCCGGGAGACGGGTGGCCTCAGGCCGTCAGCGGCAGTGCCGCCAGCTCGGCGATCAGCCAGGTCAGCGGGGCGAAGACGACCAACAGGGCGACGGCGCGCAGCACCGTCGCGAACCGCAGGGCCGAGACCGGGGCGCCGAGCCGCAGCACCGCCTGTGTCGTCCGGGTGCGGTCCTGCCTCGCCTCCAGCGCCGAGGTCAGCAGCGTCGCCGTCGTACAGCCGAGGACGAGCACCGCGCCGAGCGCGGTGAGCGGGCCGATGGGGCGCGGCCCCGCTCCGTACAGCGCGTAGGCGGCGATCACCGCGGAGAGAACCGCGCAGACCACCCCGAGCGGCCCACCGATCCGGCGCGCCTCGTCCATCAGCACCCGCCCGGCCAGCAGGCGCACGGCGCCCGGGCGCATGGCCTGCAGCAGCCGCCCGCAGTGATACGCCAGGCCGGGGCCGGCCATGGCCAGACCGATCGCCGTCAGCGTCCACCCCGCCAGCACTCCGGCCGGGGTGGCGTCCAGCCTGCCGGGGAGCGGGAGCAGGCTCCGTCCCGCGCCGCCGCTCATGTACGCCTCGACGGCGAGACCGACCGCGGTCAGCGCCACCCCCCACGGCAGCCCGGTCGGGGGCGCCGCCGGGGCGGCCGGCTCGGCCTGGGGCGGGGTCTGTGCGGAGGCGTCCTCGTCCCCGGCCGCCGTCGCGACCGGCCGGGTGCGCAGCGCCAGCCCGCTGGCAGTCGCCGCGGCCACCGGGAGCAGGGCCAGCAGTACGAGCACGGCCGCGAGCGGCAGCGGGGCGTCCGCGTCGAGCATCCCGGCCGCCGCGCCGTCGAACGGCAGCCCGGACAGATCACCGCGCAGATGCAGGAAGAGCAGCAGCGCCACCATGGACCCGAGAGTGCAGGAGACGGCGGTGGAGACCGCGGCGAGCACGGTGAGCCGCACCGGTCCGAGGCCCACGGCGGACAGTCCGGTGCGCGGCCGGGTACTCGGGTCCGTACGGGCCACCACGACCGCGAACTGCACGGAGGCGGCCAGCGGGACGAAGCACCACAGCAGCCGCAGCACGGCCCCGGTGGAGTGCGCGGGATGCGCCGACGCGTAGGCCAGGGCGCACAGCAGCAGGAAGCCGACTCCGGCGGAGGCGGCCGCGACCAGCAGCCGCCGCATCAGGACCAGTGGGTGGGAACCCCGGGCTAGACGGAGAGCGAGCACGCCGCGCGGCCCTCCGCATCGGATACGGAGGGCAGGGCGACGGTGGCGACGCGGCGGCCGTCCAGCAGCGGGACCGTGCGGTCGGCGAGGGCGGCGACCTCCGCGTCATGGGTGGCGAGCACGATGGTGATGCCGTGCGAACGGGCCGCGCTGGTGAGGGTGCGCAGCACATGGGTCCGGTCGGTGCGGTGCAGCGTCGCGGTCGGCTCGTCGGCGAAGATCACCGCGGGTGAGGTGGCCAGCGCGCGGGCCACGGCGATCCGCTGGCGTTGTCCCTGGGGCAGTGTGTGCGGTCGCTTCTTGGCGCACCCGCCGATGTCCAGCCGCTCCAGCCACTCCAGGCCCGTCCGCTTCGCCTCCCGGTGCGAGGCGCCGCGCAGCAGCAGCGGAAGAGCCACGTTCTCCCAGGTGTTCAGCTCCGGTACCAGCTGGGGCTCGGGGGCGATCCAGCCGAACTTGTCGCGGCGCAGTCGCTCGCGCAGCCGGGGGCCCATGGTGTGGACGGGGACGCTGTTGAACCACACCTCGCCCTGCTGGGGCACCAGTTGACCGGAGAGGCAGTGCAGCAGGGTGGTCTTGCCGCTGCCCCGAGGGCCGGTCACGGCGAGGATCTCGCCGTCCCGGACACCCACGGAGACTCCGCCGAGCGCGGGTGAGCCGTTGTGGGAGTGCTGCAGGGAACGTGCCCAGATCACGTCGTTGTCCGGCGGGGCCACCATGGCGTACACCTCGGTTCAGATCGTAATTCCCGTCCCCCGTACGGGGGAACGAAGAGGGGGCCGATCGGTCACTCGGCACCGTAGGGATTCGAACCGCGGTGTGGGCACAGCACACGGCCCGGATGCGCCCCTTCCCACTCGAATGGGCTCATCCGGGCCGTGTGGACCGTATGAAACGACCGGCGGAGGCCGGTCATGTGGTGGTCAAGCGAGGGTCAAGCCCCGGGGGCCGTCCGATCGATCACGGCCGGACGGCCCCCGGTCCGCCGACAGGCGGCCGGGCCGTCGACCGGATACCCGATCCGTGGTCGGACAGCCGGTCGAAGCGTCGGTCAGAGCTTGGTCCACGCCTCGGTGAGGACGGTCCGCAGAATGCCCTCGATCTCGTCGAACGTCGACTGGTCCGAGACCAGCGGCGGCGCGAGCTGGACGACCGGGTCGCCGCGGTCGTCGGCCCGGCAGTACAGGCCGTTGTCGTAGAGCGCCTTGGAGAGGAAGCCGTACAGGACGCGCTCGGTCTCCTCGTCGGTGAAGGTCTCCTTGGTGACCTTGTCCTTCACCAGCTCGATGCCGTAGAAGAAGCCGTTGCCGCGGACGTCGCCGACGATGGGCAGGTCGAGCAGCTTCTGCAGCGTCGTGAAGAAGGCGTTCTCGTTGTCCAGGACGTGCTGGTTGAGGCCCTCGCGCTCGAAGATGTCGAGGTTGGCGAGGCCCACCGCCGCGGAGACCGGGTGGCCACCGAAGGTGTAGCCGTGCAGGAAGGTGTTGTCACCCTCGTAGAACGGCGCGGCGATGCGGTCCGAGACGATGCAGGCACCGATCGGGGAGTAGCCCGAGGTCATGCCCTTGGCGCAGGTGATCATGTCCGGCACGTAGCCGAACTTGTCACAGGCGAACATCGTGCCCAGACGGCCGAAGGCGCAGATGACCTCGTCGGAGACGAGCAGCACGTCGTACTTGTCGCAGATCTCGCGCACGCGCTGGAAGTATCCGGGCGGCGGCGGGAAGCAGCCACCGGCGTTCTGCACCGGCTCCAGGAAGACCGCGGCGACGGTTTCCGGGCCCTCGAAGAGGATCTCCTGCTCGATCTGGTCGGCGGCCCAGCGGCCGAAGGCCTCGGGGTCGTCGCCGTGGATCGGGGCGCGGTAGATGTTGGTGTTCGGCACCTTGTGCGCGCCGGGGACCAGCGGCTCGAAGGGGGCCTTCAGGGCCGGCAGGCCGGTGATCGACAGGGCGCCCTGCGGGGTGCCGTGGTAGGCGACCGCACGCGAGATGACCTTGTACTTGGTGGGCTTGCCCTGGAGCTTGAAGTACTGCTTGGCCAGCTTCCAGGCGGTCTCCACGGCCTCGCCGCCACCGGTGGTGAAGAAGACCTTGTTGAGGTCGCCCGGCGCATAGTCGGCGAGGCGCTCGGCCAGCTCGACGGCCTTCGGGTGGGCGTAGGACCAGACCGGGAAGAAGCCCAGCTCCTGGCCCTGCTTGTACGCCGCCTCGGCGAGCTCGTGACGGCCGTGACCGGCGTTGACCACGAACAGGCCCGACAGGCCGTCGAGGTAGCGCTTGCCTGCGTCGTCGTAGATGTAGGTGCCCTCGCCACGCACGATGGTGGGAACGGGCGCGTTCTCGTAGTCCGACATGCGGGTGAAATGCATCCACAGGTGGTCGTACGCGGTTCGGCTGAGGTCCTTGCTCACGGCTATCGGGTTCCCCACATATAGGTCTGCTTCTTGAGCTTCAGGTACACGAAGCTCTCGGTGGAGCGCACGCCGGGGATGGCCCGGATGCGTTTGTTGATCGTTTCCAGCAGGTGGTCGTCGTCCTCGCAGACGATCTCCACCATCAGGTCGAAGGAGCCCGCGGTCATCACCACGTACTCGCATTCGGCCATGGCCGACAGCGCCTCGGCGACGGGATCGAGGTCGCCTTCGACATTGATGCCCACCATCGCCTGCCGCCGGAATCCCACGGTGAGCGGGTCCGTGACGGCGACGATCTGCATCACGCCCTGGTCGAGCAGCTTCTGAACGCGCTGCCGCACGGCCGCCTCGGAGAGGCCGACGGCCTTGCCGATCGCGGCGTACGGACGGCGCCCGTCCTCCTGGAGCTGCTCGATGATTGCGAGGGACACGGCATCGACCGTTGGGGACGATCCGTTCCCTGTCCTGGAGTCTGCGCTGCGACTGGCCACGCATCCACTCTGCACTGGGACTCGTCTGTCTGGCAACCCTAAATCGATGAAATTCGTTGTCTGGGGGTCTTGATCTCACTGAATCCGAAGTTCTCGGCGGGTGGGCATGTCGAAAGCGACACCTGAGCGACTACGCTGGTCATCTCATCCACTGGACGTGTCGACAGGAGGGGTGGTTGTGACCACCGAGGTGCGCCGTCTGCGCAACTACATCAACGGAGAATTCCGGGACGCCGCTGACGGGCGGACCATCGACGTGGTCAACCCGGTGACGGAGGAGGTCTACGCGACCTCGCCGCTCTCCGGCCAGGCCGATGTCGATGCCGCGATGGACGCCGCCGCGGCCGCTTTCCCCGCCTGGCGGGACGCCACGCCCGCCGAGCGCCAGAAGGCCCTGCTGAAGATCGCGGACGCGTTCGAGGAGCGCGCCGAGGACCTCATCGCCGCAGAGTCGGAGAACACGGGCAAGCCGATCGAGCTGACCCGTACCGAAGAGGTCCCGCCGATGGTGGACCAGATCCGCTTCTTCGCGGGCGCCGCGCGAATGCTCGAAGGCCGTTCGGCCGGCGAGTACATGGAGGGCCTCACCTCCATCATCCGCCGCGAGCCGGTCGGCGTCTGCGCGCAGGTCGCGCCGTGGAACTACCCGATGATGATGGCCGTCTGGAAGTTTGCCCCGGCGCTCGCCGCGGGCAACACCGTCGTCATCAAGCCGTCCGACACCACCCCGGCGTCGACCGTGCTGATCGCCGAGATCATCGGCCAGATCCTCCCCAAGGGCGTCTTCAACGTCATCTGCGGCGACCGCGACACCGGCCGCGCGATGGTCGAGCACCCGACCCCGGCGATGGCCTCCATCACCGGTTCGGTACGGGCCGGCATGCAGGTCGCCGAGTCCGCCGCCAAGGACGTCAAGCGGGTCCACCTGGAGCTCGGCGGCAAGGCCCCGGTCGTCGTCTTCGAGGACACCGACATCGCCAAGGCCGTCGAGGGCATCTCCGTCGCGGGCTTCTTCAACGCGGGCCAGGACTGCACGGCCGCGACCCGGGTCATGGTCCACGAGTCCATCCACGACGAGTTCGTCACCGCCCTCGCCAAGGCCGCCGCCGACACGAAGACGGGGCAGCCGGACGACGAGGACGTGCTGTACGGCCCCCTCAACAACGCCAACCAGCTGAAGCAGGTCAGCGGCTTCATCGAGCGGCTGCCCGCCCACGCCAAGGTCGAGGCGGGCGGCCACCGGGTCGGCGAGAAGGGCTACTTCTACGCCCCGACGGTCGTGTCCGGTCTCCAGCAGGACGACGAGATCATCCAGAACGAGGTCTTCGGCCCGGTCATCACCGTCCAGAAGTTCACGGACGAGGCCCAGGCGCTGGAGTACGCCAACGGCGTCGAGTACGCCCTGGCCTCCTCGGTGTGGACCAAGGACCACGCACGGGCGATGCGGATGTCCAAGAACCTCGACTTCGGCTGCGTGTGGATCAACACCCACATTCCGCTCGTCGCCGAGATGCCGCACGGCGGATTCAAGAAGTCCGGCTACGGCAAGGACCTCTCCGCGTACGGCTTCGAGGACTACACCCGCGTCAAGCACGTCATGACCTCGATCGAGGACTGACCCTCGGTCCGCTGTCGCGTACGGCCCCGGGCGCGTTCCCGGGGCCGTTCCCGTACCCGGGAACCGGCGCCGGCATCGACAGGGTGTGCGGACGGAGCGGCTGCCGCTGGACGGTTGGTCCATTGCCCGCACCGCCGTCCGACAGGCATCCTGCGCAGGTGCGAGCAACCCCGAAGAACCCCATGTCCCGCCGGTCCCTGCTGCGCGCCTTCGGGGCCACGGCAGGCGGTGTCACGCTGGCCGGCTGCGGAGTGCCCGCCGCCTATGTGGCGCCCGGTGACCGCGCCGGACGCGACACCTCCGCGAGCGACCACTCCCTGCACTTCGCGAACTGGCCCCTCTACATCGACACCGATGACAAGAACGGGTCGAAGCGGCCCACCCTCGACGCCTTCAGCAAACGCACCGGGATCTCCGTCACCTATACCGAGGAGATCAATGACAACGACGAGTTCTTCGGGAAGATCAGCCCGGCGCTGATGAACCACCAGGAGACCGGCCGGGACCTGATCGTCATCAGCGACTGGATGGCCGCCCGGTTCGTGCGGCTCGGCTGGGTGCAGGAGATGGACCGGGCCAAGCAGCCCAACGTCGCCAAATACCTGGATCCGCAGCTGCGTTCTCCCGCCTTCGACAAGGGCCGCACGCACAGCGTGCCCTGGCAGTCCGGGATCACCGGCATCGCGTACAACCGCAAGAAGCTCGGTCGCGAGATCAAGCACCTGAGCGACCTGTGGGCGAACGACCTGCGCGGCAAGGTGACGCTGCTGTCCGGGCTCGACGAGTCCTTCGCCCTCCTGATGCAGGGCAACGGCGTCGACATCACCCGCTGGAAGCGGGACGACTTCTACCAGATATGCGACCAGGTGGAGAAGCTGGTGAAGACCAAGCACATCCGCCGCTTCACCGGCAACGACTACATCAAGGACCTGTCGACCGGCGATGTGCTCGCCTGCCAGGCCTACTCCGGCGACGTCATCCAGCTCCAGGCCGACAATCCGGAGATCGAGTTCGTGGTGCCCGAGGAGGGCGCCGAGCTCTGGGCGGAATCGCTCATGATCCCCAACCTCGCCCGCCACAAGCGCAATGCCGAGAAGCTCGTCGACTACTACTACGAGCCGGAGGTGGCCGCGAAGCTGGCGACCTGGGTCAACTACGTCTGCCCCGTCCCGGCCGCCCGCGAGGTGCTGGCCTCCTCCAAGGACGAGGAGACCGCCGCGCTCGCCGAGGACCCGCTGATCTTCCCCGACGACGCGATGCGCCGACGGCTGGCGATCGCCCGCGACATCACGTCCGACGAGCGCACCGAGTTCGCCAAGAAATGGAACGCCGTCGTCGGACTGTGAGCCGGACCAGGGGTGGCGTAAAGAGCCGGTAAACACGGGCGTACGCTGCGGACATGAGCGAGCGAAGAGCCCTGCTGAGCCGCATACGCGTGTGGCTGGCCGTCTTTGTCGTGTGTCTGGTGCTGAGCGGGCTGACCGCCTTCCCGCTCGTCCATGAACTCCACTGGGCCGAGGACCTGTTGAGGTCCTCGGCCTCTCCGCTTCCCGAGCACTTCCCGGCCTTGATGGAGTGGATCACCCGGGTCCGCGCCGGTCTCGACGAGGCCGACGCGACGTACCCCTTCGTGCTGTACGGCACCGACTGGCTGGCCTTCGCGCACCTCGTCATCGCGGTCGCCTTCTACGGCCCCTACCGTGACCCGGTCCGCAACATCTGGGTCATCGAGTTCGGCATGATCGCCTGCGCCGGGATCATCCCGCTCGCCCTGATCTGCGGGCCGATTCGCGGCATCCCCTTCTGGTGGTCCGTCATCGACATGTCGTTCGGGTTCTTCGGGGTGATCCCGCTGCTCCTCGTGCGCCGCATGATCAAGCGGCTGGAGGCGCTGCCACAGGAACAGCCGCCGCGACCGGTGCCCGACGCGGCGGCCGTCTGAGCCGCGCCCCGGGCGCCCGCTACGGCTTCCGCGCCACCGCGCCGAACTGGGCGACCTCCGCCGCGCCGGGCTCCGCGCGCCAGCGCGCGCAGGACACGATGCCCGGCTCCACGAGTTCGAGCCCGGTCAGGAACGAGGCGAACTCCGACCGGCTGCGCGCGGTGATCGGCGGGGTGGCGTTCTCGTTCCAGAACCGCATCGCCGCCTCGTTGCCCTCGCCGCCCAGTTCCAGCGTGGGATGGGTCAGCACCAGATGGCTGCCGGACGGCATCGCGTCCATCAGCGTCCGCACGATGTCCCGCGCCTCGCCGGTGTCGAGGACGAAGTTGAGGATGCCGAGCAGCATGACCGCGACCGGCTTCTTCAGGTCCAGCGTCGGCTCGACGGCCCGCAGGATCTCCTCCGGGTGGTGGGCGTCCGCGTCGATGTACTCGGTCGCGCCCTCGGGCGAGCTGGTGAGCAGCGCGCGGGCGTGCGCCAGCACGATCGGGTCGTTGTCGACGTAGACGACACGGGAGTCGGGCGCGGTGTGCTGGGCGACCTCGTGCGTGTTGTCGGCGGTCGGCAGGCCGGTGCCGATGTCCAGGAACTGGCCGATCCCGGCCTCCCCCGCCAGATAGCGGACGGCCCGCCCCAGGAACGCCCGGTCGGCGCACGCCACTTCGCCGATGCTCGGATACATGCCGGTGACCTGGTCGCCGACCGCACGGTCCACGGGGTAGTTGTCCTTGCCGCCGAGCCAGTGGTTCCAGACCCGCGCGTTGTGGGCGATGTCGGAACGGATGCGGTCGGGGACGGGGGTGGTGTGCTCTTCGGTCACGTCTCTGCTCCTCTGGCTCCGGGCGCCTGGCATCACGGAGGATGCGGCGCGGTCCATGATGCCGGACCGATCAAGCGGGGCCGGTGGCCGAGGAGTTGCCGAGGACGGCGCGCAGGGCGTCGATCCGGTTGGTGGTGATCGAGTCGACCCCCTGGCGGACGAGGCGGCGCATGGTGCGCCTGGTGTCGACGGTCCAGACCGAGACCAGCAGCCCGTCCGCGTGGAGACGGTCCGTCAGCTCTTGGTCCACCAGGCCGAACCGGTAGTTCAGCCACCGGGGCCTCACCGCGTCGAGCAGCGCGGCGCGCGGCGGCGCGAGCGTTGTCCAGGTCAGGGCGATCTCGGCGGAAGGATCGGCGGCCCGCACCCGCAGCATGGCATCGGCGCCCGCGCAGTAGTACGCCCGCTCGCCGGCCCCGCACTCGCGCACCACACCGACGGCCTTGCGCACGGAGTCGTCGGTGGAGCCGGGCAGATCGACCATGACGCGGTGCGCCCCGGCGGTAAGCAACGCCTCGCGCAGAGTGGGCACACCGCCCCCGGTGAGCTCGTCGAGCTCGTGGTGGGTCAGCCCGTCGAGCCGCAGGTCGTGGCCCCACAGCCGCTTCAGCGTGGCGTCGTGCAACAGCACCGGCACGCCGTCGCGGGTGACCCGCACATCGACCTCGACCGCGTCCGCCCCCCGTTCGAGGGCGGAGCGGATCGAGAGGAGCGTGTTCTCGCGGACACGGTAGGGATCCCCGCGATGGGCTACGGCGGTGACAGTGGTGGCCATGGGGCCATTGTCACCACCGGGGTCAGCGGCCCGCGCGTTCCAGCCAGTTCGCCGTGTACGTGTCGATCTCGGCGGCCAGCGTCCGCTTGCCGGCCGGGTCGAGGTACGACGCCTCGACCGCGTTCTTCGCCAGCGCCGCGAGACCCCGCTCGTCCAGACCGAGGAGGCGGGCGGCCACGCCGTACTCGTTGTTGAGGTCCGTGCCGAACATCGGCGGGTCGTCGCTGTTGATGGTGACCAGGACCCCGGCTTCCACCATCTCCTTGACGGGGTGCCGCTCGATGTCGGCCACCGCGCGGGTCGCGATGTTCGAGGTCGGGCAGACCTCCAGCGGGATGCGGTGCTCGGCGAGGTGGGCCAACAGCTTCGGGTCCTGGACGGAGTTGGTGCCGTGGCCGATGCGCTCGGCGCGCAGATGGGTCAGCGCGTCCCAGACGGTCTGCGGTCCGGTCGTCTCCCCGGCGTGCGGCACGGAGTGCAGGCCCTCGGCGATGGCCCGGTCGAAGTAGGGCTTGAACTGAGGGCGCTCCACGCCGACCTCCGGACCACCGAGCCCGAACGAGACGAGCCCCTCGGGCCGCAGGTTCACGGCGAGCCGGGTGGTCTCCTCGGCCGCTTCGAGCCCGGCCTCGCCGGGAATGTCGAAGCACCAGCGCAGGACGACCCCGAGCTCGGCCTCGGCGGCCTTGCGGGCGTCCTCTATCGCCTCCATGAACCCCTGCTCCGGGATGCCGCGCCGCGTCGAGCTGAACGGGGTGACGGTCAGCTCCGCGTAACGGATGTTCTGCCGCGCCATGTCACGGGCGACCTCGAAGGTCAGCAGCCGGACGTCCTCCGGGGTGCGGATCAGGTCCACGACGGAGAGGTACACGTCGATGAAGTGACCGAAGTCGGTGAAGGTGAAGTAGTCGGCCAGCGCCTCGGGGTCGGTGGGCACCTTGGAGTCGGGGTGGTGCGCGGCCAGCTCGGCGACGATACGGGGCGAGGCCGAGCCGACGTGGTGGACGTGCAGTTCGGCCTTGGGCAGCCCCGCGATGAAGGGGTGCAGATCGGGCATCGGATTCTCCGGGGCGTGGGCGGTGCGGGTGCCGGCACCATCGGCCGGGCAGGGGACGGGGATCATCGTAGGCCGGGGCCTGCGGTGCGCGGACGGGCCGTAGCATGACGGGACCACGATGGGGGAGGCACATGTCAGACAACACAGAGCAGCCCGCGGGCGGGGCCGCGCCGCGCGATCCGTGGGCTCCGCCGGACAGCAGGGTGCCACTGGAGAAGCCGGCCGGCGATCCCCGGCCGCCCGCTGTGCACGATCAGCGGACGGTGACGTCGATGCCGGGCGTCGGGGACGGCCCCGCGCCGGCCGCGGCACCAGGATTCGGCGCACCGGAGCAGACCGGGCCGGTGCCCGGACCGGGCCCCGCGTTCGGCCCCGGGGAGGTACCGCCACCGCCCGTCGCACCGAACGGGCCGGGCCAGTCGGTCCCGCCGGCCGCGGGGCAGTACGGCTACCCGGCCGCACCGGCCCCGCAGTACGGCGGCTACCCGGGATACCCCGGCTACGGCCAGATGCCATGGGCCGGCCCGGCGCCCGCGAACGGCCTCGGTATCGCCGCGATGGTGCTCGGCATCATCGCTGTCGCGGGGTTCTGCATGTGGGGCCTGGGGGTCGTTCTCGGTGTCCTCGCGCTGATCTTCGGCATCATCGGCCGCGGCCGGGTCAGGCGGAACGAGGCGACCAACGGCGGCATGGCGCTCGCCGGAATCATCCTCGGATCGATCGGCATCGTCATCAGCGGGGCGTTCCTCGCACTCATGATCTGGGGCATAGCCAGCGGCGACTTCGAGGAGGGCGGTACGACCGTGTACGAGGAGCCCTACGCGTCGTAGCCCGTCGGTGCCCCGTGCCGAACCTTCGTAGCGACGACAGCAGTCTCCACCCGATGGCCGGGCGGTCCGCACTCCGGACCGCCCGGCCATCGGGCGTCCGGGCCGCCTCAGGCGGCGCGCAGCTCCGCCCGCGCGTCCATCAGCGCGAAGCCCAGCAGATTCAGACCCCGCCAGGTCGCCGGATTCTCCGCACGCGGGTCGTCCGCCGCCAGCCCTATGCCCCAGATCCGGTCCATGGGGCTCGCCTCGACCAGGACCCGGTCCCCGGTGTTCAGCAGGAACTCCCGCAGCTCCGGGCGGTGGCCGAACTTGTGGACGCTGCCGGCCACCACCAGGGCGTACCGCTCGCGCACCCACACCGCCTCGTCGAAACCCCGGACCAGCCGCCCCACCTTCTTCGCCTGGGCCGGGCTCTTCGCCGACACCGCCCGCTCCAGAGACTCCGCGTCGCCGAAGAGCCGTGCCTTGGCGGCCATCATCCAGTGCTCGGCCGAGGCGTACGTCACGCCGTCGACCGTGAAGGCAGCCGGCCACCACTGACTGAGGCAGCTCGCACCGATGCGGCCGTCGGGCCGCGGACGGTGCCCCCAGAAGCGCAGATACTTCACCTTCTCGCCGCGCCCGGTCCGCGCCCGGAGATCGTCCATGTGTTCCATGACACGCGAGTCTGGCATCCGCCACGGACACTCCGTACGGGGAATTCCGCGCCGACGCGACACATGGTCGAAGGATTCCGTCGCGTAACCAAAAGGCAACAACGGAATCACTTGTTGGGGTCGATCCCCTCTGTCAGGATCGGCACTCAAATCGAGCAAAGACTACGCCGCCCCGCACTCCGGGGAATGCGGCGGAGGAGAACGTCATGGGCAACGGCATCCAGGTGCGGGACCGCTTCGCGGACGGCGCACAGTACATCGGCGGAAAGCTGCGGTCCGGTACATCGGGACGCCACCACGACGTGGTGAACCCGGCAACGGGCGAGACCGTCTACACCTACGAACTGGCGGGCACCGCCGACGTCGACGCGGCCGTCGCCGCCGCACGCGAGGCGTTCCCCGGCTGGTCGGGCGCGACTCCGGCCGAGCGGGCCGAGGCGATGCACCGCTTCGCCGCCGTCCTCGCCGAGCAGGCCGACGACTTCGCGTACGTCGAGTCCCTCCAGTGCGGCAAGCCGATCAAGCTCTCCACCGAGTTCGACGTGCCCGGCACCGTCGACAACACCTCCTTCTTCGCGGGCGCCGCCCGCCATCTGGAGGGCAAGTCGGCCGCCGAGTACGACGGCGACCACACCTCGTACGTACGCCGTGAGGCGATCGGCGTCATCGGCTCCATCGCGCCCTGGAACTACCCGCTCCAGATGGCCGCCTGGAAGGTCCTCCCGGCCATCGCCGCGGGCAACACGATCGTGCTGAAGCCCGCCGAGATCACCCCGCTCACCTCGCTGATGTTCGCCCAGGCGGCCACCGCGGCAGGCATCCCGGACGGTGTGATCAACATCGTCACCGGCGCGGGCAAGGACGCCGGCGAGCACCTCGTCGGCCACCCGGATGTCGTCATGACCTCGTTCACCGGCTCCACCGCCGTCGGCAAGCGGGTCGCGGAGATCGCCACCTCCACCGTCAAGCGCCTCCACCTCGAACTGGGTGGCAAGGCCCCCTTCGTGGTCTTCGACGACGCCGACCTCGAAGCCGCCGTCAACGGCGCGGTCGCCGGAGCGCTCATCAACACCGGCCAGGACTGCACCGCAGCCACCCGCGCCTACGTCCAGCGCCCGCTGTACGACGCCTTCGTGCAGGGCGTCGCCGCGCTGATGGAGACCGTCCGGCTCGGCGACCCCTTCGACCCGTCGACCGACCTCGGCCCGCTGATCAGCCACGCCCAGCGGGACCGGGTCGCAGGATTCGTCGAGCGCGCCCGCGCGTACGCCACCGTCGTGACCGGCGGGGAGGCCCCCGGCGGCGCGCTGGCGGACGGTGCCTACTACCGGCCGACCTTGGTCGCGGGAGCCGCCCAGGACAGCGAGATCGTCCAGTCGGAGATCTTCGGCCCGGTCCTGGTCGTGCTGCCCTTCGACTCGGACGACGAGGGCATCCGCCTCGCCAACGACACTCCCTACGGACTCGCCGCGTCCGCCTGGAGCCGCGATCTGTACCGGGCGAACCGCGCCACGCGCGAGATCAAGGCCGGCTGCGTCTGGGTCAACGACCACATTCCGATCATCAGCGAGATGCCGCACGGCGGATACAAGGCCAGCGGCTTCGGCAAGGACATGTCGTCGTACTCCTTCGAGGAGTACACGCAGATCAAGCACGTCATGTACGACAACACCGCGGTCGCCCGCAAGGACTGGCACCGCACGATCTTCGGGGACCGATAACCCGGCCGACCCTCGGCCACACCCACCCGAAAGGGCAACGCGCATGGAGCAGTACGAGCCCGAGCGCCTCTCCGCGGCCCAGCTGGCCGCGATGCGGCGCAGCCTGACCAGTGGCCGGGGCGCCCTGACCCGCCGATCGCTGCTTCGCGCCTCCGGCCTGGGGGCGCTCGCGATCGGCGGGCTGGGCACGCTGAGCGCCTGCGGCATCCCGCCCGCGAAGCGGGAGGGGGATGCCGCGGCGGCCTCGGACGACCACTCGGCCCAGGAGAAGCAGATCAACTTCTCCAACTGGACCGAGTACATGGACGTCACCGACGACGGCAAGCACCGGCCCACCCTGGAGGCGTTCACCGAGCGCACCGGGATCGAGGTCAAGTACACCGAGGACATCAACGACAACGTCGAGTTCTTCGGCAAGATCAAGCCGCAGCTCGCGGCCGGCCAGGACACCGGCCGCGACCTCATCTGCGTCACCGACTGGCTGGCCGCCCGCATCGTCCGCCTCGGCTGGGCGCAGAAGCTCGACCCCTCGAACCTGCCGCACGCCTACGCCAACCTCTCGGGCCAGTTCCGCTCCCCGGACTGGGACCCCGGCCGCGCCCACTCGTACCCCTGGGCGGGCATCCCCACCGTCATCGCCTACAACTCCAAGGCGACCGGGGGCCGCAAGGTCGACTCCGTCAGCCAGCTGCTCGACGACCCGAAGCTCAAGGGGCGGGTCAGCTTCCTCTCGGAGATGCGCGACTCCATCGGGATGACCCTGCTCGACATGGGCAAGGACCCCGGCAGTTTCACCGACGCCGACTACGACGCCGCGATCGGCCGGCTCCAGAAGGGCGTCGACAAGAACCAGATCCGGCGCTTCACCGGCAACGACTACACGGCCGACCTCGACAAGGGCGACATCGCCGCCTGTGTCGCCTGGGCGGGCGACATCATCCAGCTCCAGGCCGGCAACCCGGACATCAAGTACGCCATCCCGGCCGCCGGTTACGTCATATCCAGCGACAACCTGCTCGTCCCGGTGAAGGCCCGGCACAAGACCAACGCCGAGAAGCTCATCGACTACTACTACGAACCGCCGGTCGCCGCCAAGCTCGCCGCGTACATCAACTTCGTCTGTCCGGTCGACGGGGTCCGCGATGAACTGGCCAGGATCGACCAGGCGATGGCCGACAACGTCCTGATCCTTCCGGACAAGAAGATGGCGGCCAAGTCGCGAGCCTTCCGGTCCCTGACCGCCGAGGAGGAGACGGCGTACGAAGAGAAGTTCGCCAAGCTCATCGGCGCCTGACCACCTCGCCCTTCCTCCACGACCTCCCCTGACACCACTGGAACTGCGACCCATGACACAGCAGCAGACAGGCGGCGACGTCCGCCTCACCGGGATCAGCAAGACGTACGGCTCCTTCGCCGCCGTCCAGCCGCTCGATCTGACCGTTCCGCAGGGCTCCTTCTTCGCGCTGCTCGGCGCGTCGGGCTGCGGCAAGACCACCACCCTGCGGATGATCGCGGGCCTGGAGGAGGCGACCACCGGCACCGTCTCGCTCGGCGGCCAGGACATCACCGACCTGCCCCCGTACAAGCGGCCCGTCAACACGGTCTTCCAGAGTTATGCGCTCTTCCCGCACCTCGACATCACCGAGAACGTCGCCTTCGGCCTGCGCCGACGCGGCATCAAGTCGGTGAAGAAGCAGGTCGACGACATGCTGGAGCTCGTCCAGCTCGGTGACTTCGCCAAGCGCAAACCGCACCAGCTCTCCGGCGGCCAGCAGCAGCGCGTCGCCGTCGCCCGCGCCCTGATCAACCACCCGCAGGTGCTCCTGCTCGACGAGCCGCTCGGTGCCCTCGACCTCAAGCTGCGCCGCCAGATGCAGTTGGAGCTCAAGCGCATCCAGACCGAGGTCGGCATCACGTTCATCCATGTCACCCACGACCAGGAGGAGGCCATGACCATGGCCGACACCGTCGCGGTGATGAACGGGGGCCGGGTCGAGCAGCTGGGCGCCCCCGCCGATCTGTACGAGAACCCGAGGACGACCTTCGTCGCCAACTTCCTCGGCACGTCGAACCTGATCGAGGGCGAGATCGTCTCCGCGGACACGGATGTCGTCGTGGCGGCCGGTGAGGGAAAGCTGCGGCTGCCCGCCGAGCGATGTACGGCCCCCACCGCGAACGGCGGCAGGCTGCTGCTCGGCGTACGCCCCGAGAAGATCTCGCTCGCGCACGCCGACGACGCGGAGTCCATAGCCGACGGCCGCAACCGGGTCACCGGCCGGATCGTGGATTCCAGCTTCATCGGAGTGTCCACGCAGTACGTGGTGGAGAGCCCGGCCGGCAAGGCGCTCCAGGTCTATGAGCAGAACATCGAGCGGGATGCCCGGCTCGCCCCCGGTGCCGAGGTCGTCCTGCACTGGAACCCGGCGCACACGT
This sequence comes from Streptomyces sp. NPDC104309, assembly GCF_055584025.1. Taxonomy (NCBI): domain Bacteria; kingdom Bacillati; phylum Actinomycetota; class Actinomycetes; order Kitasatosporales; family Streptomycetaceae; genus Streptomyces; species Streptomyces sp. NPDC104309. The sequence goes on along the minus strand of NZ_JBVJMV010000011.1, from coordinate 33,172 downwards.
TCGGCCTGGACGCCGCTCAGGACATCGACGCCGGTGTGGAGACGGTGGAGGACGCGGCGTGACCGTCACCGAGGCGCCCCCCGCCGCGCCCCCCGCCGAGCCGAAGGTACGCAAAGCCTCCACCCGTAAGCGCCTCGTTCCTTACTGGCTGCTGCTCCCCGGCATTCTGTGGCTCGTCGTCTTCTTCGCGCTGCCGCTGGTCTACCAGGCGTCGACCTCCGTGCAGACCGGATCCCTGGAGAAGGGGTTCGAGGTCACCTGGCACTTCCAGACGTACTGGGACGCGCTGAAGGACTACTACCCGCAGTTCATCCGGTCCCTGCTGTACGCGGGCACCGCCACGATCCTGTGCCTGCTGCTGGGTTACCCGCTCGCGTACCTCATCGCCTTCAAGGCAGGCCGCTGGCGCAATGTCGTCCTCGTGCTGGTCATCGCGCCGTTCTTCACCAGCTTCCTGATCCGTACGCTCGCCTGGAAGACGATCCTCGCGGACGGCGGCGCGGTCGTCGACGTCCTGAACACCCTGCACATCCTGGACGTCACCAGTTGGCTCGGCTGGACCGAGTCGCACCGGGTCCTGGCCACGCCGATGGCAGTGGTCTGCGGTCTCACGTACAACTTCCTGCCGTTCATGATCCTGCCGCTCTACACCTCGCTGGAGCGGATCGACGGCAGACTGCACGAGGCGGCCGGCGATCTGTACGCCACGCCCGCCACCACCTTCCGCAAGGTGACCTTCCCGCTCTCCATGCCGGGCGTCGTCTCCGGAACGCTGCTGACGTTCATCCCAGCCAGCGGCGACTACGTCAACGCGGAACTGCTGGGCTCGACCGACACCAAGATGGTCGGCAGCGTCATCCAGACCCAGTTCCTTCGCGTCCTCGACTATCCGACGGCGGCCGCGCTCTCCTTCATCCTCATGGCGGCCGTCCTGATCATGGTCACCGTCTACATCCGCCGCTCCGGGACGGAGGACCTGGTCTGATGCCCGTACTGCGCTGGATCCGTCGGAATCTGATCGTCATCGCGGGTCTGCTGACCCTCGCCTACATGATCCTTCCGAACGTCGTCGTGATGGTGTTCTCGTTCAACAAGCCGAAGGGGCGCTTCAACTACGCCTGGCAGCACTTCTCGCTGGACGCCTGGAAGGACCCCTGCGGCGTCGCCGACATGTGCGGCTCGCTCTCCCTGTCCCTGCAGATCGCCACCTGGGCCACCATCGGCGCGACCGTCCTCGGCACGATGATCTCCTTCGCGCTGGTCCGCTACCGCTTCCGGGCGCGCGGCGCGATCAACTCGCTGATCTTCCTGCCGATGGCGATGCCCGAGGTCGTCATGGCGGCCTCGCTGCTCACGCTCTTCCTCAACATGGGCGCGCAGCTGGGCTTCTGGACGATCCTGATCGCGCACATCATGTTCTGCCTGAGCTTCGTAGTGACGGCCGTCAAGGCACGCGTGATGTCGATGGACCCGCGCCTGGAGGAGGCCGCCCGCGATCTGTACGCGGGCCCCGTGCAGACCTTCCTGCGGGTGACGCTGCCGATCGCCGCCCCCGGAATCGCGGCGGGAGCGCTGCTGGCCTTCGCGCTCTCCTTCGACGATTTCATCATCACCAATTTCAACGCGGGCTCCACCGTGACCTTCCCCATGTTCGTCTGGGGATCGGCACAGCGCGGCACGCCCGTGCAGATCAACGTCATCGGTACGGCGATGTTCATCATTGCGGTACTGGTGGTTGTCGTCGGTCAGCTCATCGCGAACCGGCGGAAGAACACCGCACGATAGAAAGCCCTGAAGGAGTTGGAAACCATGGCCCCAGCTGCCATGCGTACTGCTGCACAATCACTCTCCGACGCCAAGCCGGTCTCGTTCTGGCTGGACGACCCCGACAAGCCCGACGCCCTCCCTGCGCTCACCGGCGACGAGCACTGCGATCTGCTCGTCATCGGCGGCGGCTACAGCGGGCTGTGGACCGCGCTGATCGCCAAGGAACGCGACCCGGAGCGGGACGTCGTACTGATCGAGGGGCACGAGGTGGGCTGGGCAGCCTCGGGCCGCAACGGCGGATTCTGTGCCGCTTCCCTCACCCACGGCCTGCCCAACGGTCTGGAGCGCTGGCCGGACGAGATCGCGAAGCTGGAGGAGCTGGGCGAGCGGAACCTCGACGCCATCGAGGCCGCCGTCGCCCGCTATGCCATCGACTGCGAATTCGAGCGGACCGGCGAAATCGATGTCGCCACCGAACCGCATCAGCTCGAAGAGCTTCAGGAATGGCATCAGGAGGCCGAAAAGCTGGGCTTCACCGGGGTGGAATTCCTGGACCGGGACGCGCTGCGTGCCGAGGTCGACTCGCCCACCTTCCTGGGTGGTCTCTGGGACCGGCGCGGGGTCGCCATGCTGCATCCCGCCAAGCTGGCCTGGGGCCTCAAGCGCGCCTGCCTCGACCTCGGTGTGCGGATGTATGAGCACACCCGGGGGCTCGAACTGGCCAGGTCCACCACGGGAATGGCGGTCCGCACGCCGTACGGGAGGATCTTCGCGCGCCGCGTCGCCCTCGGTACGAACATCTTTCCGTCCCTGGTCAAGCGGGTACGCCCGTACACGGTGCCGGTCTACGACTACGCGCTGATGACCGAACCGCTCACCGCCGACCAGCTCGCCTCGATCGGCTGGAAGAACCGGCAGGGGCTGGGTGACAGCGCCAATCAGTTCCACTACTTCCGCTTGTCGGCCGACAACCGGATCCTGTGGGGCGGCTATGACGCGATCTATCCGTACGGGGGCCGGCTGAGCGCCGATCTCGATCAGCGTCCGGAGACCTTCCTCAAGCTCGCGGGCCAGTTCTTCGACTGTTTCCCGCAGCTCGCCGGGGTCCGTTTCAGTCACGCCTGGGGCGGGGCGATCGACACCTGTTCCCGCTTCTCCGCATTCTTCGGTACGGCCCATCAGGGCCGGGTCGCCTATGCCGCCGGATACACCGGGCTCGGCGTCGGAGCCACCCGTTTCGGGGCCGATGTGATGCTCGATCTGCTGGCGGGCGAGCAGAATGAGCGGACCACTCTGGAAATGGTCCGCAGCAAGCCGATGCCCTTCCCGCCGGAGCCCTTCGCCTGGGCCGGGATCGAACTCACCAAGAGGTCCCTGGCCAGGGCGGACGACAACGGCGGGCACCGCAACCTGTGGCTGCGGACGATGGACCGGCTGGGGCTCGGCTTCGACAGCTGAGCACGGACCGGCGCGACGTGACCCGGGTCACTGCCAACTGGTGGCCCGAAGTCGCGTAATGGATCAACGCCACCCCTCTCTCCCGTGTGAACGCACCGGCAACGCATGTCCGGTGCACACGGGAATGGAGGCCGGTCATGGCTGGCGCGGGGGCCAAAGCAGCAGTCGAGTGGCTCGCATCGGTGGCACCGGATCCGGACGTCTGCCGGTGGGAGTGGGAGCGCGATCCCCAGGGGATCGCGCTCCTTCCCGCCGGCCGGCGCTGGGACGTACTGATTCTCCCGGGGGAGCTGGGCCATCCCACGCTCGATGTACTCACCCGGCTCGTCGACCGGCCCGGACCGGTCCTCTCCGATCCGGGCGAAGCCCGCATGGGCTTCTTCGTGCCCCCGGGCACCGCCGCCCTTTGGGTCGGTACCGGTGTACGGGGAGCGGGGCAGGGGACCTGGATCGTGGTGCCGCACCCAGGGCGGGAGGCCGCCGGCGCGGTGCGCTGGCTGATCCCGCCGGACGGCTCGGGCACGCTCAACGACGCGGCGCTTCTGGAGCTCGCGATGCACGAGGCGGCGGCCGCACGGGCCGGGATCCGCGAGGACTGACGGGGACGGGCGGGGCCCGGGAACGAGGGACACCGAGGGCGAGGGCGGCCGGGGCCGGCGGTCGGCGTCCGTCGACGGCCGGACCCACCGCGGCCGGGGAGCGGCGGCGCAGACGGGGACCCCGGTGCGGCCGGGCCACTGACAGAGGTCTTGACAACCTGATTGGTCTGGACCATGTTATGGCCGCCGCGCTCAATTCCCCCATGCACGGAGGCCGTTGTGGAACGCACGGGACCCCCCGCCCGATTTATCGGAATTCTGGCCGCCTTCTCGGCCACCCTGCTCGCCGCCGGCGGGCTCGCCGCCACCGCGCCGTCCGCCGCCGCCGCGGACTCCGATCTGGCGCGCAACGGCGGCTTCGAGGCGGGCCTGGACGGCTGGAGCTGTACCGGCGGCAGCGGAGCCGTCGTCAGCACGCCCGCCCACAGCGGCACTTCGGCGCTGAAAGCGACCCCCGCCGGCAGTGACAACGCCAAGTGCTCCCAGTCCGTGACGGTCAAGCCGGACTCCACGTACACGCTGAGCGCCTGGGTGCAGGGCAGTTACGTCTACCTCGGTGCCGACGGCACCGGCACGACCGACGTGTCCACCTGGACGCAGTCGGCGTCCGACTGGAAGCAACTGACCACCACGTTCAGGACCGGGCCGGCCACCACCTCCGTGACCGTCTACACCCACGGCTGGTACGGCACCTCCGCCTACTACGCCGACGACCTCACCCTGGTCGGACCGGGCAGCGACCCGGTCGCGCTCCCGGCCGTCCCCGCCGGGCTCAAGGCCGGCACGGCCACCGCCTCCTCGGTCGACCTCTCATGGACCGGTTCCTCGGGGGCCACCGGCTACAACGTCTACCGGGGCGGCACGAAGGTCCTCTCGGTCACCGGCACCTCCGCGACCGTCACGGGGCTGGCCGCCTCGACCGCGTACAGCTTCCAGGTCGCCGCGACCAACTCCGCCGGTGAGTCCGCCAGGTCCGCCGCCGTCTCCGCCACCACCACGGCGGGCGGGGGCGGTGGCACCGGCGGCGGCCTGCCCGCGCACGCACTCGTCGGCTACCTGCACTCCAGCTTCGCCAACGGCTCCGGCTACACGCGTATGGCGGACGTGCCCGATTCCTGGGACGTCATCGACCTCGCCTTCGGCGAACCGACCTCGGTCACCTCGGGCGACATCCGCTTCTCGCTCTGCCCGGTCACGGAGTGCCCGAACGTCGAGTCCGTGGCCGAGTTCAAGGCGGCCATCAAGGCCAAGCAGGCCGCGGGCAAGAAGGTGCTGATCTCCATCGGCGGCCAGAACGGCCAGGTGCAGCTCTCCACGACCGCCGCCCGCGACACCTTCGTCTCCTCGGTCAGCAAGATCATCGACGAGTACGGTCTCGACGGCCTCGACATCGACTTCGAGGGTCACTCGCTCTCGCTGAACACCGGCGACACCGACTTCCGGAACCCCACCACCCCGGTCATCGTCAACCTGATCTCCGCGGTGAAGACCCTCAAGGCCAAGTACGGCGACACGTTCGTCCTCACCATGGCCCCCGAGACCTTCTTCGTACAACTCGGCCACCAGTACTACGGGTCGGGCCCCTGGGGCGGGCAGGACCCCCGCGCCGGCGCCTACCTCCCGGTCATCCACGCGCTGCGCGACGACCTGACCCTGCTGCACGTCCAGGACTACAACTCGGGCTCCATCATGGGTCTGGACGACCAGTACCACTCGATGGGCGGCGCGGACTTCCACATCGCCATGACCGACATGCTGCTCGCCGGATTCCCGGTGGCCGGGGACCAGGCCAGGATCTTCCCGGGGCTCCGTCCCGACCAGGTCTCCATCGGCCTGCCGGCCTCCACCCAGGCGGGCAACGGCTACACCACGCCCGCCGAGGTGACCAAGGCGCTGAACTGCCTGACGAAGAAGACCGACTGCGGTTCGTACGCCACCCACGGGACATGGCCGGGGCTGCGGGGACTCATGACGTGGTCGATCAACTGGGACCGCTTCAACAACGGGGAGTTCTCGAAGAACTTCGACGCCTACTTCGGCGGCTGAGGACCCACGGCAGAAGCAGCGGGCCGCACAGGAACCAGCTGCCCAGCACGTCCAGCGGCCAGTGGTAGCCGCGCAGCACCAGACCGATGCCCGTCGCCGCCGTCAGCGAGACGGCGGCGACGGGCATCATCCACGACCGGCGCACATACGGCGCGACCAGCAGCGCCGCCGCCCCGTACGCCACCGCGGCCGTCGCCGCGTGGCCGGACGGGTAGTAGCCGGTGGCATCGGTCAGCGGTCCCGGACGGGCGACCCAGTCCTTCAGCGGGACGACCAGCACAGGCACCGCCGCCATGGCGGACACCGCGTACAGGGGCGCACGGCGCGCGCCGCGCGCCAGGGCCCAGACGAGGGCGCAGCCCAGTACCGGGAGTGCGACCTGCATGTTGCCGAGATCGGCCAGGAACTCGGCCACCCGGGCGGGGCCGTGGCCGACGGCGGCCCGGCCGGTCCGCTCGTCCAGACCGCGCAGCGGACCGCCGGCCGTGACCTGCCAGGTGGTGAGCGCGAAGAGTGCGAGAAAGGACGACACCAGAGAAACGAGAAGAGCCGGCCGCCCGGGAACAGGGGGGGTGGTTCCGGGGCGGCCGGTCGGATCGGTTTGCCGCGCGCCCCGGGGGGTTTGGGGCGAGCGGCCATCCGATCGGTGAGGAGTTCCGGAGCCGGAGGCCCCAGTGGTGTGCGCGAAGGCACGGCCAGGAAGGTGCTGGGGAAGCTCCGACCCGGCGTCGCCGGCAGTCCCCTGCGGGCGGGGTGTTTCTCTCATCTGCGGAAACCGTACGTCAGCCGAGGGGGGACCGACAGACGGAAACGGATCCCGCCATCGGCCCCCCACACCTTCTTCACAGGCCCACACGCGGCCCCCTGCATCCCCGCCGGGAACGGCCTCCGTCACCGCCGGGGGTTCGTACAGATCAGAGCTGGCCGAAAGCCTGCTCGATGACGTCGAGGGCCTCGATCAGCAGGTCCTCGCCGATCACCAGCGGCGGGAGGAAGCGCAGGACGTTGCCGTACGTGCCGCAGGTGAGGACCAGCACGCCCTCCGCGTGGCAGGCCTTGGCGAGCTTGGCGGCGGCCTCCGGGTTCGGGTCCTTCGTGCCGGACTTCACCAGCTCGATCGCGATCATCGCGCCGCGGCCGCGGATGTCACCGATGACAGCGCCGTTCGGCAGCTTCGCCTGCATCTCGACGAGGCGGCCCTTCATGACCTCCTCGATGCGCTTCGCCTTCCCGTTCAGGTCCAGCTCGCGCATCGTCTCGATGGCACCGAGCGCGCCCGCGCAGGCCACCGGGTTGCCGCCGTAGGTGCCACCGAGGCCACCGGAGTGCGCGGCGTCCATGATCTCGGCGCGGCCGGTCACGGCGGAGAGCGGGAGACCGCCCGCGATGCCCTTGGCGGTGGTGATCAGGTCCGGGACGATGCCCTCGTCCTCACAGGCGAACCACTGGCCGGTACGGCAGAAGCCGGACTGGATCTCGTCGGCGACGAAGACGATGCCGTTGTCCTTGGCGAACTGGGCGATCGCCGGGAGGAAGCCCTTGGCCGGCTCGATGAAACCGCCCTCGCCGAGCACCGGCTCGATGATGATCGCGGCGACGTTGTCCGCGCCGATCTGCTTGGTGATCTGGTCGATGGCCTGGGCGGACGCCTCCGCGCCGGCGTTCTCGGCACCGGTCGGCCAGCGGTAGCCGTACGCCACCGGCACCCGGTAGACCTCGGGCGCGAACGGCCCGAAGCCCTGCTTGTACGGCATGTTCTTGGCGGTCAGCGCCATCGTGAGGTTGGTGCGGCCGTGGTAGCCGTGGTCGAAGACGACGACCGCGGTGCGCTTGGTGTAGATGCGGGCGATCTTCACCGCGTTCTCGACGGCCTCGGCGCCCGAGTTGAACAGCGCGGACTTCTTGGCGTGGTCGCCCGGCGTCAGCTCGGCGAGCTGCTCACAGACCTCGACGTACCCCTCGTACGGCGTGACCATGAAACAGGTGTGGGTGAAGTCGGCGAGCTGAGCGGACGCGCGGCGCACGACGGCCTCGGCGGAGGCGCCGACCGAGGTCACGGCGATGCCGGAACCGAGGTCGATCAGACGGTTGCCGTCCACGTCCTCGATGATCCCGCCACCGGCGCGGGCGGTGAACACCGGCAGGGTGGAGCCCACACCTGCGGCAACCGTCGAGAGGCGGCGGGCCTGCAGCTCCACCGACTTCGGGCCGGGAATGGCAGTGACGACGCGGCGCTCCTGCGGAATTGCGGTCATGAGGGGCTCCTGTGGGGTGTTTCGGACGCTTCTCTGTCTGCAGGCTATGGGCGGGGCCCGGGGTCCGGCATGTTCCGTTCGGGAGTGGTGGCCGGACGCGGTTGTCCGTCACGGACATAGCGAGGGGGTACGGGGCCGGGCCGCGGCGGTGCGCGGACGGGACGACGACTCCCCGGGCACGGCCGAAGACATCCCGCCGGACCGCGTCCGACGGGGTGGTACGGGGCACTAGATTGATGACTTCGGGCGCATGCGCCCGGAGTTACCGGTCGGCGCTGGTCAGGGGACGAGGGACAGCACATGGACACCGAGGGCACGTACGACTCGCGCGGCACGCGCTCCGGTCCACCGGTGCCGCGCCCGGCCGGCCCGCCACCGCCGGAACTGCCCCCGAGGCCGGGATACGCCCCCGCCTCCGGCCCCTCCCTGGGGGACTGGCTCCGCACCCCGAGGCCCGTCTCGGAACCCGGTGTCTGGCGGCTCGGTCACGCCCCCCGGCCCGCCGAGGAGAAGGAGCGCCCACCGGACCGCGCGCTGGTGAGCGGAGCGGTGATCTCGCTGCTGGCCTGCATCCTCGTCTGGTCGCTCTTCCGCAACAACTACATCCCGTACTGGCGGGTTCCGCTGAAGCTCTTCACCCCCGGCGACTGGTGGGGGCCGTTCGACGGCCGGCCGCAGACCCGTGGAGCGGTCCGCGCGCTCGACCTCTACCGTCTGCTGATCATCGGGGGCCTCGTCTACGGATTCGGCCGCCTGGGCAACTGGCCGACCGCCTTCGAGCGGTGCGTGGCGGCCAGAGGAGCCGCGGCGCGGGCGGGCGGCGCGGCGATCGGCGCGCTGCTGGTCTGGGCCCTCGTCTGGAACGGGACCGTGCCGGGGATGGGACTGGTCTTCGGCCTGGTGCCGGACGGCTGGCTGGGTCACGACCGCACGCAGTCCACACTGATCAGCTACGGGCTGTACGCCCTGCTCACCCTGGTGATCGTGTGGCCCTTCGCCAGGCTCGGGCGCTGGGCCGAGGCATGGCGCGCCCGCAGGCCCGCGCGGCCGGCCCCGGGCCGGGAACAGCGTGACCCGTCGAAGCCGACCGCGCCGGGTGGTGCGGACGTCATCGAGGAGGGCGGCGAGAACGATCCGGCCGAATGGCCCGACCTGCGCGCCGCCGGACAGCAGCGGGTCGCCGCCGAGCTCGCCAAGGAGACCCGGTCCGGGCGGATGAACGACGTCGACTACGTCCGCATCCGCCGCGCCTGGACCTCCGTGCGCGCCGACCACTCCCGGCTCTCCGCCTTCACCGACACCGTGCTGCACAACGGCTCCGCCGCCTGCGCCCACCCTTCCGGCGCACGCGACCTCCCGGTCCGCGCCGCCCGGCACGATCTGCTGGTCCAGCAGGTCAGGCTCGGCGCCGTCGAGGACGGCGCACGCAACCCCTACGCCCGCCGCGGCAGCGGCATCGCCCTGGACCCCGGGCTGCTGGGCACCTCCCTGCTCGCCGTCGGCCCGCCCGGAGCGGGCAAGAGCCGGGCACTGGTCCGGCCCGTCGTCGAGGCCCTCGCACTGCAGGCGCTCGCCGGACAGGCCGCCGTCGTCGCCGTGTGCGCGGCCGGTACCCAGCTCGGCGGCGACCAGGGCTTCGACGTCGTCATCAAGGTCGGCGACCCGTCCTCGGTCCACGACCTCGACCTGTACGGCGGCACCACCGACCCCGACGAGGCCGCGACCGTCCTCGCCGACGGCCTGGTCGGCGACCTCCCCGAGGTGGACAGCAGGCGTGCCGCCACGGCCCTCGCCCAGCTCCTCGGCCCGTTCCGGGCGGCCCACGGCCGCTTCCCCTCCGTACCGGAACTGCGAGAACTCCTGGACGGGGTGCCCGAGGTCCTCGCCGCTCTGCGGGAGGCACTCGACGTGACGGGAGACCCCGGCATGCGGCGCGAACTCGACGCCCGCGCCCGCCAGTCCGGTGCGCCCGGCGACCCGGGCCCCGCTCTCGCCGACCGGGTGGCGCTGCTCGACCGGCCCGTGTTCGCGGAGTTCTTCGACACCACGGGCAAGTCCCGCCCCTTCTCGCCGCGGGCCCTGGAACACCCGCTCCGGGTCCGTATCGATCTGCCCGAACGCGGCCACGCCGAGGCGTCCCGGGTGCTGGCGCGCCTCGTCCTCGCCCAGTTCACCGCGAGCGCCGCGACCCGTACCGACCGATCCCTGTTCGCCTGTCTGGTACTCGACGACGCGACCCACACCCTGACGCCCGACACCGTCCGCGGAATCCAGCGGCTGCGCTCCGCCCACGCCGGGGCCGTACTCACCCTGCGCACCCTCGACGACGTGCCGGAACACCTGCACACGGCGCTGCTCGGCGCGGTCGGCTGCCGAATGGCGTTCTCCGGGATCACGACGTGGGACGGGAAGAAGTTCGCCGAGGCCTGGGGGACGGAGTGGGTCGAGACGCGCGACGTCACCCAGCGCACCGTCTTCGCCGACCAGCCCATGACCCGGGCCATCCACGCCTTCCGCAAACTGGTCACCGGCAAGGCGGTCACCACCGACGCGGTGACCGTGCGCCAGGTCGAACGGGAACGCTGGTCGGCCTCCGAACTGGCCCACCGGGTACCGGCCGGACACGCGGTGCTGTCCCTGACGACCGTACGGGGGGAGCACGCGCCGCCCCTGCTGGTGGACCTGAACGGCTGAGCGGCCCGGGGTCCGCGCGCCGGGAGCGGTTACGACGGACCCTGCCGACCTGGCAGAATCGATAGGAGCCGTTCGTACGGGACGGCGAAAATCGATTCCTGAGGTCCCACGGTCCCCATGCCCCCTACTCTCGCCTCGCTCGTCCAGCATTCGGCGCTCAAACTCACGGTGCGTGCGGGGGCGGACCGGCTCGACGCGCCCGTCCGCTGGGCACACGCCAGCGAGCTGCCCGACCCCGTCCCGTACATGGAGGGCGGTGAGTTCCTGCTGGTCACCGCCACCAACCTCGACGCCGAGAACCCCGAGGCGATGCGGCGGTACGTGCGGCGGCTGGCCGGGGCCGGAGTCGTCGGGCTGGGGTTCGCCGTGGGCGTCAACTACGACGACGTGCCGCAGGCGCTGATCGACGCCGCCGAGGAAGAGGGACTGCCGCTCCTCGAAGTGCCGCGCCGCACACCGTTCCTCGCCATCGCCAAGGCCGTGTCGTCGGCGATCGCCGCCGATCAGTACCGGGCGGTGACAGCGGGGTTCGAGGCCCAGCGGGAGCTGACGAAGGCCGCGCTCGCGGGCGACGGCCCCGGCGAACTGCTCTGCCGGCTCGCCACGCACGTCGACGGCTGGGCCGCGCTGTACGACGCCTCCGGCGCCGTCGTCGCCGTGGCCCCGGAGTGGGCCGCGCGCCGGGCCGCCCGGCTCACCCCCGACGTGGAGCGGCTGCGGGATCGTCCCGCCCCGGCCAGCGTGGTCGTCGGCGACACCGACGACCGGGTCGAGCTCCAGTCCCTGGGCACCGGCCGCCGCGTCCGGGGCGCGCTGGCCGTCGGCACCGGCGCGGCGCTGGGCACCGCCGAGCGGTACGCCGTGCACTCGGCGGTCGCCCTGCTGACCCTGACCACCGCCCGTTCCCGGTCCCTCCAGGGCGCGGAGCAGCGCCTCGGCGCGGCGGTGCTGCGCATGCTGCTCGCCGGCCAGCCCGACCATGCGCGGGCCGTCGCCGGGGATCTGTACGGGGGGCTGCTCGACGCCCCGTTCCGGCTGCTCATCGCGGAGGCGTCGGCCCCCTCGGCGACCGCTTCGCTGAGCGAGGCGATGGAGGCGGCGGCCTTCCGGACCGGCGAGGCCCTGCTCAGCGTGCCCGAGGGCGAGCGGCTCGTCGTCCTGGCCGCGGACGGCGGAGCGGCGGTCGCGGCGTGCGCGGCATATGCGGAGGCCCAGGAGGCCCGCGAGGCACGGCCCCCGCGCGAACCGGCGACGGCGGAGGAGGAGGCACAGGTGGTCGTGGGCCTGTCCGCACCGGCGGGACCCATCGCCGTCTCCGCCGCGTACAAGCAGGCCGAGCAGGCCCTGTCGGTGGCCCGCCGCAGGGGCAGGGCACTGGTCGAGCACGAGGAGCTGGCGGCGGGCTCGGTGCTCCCGCTGCTCGCGGACGACGCCGTGCGGGCCTTCGCCGACGGAATGCTCCGCGCCCTGCACGAACACGACGCCAAGGGCCGCGGTGACCTGGTGGCCTCGCTACGGGCCTGGCTCGCCCACCACGGCCAGTGGGACGCGGCCGCGGCGGACCTGGGCGTGCACCGCCACACCCTGCGCTACCGGATGCGTCGCGTGGAGGAGATCCTGGGCCGCTCACTGGACGATCCGGACGTCCGGATGGAGCTGTGGCTGGCCCTGAAGGCCACGGCCTCCCCGGCGACGCCCGAGCCGTAGCGGCGCCCTGAGAGGGCCGGGCCCCCGTCGGCACCGGAGCCGTACCCGGGGGGGCCGGGCACCACGCGTCGGCTCCGGAGCCGTACCCGCTGCCGCGGTGCCCCGCCCCCGCGATCCCGCCGGCGCATCCGACAAAGCGGCGTGTCCCCGCCGTACTCTGCTCCACCTCGGACAAACGCCATGTCGGCCGCACGGCCCTACGGTGGGGGGCAGCACACCCCACGACTTCGAAGGGCCGGACCCGCCATGACTTCCACCCACGCCTTCTGGCTCGCCGGCCGCCAGGCCACCGGCGAGGACAGCTTCGACGTCACCAACCCCTGGGACGGCCGTCTCGTCGGCACCGTCAGCGTGCCGACCGACGCGCAGATCGAGGAGGCCGTCGCGGCCGCGCACGCCGTGCGCGAGGAGTTCGCCGCGACCCCGGCGCACGTCCGGGCCGCCGCACTCGACCACGTCGTACGGCGTCTGGTGGAGCGCACCGAGGAGATCGCCCAGCTGATCTCCGCGGAGAACGGCAAGCCCATCAAGTGGGCCCGCGGCGAGGTCGGCCGTGCCGTCTCCGTGTTCCGGTTCGCCTCCGAGGAGGCCCGCCGCTTCAACGGCGGCGACGCCCAGCGCCTCGACACCGACGCCGGCGGCACCGGCCGTCTCGGTCTGACCCGGCGTTTCCCGCGCGGCACGGTCCTCGGCATCGCGCCGTTCAACTTCCCGCTGAACCTGAGCGCCCACAAGGTGGCCCCGGCCATCGCCGTCGGTGCCCCGATCATCCTGAAGCCCGCCCCGGCCACTCCGATCTCGTCGCTGATCCTGGGTGAGCTGCTGGCCGAGACCGACCTGCCGGCCGGTTCGTGGTCCGTGCTGACCGTCCCGAACGACCGGATGCCCGCCCTGGTCCAGGACGAGCGCCTGCCGGTCATCTCCTTCACCGGTTCCGGTCCGGTCGGCTACTCGATCATGGAGTCGGTGCCGCGCAAGCACTGCACCCTGGAGCTCGGGGGCAACGGCGCCGCGGTCGTCCTCGGCGACTACGCCTCCGACGAGGACCTGGACTGGGCCGCGAACCGCATCGCGACCTTCTCCAACTACCAGGGCGGCCAGTCCTGCATCTCCGTGCAGCGCGTCATCGCGGACGCCTCGGTGTACGACCGGCTCGTCCCGAAGATCGTCGCGGCCGTCGAGGCCCAGGTCACCGGCGACCCGTCCGACGCCGCCACCGACGTCGGCCCGCTGGTCAGCGAGGACGCCGCCAAGCGCGTCGAGTCCTGGGTCGACGAGGCCGTACAGGCCGGCGCCCAGCTGCTCACCGGCGGCAAGCGGGACGGTGCCACGTACGCCCCGACCGTGCTGGCCGAGCTCCCGGACGGTGTCACCCTCTCCGGCGAGGAGGTCTTCGGACCGGTGCTCTCCGTGCAGAAGGTGGCGGGCGAGGCCGAGGCGTTCGCAGCGGTCAATTCCTCCAAGTACGGCCTGCAGGCAGGTGTGTTCACGCACGACCTGCAGACCGCCTTCCGCGCCCACCGCGCCCTTGAGGTCGGCGGCGTGATCATCGGCGATGTCCCCTCCTACCGCGCGGACCAGATGCCGTACGGCGGCGCCAAGCAGTCCGGCGTCGGCCGCGAGGGCGTCCGCTACGCCATGGACGACTACACCTACGAGCGCGTGCTGGTCCTCACCGGCCTCGCCCTGTAGGACCGCGAACCGGATCGATCCGATCGATCCGACAGGCGTCGCCTGCAATCCGCCTTGGACAGCACGACAGCAGGCGGCAGGGAGACGGCCGGTGCCCACTGTGCGGGGGCACCGGCCTGTCTGCTGAGGGTCAGCTCCAGCCGTGTTCCTTCAGTGCGCTGCCGTCGCCGTCCAGGTATCCGAGGAGCCCTTCCCTGGGGTACTCGATGATGTCCTCGGGCAGGTCGTGCACGGCGTGCCACTCCAGGGACAGACACTTGTCCGGCTCCCGGTTCACGGGCTCTCCCGTCCATTCGACGGCCAAAAAGAAGAACCCGACCCGTTCGACTGTGTCGCTCTGCTTGTGGTGCACGACGTGCACCAGGCGCAGGTGTGCGGGGTCGACCGATACCCCGGTCTCCTCCATCAGCTCACGGGCGGCCCCGACAGTCAGGGGCTCGCCCTGGTCGAGCTTGCCGGACGGCAGGTGCCAGCGGCCGTACCCGTATGGGCCGCCGCGCTGGGAGAGCAGCAGGCTGTCGTCGGCGCGGAGGATGACGTGGGTGTCGATGACGGGTTGTGCGAGTGGCGGTGTCATGGTTCCTGAGAGGTTGTGGACGGCGATGGGACGGTCGAGGGCGCCGGTGTTCGAGTCCGGGTCGGCGCTGCTGCGCCTCTTGGAGGCGACCGGCTCAAGCCACTGCACCGTTCCGGATTCGAGATGAGCAACTGCGCCGATCGCGATTGCCTGGAGACCGATGAGCGCTCGTGCCCGCGCATCTTCCGGGAGATCAGCGATGGCCTGAACGGTGGGCAGGGCGCGTAGAACGGCCCGCGGGTCGCGGTATCTGAGGAAGGCGATGTCCTCGCGGGTGATCGGGCGGGTCACCAGGATGTGCGTGGTGACCTTCCGGCGCCGCATCTGGACTTCGTCCACGGCGACCCGCCGCAGGATGGGGAGACCTCTCGGTGCGCTGACCAGTACCTGCTGAGCTGCCTGTTCCGGTGTCTCACCGTCCTCTACGGGGCCGACAGGGAGCAGGAAGTCACCGTGGCCGGTCATGTCGGCGAGGAGTAGTCCGTCGGCCCCCACGGGGACGAGCATGGACACTCCGCTCACTGGCGGCCGCCAGTTCTCGTACGGTGCGCGGGCCCGCAGTGCACTTTCTCGTGCGGCTGGTACAGCCGGGGAGGTCCGCATCAGGACCAGCCGCCGGCCGCTACGGCGCTCACGATCTCTTCGAGGTGCTGCGGTTGGCTTGTGCTGGGAATGGGCGCCACGATGTCGTCGAGTTGGAGAAGCCAGTTGAGGGCGGTAGAGACTCCGTGGGCTTTCGTCAGCGTGCCCGCGTCGAGCGGTCGGTAGGGCACGTAGGGGATGCCGAGGGCTCGGCAGAGTTCGAGCGCTGGATCGTGGCGGTCGGTCATGTTGAGTACGTTCTGGACTGCCGAGATGGTCACCTCCTTCCCGGCCTTGCGGATGTCTTCAGGCGTGACTTTTGAGAGGCCGATGTGGGCGATCTTGCCCTCGTCCCGCAGCGCGTGGAGCGTGCCGAGCTGGTCCGCGAGCGGTACTTCCGGGTCGATGCGGTGGAGGTAGCAGAGGTCCAGCCGCTCGGTTCCTAAACGGCGGAGGCTGGCTTCGACACAGGTCCGCAAGTAGATGGGGCGACCGTGTGGTGCCCACTGGTTGGGGGCCGGGCGCACCATACCGACCTTCGTCGCGATCAGCAGTTCCTCGGGGTACGGGTACAGCGCATCACGGATCAGGTGCTCGACGGTGTGAGGGCCATAGGCGTCTGCGGTGTCGATATGCGTGATGCCGTGGGTGTGGACGGCTTGGCGGAGGACGCGCACTGCTTGGTGGCGGTCGACGGGGTCGCCCCAGGTGCCGGGCCCGGTCAGCCGCATCGTTCCGAATCCGAGGCGGGAGACGGTCTTTCCAGCGAGTCCGATCACGCCCCCGGGCCGTGCAGCGCTCATACGGCGGCCCCCGTCAGGCAGATCTCAAGTGCCTGCGCGACGGCGTTCGCCTGGCTGTCGGGGTCGCTGGTGACGCGCAGGTGAGGGATCTCCTCGCTGGTGAGGAGTGCGTGGCTGTGCTGGTCGACCAGGACGCGGTACCGGGGGGCGTAGTCGTGCTTCGCCTGGACCGGCATCGTCTCGTCGAGCACCGTCGCCAGGAGCAAGTGGTACTTCGGCAACTGTGAAGAGGCCAGCAGCAGTAGCCGATCCCGCTCCAAGTCGTCGATCTGTTCACCGCGGAACTCCAGAGCGGCGTTGAGGTAGGCGAGGGCGTCGTGGGGAGCGCGGTCCGCGAGGATGACGTCCGCGCCCTGGGCTCCTGCGGCGATCTCGTCAGCGATGCCTTGCGTGATGATCCACTCGGTGGACGCCGCGGTGTGCTTCTGCATCTTGGGCAGCCTGTTGAGGGCGGCGCGTTTCCCGATGCTGCTGGTCCGGGCCGGGGCCATACCGTTGCCGCGCAGCTCCATCTCGATGCGCTTGAAGAGCATGGTCTTGCCGGTGGAGTGAGCGCCGAGCACGCCGATACGGATGGGCGGATTCGTAGTCACCACAGGGTGGGTTCCTCTTCTGGTTCGGGGGCTCCGGGCAGGCCGGGCGGCACTGCCGCGGCGACGAGTTGGTCCCAGGTGTCGTAGTGGGCGGCCATGGTGATCAGGAGCTCCGCCGTGGCGTAGGCGTCGAACGTGGCACGGTGCCGCTGTGCGGGGGCCGCGCTCAGGTCCGGTTGGAGGTGCTCGATCAGGGCATCGAGCGAGTATTTCGGCAGGCCGGAGTAGGTGGCCTTGGCCAGCCGGAGCGTGTCGAGCACTCCGGCCGGCTGCCATTGCGGAAGGTGCGCCGACAGCACCTTGTAATCCACATGCGCGTTGTGGGCGCAGATCCACGAGTCACCAAGGAGCGTGTGGACTTTGTCGGCGATCTCCTCCCAGCCCGGCTCGCGATCCAGTCGCAGATTGGTCAGGCCATGGACGCGGGCTGCGAAGGGCGTGACGGGGCGGCGCGGCTTGGTCAGCCACGCCGCTGCCGTGCTCGTGTCCGGCCGCCCGTCACGTACGGGAAGCGCGGCGACCTCGACCAGGTCGGGCGGGTTGGTGCCGTTGCCCTCGACATCGACAACGAGGAGTGAGGGCCAGGAGGAGAAGTTCATGCGGCTCCGGTTCCGTTCCCCGCCTTCCAGCCGATGGGAGCACGGCCGTGCTGGCGGTGGTGGTGAGGCTTGCTTCGGTCGTGGCACTGGTAGCCGAAGCCGTGCTGGAGGAAGTAGCGCGGCGGTTCGTCCAGTCCCTCCACGACGATGGCACGATCGTTGATCTCAATCTCACCCGTCGCGCCGAGGACCCGGGCTTCCTGGGTGACCGTCGCCAGATCCGGCTTGACCCATGCCGCCTGGCATCGCGCGATCTGGTCCTCGGGGCAGATGTCGCACAGCTCGCGTACGCCGTAGTGGCCGTTGTAGTCGGCCTCTCCGTGGGCGTAGGCGACACCGCAGCTCGTCTTGCGGAACAGAGCCCCCCAGGCGCTGTCTTGGAAGGCGGCGAGTATCCGCTCTTCGGCGGCTTCGGGCATGATCTTCCGCCGTGCTGTCTCGTCGTACGGCATCGGCAGGCCGTGCGACTCGTAGTAGGAGGCGATCTCCTCGCGGAAGAACAGGCCCGTGAAGACGGTGGCGTGCGCGTGCTGGGACAGTTCCCGGGCCCGCTCGATGTCAGCGTCGGAGTCGTTCAGGCCGGGCACGATCGGCCGCCAGTACAGGACGGTGCGGTACCGGTCGGCGTGCGCGTACAGGGTACGCAGGCTCTCTGCGGCGATGCGGGAGTCCACAGGCTCGATGGCGGGGTTGGCGATGTTGGAGTGCGTGACCAGCACGGTCAGGCGCAGGTGCTCGAAGCTGTTGAGGACGGCGCAGTCCTCGGGGGTCACCCGCCACCGCGTGATGATCAGGACGTGATTGGTCAGGCCCTGCTCGTCCAGCTTCCGCAGCACGTTGAACACGTGCGGCTTCACGATCGGCAGCATGGGGTCGGTGGCCCGGTTGAGGAGCTGGATGGGTGTCTTGTGCGCCCGGAAGTACGGGTGGCTGACGAGGCGGGTGACGGCCTCCTCATCGCTCATCAGGCGGCGGGGAACCTTCATCTCGAAGTTGTCGAAGAGGTGCCGGACGCAGTATCCGCACTCCAGCGGGCAGCCGACGATCCAGTTCAGCGACAGACCCGACTTGCGGTACTCGATCACGTCGGCGAGTTCCGGCTTCAGCTCGCCGATCTTGTCGGCGGAAAGGATCGTGAGGGGGCGGCGCTGGAACGTGGGAACGCTCATGAATGTGCCTCCAGTTGTGGGAACGGTGTCAGTTCTCGGCGGTGGCGCGCTGACGCGGAGCCCTCTGTGGGAAGAGCAGGCCTCGGCGGTTGGCGCCGAACCAGGTGCCGAAGTCGCGGCGCGCGGCGTCCGCGTCGTCGGACGTGTGGACGAGGTTGTTCACCAACCGCTTCTCGGCAAGGGCCTGGTCAAGGCTGTCGTCGCCGAGATCACCGCGGATCGTGCCGGCCTCCGCCTTCGATGGGTCGTAGTGGCCGAGGCGGCTGCGCAGGCGGCCTTGAATGCCCGGCGGGCCGTAGGCGAGGGCGACAGTGACGGTCCGCCCGACGAACAGGCTGTCCAGGCAGGCGGGTATGTCCCGGCCGCCGAACCAATCGGCGTCGACCAGCAGATCCCAGTAGTGCACGTGGATCTGCCAGGGCGCGACCGTTACGTCCTGCCGACCGAAGATCTTCACGTCCGGCGCGGCGAGCCGGTCCAGCACCTCATCGGTCAGGCCCCGCTCGACCGCGTCCGGCTTGCACAGGATGACCGACCAGCGGGCCCAGCCCACTCCGTTGACCACGGCACCGCTACGGGAAGGCTTCTGATTCATTCGGCGCTCCCGGGCGTGGGGCATGCTGCCCAGCGGTGTCCGACGAGCCAGCGCAGGCCCGGATGCAGCGCGTCCAGCACGTCCAGGCTCACGTCGTCCGCCTGCTCGTGCTCGATCTGCCGGTAGAGCTCGAACAGCAGGAGGGCCTGCTGCCAATACGCGTCCACATCGATGCCGGCAACGTCTTCCGCGCTGTACCGGACCTTGTTGGTGCGCAGGGCCTCTTCATGTATGAGTACCCTCGCCAGGGTGGCGGGGTTGGTCTCCTGCGGCATCGCCGGGAACGGGAAGTGCTGGGGACTCCGCCGAGTGTCCGCTTCGGTGAGCACCTTCTTGACGCGCTCGGTGTTCCGGTCGTTGACGTGCGCCGAACCGATGAAGTGGGTGTACGACCCCAGCTCAAGCCCGA
Source organism: Streptomyces sp. NPDC104309 (assembly GCF_055584025.1). Lineage (NCBI taxonomy): Bacteria > Bacillati > Actinomycetota > Actinomycetes > Kitasatosporales > Streptomycetaceae > Streptomyces > Streptomyces sp. NPDC104309. The sequence continues at coordinate 13,627 of NZ_JBVJMV010000011.1, read as the reverse complement.
GCTGCACGGCCGCGTACTCCTGGATCATCGTGAAGCTGAACACGTCGCTGAGCAGGCCACAGTCCAGGTCGTTGGCCCGCATGTTGCACACCATGTGCAGGCGCCCGCCGCGCACGAAGAGGTGAAGCCCGGCCAGGCAGGCCATGTCGGGGTTGTCCGCGACGGCCAGCTCTGCGGCGGAGAAGACGGGAAGGTACCCGCGCTTGCTGTCTGTCTCCGTGCGCAGCAGCTCCAGGACCCGGTCGAACGGGGAGACGGTGTCGCCCTCGGCGGGGTTGAAGAGGGTGTAGCCGTAGGCGGACCCGCCGAGGTTGATGCCGTCGGGGGAGCTGGAGCGCATGGACGGCGCGTAGTAGCCGACCATCTCCAGGTCGCGGCGGCCGGCCAGGTACCAAAGGGCTTCAGCGAACTGGAAGACCGGGTTGGCCCTGCGTGTGGCCAGGTAGGGGAGTCGCTGGCGTGGATCGGGCAGTCGGAAGCCGACACCGATCACCTCGCGGGCGTCGTTCCCCCGCGCTGCGATGCTGTGCTCGTGGTTGTGCGAGGCCAATTTCAGCAGGGCCAGGTAGGCGCCTTCGACGCTGCGGTAGGTGGGAGCTGTGAGCATGAAGCCTCCAGGTCGATGTGCGGCCACGGTTGCGGCTGTGAGACAGGGGCTACTGGCAGAGGTGTGAGCCCGCACCGCCGCGGAGGGGAGCGGCACGCGTCACCGCTTTATTGCGGCGTAGTTGATCAGGGTGATGGCGACCACAAAGGTGGACACCTGCCACGCGCGACGGGACATGGGATCTCCGGGTCGTTCAGGCACGCGAGGCGAGCGGCGTGAGGTCGTCCAGATCGACGACCGTGAAGTCCTGCAAGCAGCGGACGAGCTGTGACGCCAGGAACCACCGCAGCTCGGATGTTCGGTAGGGAATGGGTGCGTCGCTCCCGGGCAGTGCCTTGATCCCCTGGGCGGTCCACTGGTAGGGCGTGCCGATCACCCCGTGGAGGGGGGCGCTGCGCACCATCAGGGTGGCGTAGCCCTTCTGGAGCTTCGGACACTGCTCAACTGCGACGCGCAGGTGCGCGCGGCAGACCGGGGGCTGCGCGGTGCGGAGGATGTCCCCAGGGCGCGGAACGCCCTTGGCGGCGGGTGCCAGGAACGGGTAGCCCTCCGGTGTCTTGGTGGGGCCTGCGCAGATCTGACAGTGAAGCCGTGTCATCGTCTCGCGCTGCCTGGAGGGGTGGACAAGCCCCCATTGAGGCCGCCCGGACGGCAGCCCGTCCAGACCGATCAACTGCGAGCGTCTGCCCCACAGCACGCCTCGCGGATCGCGGTCCTCTGGACTCTCGTCCCAGTAGCCCAGCGCTGACCGGCCGGCGCCGTCGAAGGTGGCGCGCAGGGCCAGGTGCAACTCGGTTTCCTCGCCTTCGCGGGCCGTGATGTACGGGACGAGGCGGCGCGCCGTGCTCATGCGGCTGCTGCTCCTGCCAGTGCGGTGGGGCGGTGCGGGGGGATGATCTGGCCGTCGGGCAGCAATTCACCAGTGTCGTCAAAGGTCAATACGCCGTTGCAAAGCAGGGCCCAGCCCATCACGTGGTCTCCTCGGATGGTCCTGGCCGCCTCGCGGTCCGACGCGTCCGCGGTGGGGCAGGGGGGTTTGTGCTGGCACATGTGCGTCGCATTCCTCTCGGACGTGCTGCGGTTCGGACGTGCTGCGAAGTAGGCCCTCTCCGGCTGAACCTACGAACCGCGGGGGAGCGGAGTTGGATCGCCGGAGAGGGAGTTTCGGGGAGGGACTGTGGGGCAGGCCGGTCGCCCTCGATCGGAATGGGAGACGGCGACCGGGGCTCACACCCGTGATCGGCGGGGGAGTGTGAGCCGGTCCTCCACGCTGTCTGCCGTTCGGCGCCCGCCGGTGCGGGGCGGGGCGATCAAGGCGGAAGGGGAGGACCCCGTTGGAAGGTCGTCTCCGCGGAGCGTCATGGCAGCTCCGTGGAGACGACCAGTTCACGGCGTCATGTGGCGTCCTTGATGTACCGACCCTCGATCAGCCTTTCGACGAGGTCGGAGGTCACGAAAGCCAGGCGTCGAGCCATCCCGACGGCCTGCTGGTGATCGTCTGGCAGGCGCGCATCCTGCATGGAGCGACCCTGCTCGATGAGCTGCGCCACTTCATCGGTAGGCGGGAACTTGGTGTCGGCTACCGCGATTGCGCTGAGCCTTGTGAGGTGGGTACGCAGGCGTTCGACAAGCGCCAGGGTCGCGGCCTCGGGCGGCGGCTGGTTCCCGAGCGTCGTGTCCAGGTCGTCGAAGATCGCCCCGACGTCGAGCGGAGTCCACGCAGAGATCCGCTTCAGGACATGCCTCAGTCCGTCCGCGTCGAGCGGAGGCTTCCACTTCGGGACGTTGGCCATGGGCCGAACGGCGCGTTGCTCCAGAACCGGAGCGGTGAGGGAGATCGTCATGCCTGGCACCGGCCCTGGCGTCATACGCGCGCGTACCGTCTTGCCGACGCGCTCGTGGCACAGGAACCAGGACAGTTCACCGCCGAGCCGACGGAGCGTCCAGAGGCCGCGCCCCTCCTGGCCGGCTACGGCTTGCTCAAAGTCCCGGAACTGCGGAATCGGATCACGTACTTCGATCGTCAGCTCGTGGTCCTCAGTGATGGCGAGCCTGAGCCGCACCTGCCGGTTCTCTGCCGTCGAGCCCGGGTCGGCATGGGCCACGGCGTTGCCAACAAGGATTCCTGCGGCCTGTGTCGCGCCCTCACTGTTTCCCGACCACCTGAGCATCGTCAGTCGCGTCCGGGTGTGCAACCGCGCCAGTTGTGCGGCACCCGGCAAGAAATCAAAAGTTCTTGACCATTCCTCGGCGACCGGCGCAATCCCCGTGAGGGAAGTGACCGGTGTCGCCGGCTCGGCGTATCTCGGACGCACGACTCTCACTCCTGACGTCGGAATGTGTTCGGATCGGCACACTCAGCAGTGGCTGGCGATCAGAGTCCTCCCGGCGCGGGTGGCTTCACCATGGCTTCCGGGGTGGCTTCCACGACACTTCCGGACGACAGACGTGGCCTCGGGGTAGCTTCTAAATGCCTTTTGCGCAGGACCGTTGTCCTGTCGACTGCACGCGGTATTTCCTCATGAGGAGGGTTCCGCCGACGACTGGTCGACGATGACGCTCGGAGACTTGGGGGCCGAAGTGGGCAAGCCGAGGACGCTGCTCAAAGTCCTGATTGATCAGCGACAGTGGACGTGGGCGATCTTCGAGCGCGAGTTCGCGAAGGCCGCAGACAAGGTCATCGGCCGAGGGGCACAGAACCCCACGGTTGGTGAGACGCAGTACCGCCGGTGGACGAGCGGCCAGCTCAAAGGGTTGCCCAGCCCGGATGCTTGCCGGGTGCTGCAAGACATGTTCCACGTTGAGGCGTCGAAACTCTTCGCGCCCCCTCCGGAGTCGACGGATCCCGATGTATCGACGTTCGACTTGGAAGCCGAGATCGCAATGACCGCACGTGAAGCACAGGATGATGCCGGCGCCGCTGCCGCATCCTCCGTCTCTGACCTGACCGTCGACCAACTGCGTGACGACCTACACGTGCTGGCTCGAAATTACGGCAATCAGTCCGCTCGCGACGTCTGGCAGAGAGCAAAGGAACTGCGGGAGCAGGCGGAGAACGACCGCGACCGCACCGCCGTCCCAGCCCAGCAGCAGGTGCTCCTCATCCTCGCGGGACAGGCATCCGCCCTACTGTCGACCGCCGCGTTCGACCTAGGGTCATTCGACGGCGCCAAGCGCCTTGCCCGCACTGCCGCCCTCTACGGCGAGACCGCGCGGTACGAGCCGCTGCGCGCATATGCAGCAGGGAGCCTGGCCTACATCGCCTACTACTCCGGCGAGCAGTCGCAGGCGCCCGTCCACGTTCGGCACGCGCTCACGTATGGAGGCCTTGGAGACGTGGCGGTGCGGCGTCTCCACTCAATCGAGGCTCGGGCCTACGGGCACCTCGGGGATACAGAGTCAGCCCGACGCGCATTGAGCATGTCGGAGGAGGTGGGGACCGACGCAACGGACGAGCTGCACGACGCAGTCGGCGGTGAGTTCGGGTTCAGCGACGAACGGCTGGCCATGTCGAACGCCTCGACCGCGCTGCTCCTGGGCGACGGGCGCGCCGCAGAAACGTCAGCACGGCGCGCGCTTGAGCTTGTGGCTGCCAGGCCGGCCAAGGATCGATCCCCCGCCGTCTTCGGGAAGGCTGCGGCAGACGTCGCCATGGCCCGACTGCTGTCGAACGATCTGGAGGGTGCCGCAGAAGCGCTTGAGGCGATGCTGTCGATCACCAGCACGCATCGGGCAACCGGGCTCGTGGCGAGGGCCATGGACTTGCGACGCGCCCTCACCCAGCGGCACCTGCAGGGCACGGCGCTTGCCACCGATCTCGGCGAGCGGCTGGAGGAGTTCACCCGTCTTCCGGGCCAGCGTCAGCTGGTACCCCCGTACGGAGTACTGGCGCTGGATGCCTGATCAGAGGGAGGCGAGGATCTTTGCCTCCCGCTCAGGGCCGATCCCGTGTTCCGCCCACCGCGGGTGGTCCACGGGACGGCCGTCGTTCTGCAGCCAGTTCCAGGTGTCGCGAACGGTCTCACGCAGCGGCCTGCACCGGAGTCCTGCAGCAACGGCCCGGCTCGAATCCACGGACCAGACACCGCTGTGGGTGCGCCACAGGGGGAGTTCGGTCCACTGCTTCACACCGTTGCTGATGAGGACTGAGGGGTCGACCCATACGGGGCGTCCGGCTCCGCCCGTGGCTTCCAGGCAGGCACCCAGGAAGTCCTCGAACGTGATGCCGTCCGGGTGCGCGACGTTGTAGCTCCCGGACTCGTGTTTGCCGACGGCCCGGTCCAGCGCGAACGCAGCAACATCGCGAACGTCAACGGGCTGGATCCGCCGCTGGGCCGGTGCTGGTGCCACAAAGGGGCCTCCCTTGTACGCACGGCGCAGCCACCATGGCAGGCGGCCCACGTACTCGCCGGGGCCGAGGATCACGCCAGGGCGGAGGAGCACGGCCCGGCCGACGAAGGACTCGGTCACGGCACGCTCGCCGCCCGACTTCTGAAAGCCATAGATGGTGGGACTGCCGTCCTCGCCGGTATAGCCGTAGTTCTCATCCGCGTCTGCTGGACACTCCAGCAGTTCGGAGTCGTCTGACAGATGGCTGTGAGGCCAGCCCTTGTAGACAGACACTGTGGAGACGTGAATCCAGCGGGCAGCACAGTCCTTCAGCGCCGAGGTTGCCAACAGCACGTCGCGTGGTGGCAGATCGGAACTCGAAGTGTCGATGACTGCATCCCATGGGCCGTGCGCTGCAAGCGTCCGAACGTCGTCGATGACCGTTCGGTCCCCGCGAACAGGCTTGACCCCAGGAACGTCCTTCCCGGAGCGGCCCCGGTTGAAGGTGGTCACGTCCCACTCTCTAGCCAGGGCCGCTTCGGCAATGTGCTTGCCCAGGAACCAGGTGCCACCCATCACGAGGAGTCTCATAGCTACGGATCTTCCCTTAAAGACTGGCCCAGGACGAGCCACGTCGCGCGGGGTGGAGGAGTGGGACGGCCACCGATGGGTTCCTTCTGGCGTAGCCGACGACCACGCCGCGGCCGTGGAGGAGACCGGCCCCCAGGCCGCGGCAGAGCGTGTTCCCCTTCCGCGATTCAGCGCTCTGCCACCGGCTCCGGAGCCGGTGGCCCACTGAGGAGTTCTGGCGTCCCTGACCCGGTACGGCAGCGCGCCCGGCCTCCAGGGGAGTGGGAGGCCGGGCGCGCCACTGGTGATCTCCCCGTCCGTGGCTGCGCCGATCAGCTGCGGACCGGCACGCCTGTATCCGTGGCTTTCGGTCGATCTGGCGGCCGGGGCGGGCTCGTGAAGCCTTGAGGGCCGGTATCCGCAAGCCAGGGCGGCTTCGCAGTCACCGTTCCCATGCGGTTTTCCCGTGGGAAAACCACGGCGGGCTGAAGCGGCTTGAGACGCGTCAGGACGGGTCAGGACGGGCCGAAAGGCTAAGCATCCGCGCAGGTCAGAGGAAAACCGCAGGTCAGCGCGCTGTGGGGAGCCCACTGTGCGGGGGCTCCGGCCGTTCCTGCGTATCCGCCCCGGCCTGCGAGAACTGCCGGGCCACCCTTGCCCGTTGGCGGGGGCGAGGGGGTGGTGGTCGGCAGGCGGACGCCGCCATCGGCAACCTCCGGCACCCCAGCGACGGGGCCGGGTCGGCAACGGTTCCCCGATCGCGGCAGGCATCTCGGAAGCGACCGCGGTCCGGCTGTCGGCCACGAGGTCCCGCACCTGGATGCGGACCAGGACAGGGAACACCGCCCCCCCCGTAAGGTGCCGTTCTCCGGGTGGAGAAGATGGAGGAGACCCACGGGGGCCGAGCGGCTTCGAGGGGAAGTTCGGTGACGTCGTGTACAACGCAGGCCGAAGGGGAACACCATGGCCGCGGACGGTTGGCGGTACGGGTCCGACGGAGGACGGGATCGCCCGCACGCATCCGTGTCTCATTCCTGCGCCGTACTCGCGTCCGGTCAGTACCGGAAGGACGACCCTGCTCCAGGCCCCCGTGTCCGCGCTCAGTGACCAGGAGGTTTGAATGGCCACTCCCTTGACGGCCACCGCCGTCCTCACCGCCCTCCGCGCCGAAGGTGTGCGCGTGGTGGAGGTCGGCAACTGGAAGACCCACAACCGCAATTCGAAGGGGGCATGGGGTCCGGTCAACGGGTCGATCGTGCACCACACGGTCACCAAGGGCACCGCTGCCACGGTCGCGACCGTCCGGGACGGCTACGCATCTCTGCCGGGACCGCTGTGCCACGGGATGATCGCGAAGGACGGCCGTGTGCACATGGTCGGCTGGGGCCGCGCCAATCACGCGGGCGGTGGTGACCCGCGCGTGCTGGAGCAGGTCATATCCGAGTCCTACGGCACCCGTCCGACCCCACCGACCCGCGGCAACAGCAACGGTGTCGACGGCAACAGCCGGTTCTACGGGTGGGAGTGCGAGAACCTCGGCGACGGCAAGGACCCCTGGCCCAAGGCCCAGTACGACGCGATCGTCCGCGTCCAGGCCGCGCTCTGCCGGAAGCACGGCTGGTCCGCGAAGTCCGTGATCGGCCACCTGGAATGGTCCAGCGACAAGATCGACCCACGCGGCTTCACCATGGCCGGGCTCCGCGCCGATGTGGCTGAACGGCTGAAGCACCCCGCGAGCTGGAACCCCGGCTCCGACCACGAGGAGGACCCCATGGCAGGGATCACCAAGAAGGACATCTTCGACGCCGTGTGGAAGACCGATGCGATCGGCGGCCCGGCGGACGCCGCGGACCACAGCACGAACCCGACATGGCAGGCGCAGTCCATCCTGAAGGACGTTCAGGCCCGCATCCGCCGCATGGACAAGACCCTGGCCGCCCAGTCCGCCGCGATCACCGCACTCGCGGGGCAGGTCGGCACCGGCGCCGACACCGGGACCATCGTCGCCGCGGTCGAGACAGCCATCAAGAACGCCGTCATCGACGTCAACATCAACACCAAGGAGACCTGACGGCCTCGATGTTCGCGGCCGCGTTCGGGGCCGCTGCGGCGGAGCGCCCCGTACGGACGCCCCGCAGCCCCTGAACGTGAGGGCCCCGACCACCGGGCCAGGGCCGTCTCCGGTCCCGTGGTCGGGGAGTTGCGGGACGGGTCTCCGGCGCTCCTTGATCCGGCGCGGAACTCCCGACCCGGGTCACCGGGGCCCGACCGACCAGGAGCGTTGCCGGGAAGCGCGTGGACGGGCGGCACGGCGGGTGCCGTGATCACGCGGGCGTCCGGCGTGGGTCCGGCACGCAGGGAGGGACCATGATGCTCTACCTCGCCATGTTTGTTGCTTTCCTGGCGTTGCTCCTCGCCGCCTCCGGCGTAGCGGCGGTCACCCGCGGTTGGGTGCTCCCCGTGAACCGGCGACCGGTCCACCGCCCTCGCGTCCACGGCTGGGGCCAGTTGGCGGCTGCCTTCGCCCTGTGCTGGCAGACGCTCTTCCTGCTGGTGTTCGACGACCCCGACATCCTCGGCCCCGACATCCGGGGGTGGGGGAGCCTGCCGGGCAGCGCGCTTCTGCTGACCGGCATCATCCTGATGACGCTGAGCCGGCGCACGGGTGGCAGTCGACAGGGCAACGGCACGCCCTGAGCCCGTGGTGTTCCCGAGCTGCCGATCCGTTGATCACCCGTCCGCGGCCTGCGCCGCGCCCCCCCATGCGGGCCGAAGCGCTGCGCAATCGTGCAGGTCTGAGAAGAACCACAGGTCAGAGCGGGGTGAGCGGCCCACCGAGCGGGGGCTCCGGCCGTTTCCGCGTATCCGCCCCGACCACGGTCCGGCCGCCGTGTCACCGCGGGGCTGGCCAGTGGAGTGGCTGTCGACCCGATCGGCGTTCCGGGGATGGTGGGCGTGCCGTTAATCGGGTACATCAGGACAAGTAGCACCGGTTGGTACGGCTCGGCAGGCGCGCATGCCTCCGCGCGTTCCGGCCGTGTCCGCCCATCCCACGACGCGGCGAGGTGAGCTCCTCATGTCCGCACCATCCGCCCCGAAGAACACGCCCAAGGTCACCGAGCGTGAAGCGCGCCAAGTGGCCGAGGCCGCACGCGAACAGGACTGGCACAAGCCGAGTTTCGCCAAGGAACTCTTCCTCGGCCGCTTCCGGCTCGACCTGATCCATCCGCATCCGCTGCCGCCCGCGGACGACGTCCGGCGCGGCGAGGCCTTCCTCGCCCGGCTGCGCGCCTTCTGCGAGACCAGGATCGACAGCGCCCTGATCGAGCGTGAGGCCAGGATCCCCGACGAGGTGATCAACGGCCTCAAGGAGCTCGGCGCGCTCGGGATGAAGATCGAGCCGAAGTACGGCGGGCTGGGCCTGACCCAGGTCTACTACAACAAGGCCCTCGCCATGGTCGGCTCCGCCAGCCCCGCCATCGGCGCGCTGCTCTCCGCCCACCAGTCCATCGGCGTACCGCAGCCGCTGAAGCTCTTCGGCAGCCAGGAGCAGAAGGACGCCTTCCTGCCCCGGCTGGCCAGTACCGACATCTCGGCGTTCCTGCTCACCGAACCGGACGTCGGCTCCGACCCGGCCCGGCTCGCCACCTCGGCCGTTCCGGAGGGGTCGGACTACATCCTCGACGGTGTGAAGCTGTGGACGACCAACGGGGTCGTCGCCGATCTGCTCGTCGTGATGGCCCGTGTCCCGAAGTCGGACGGCCACAAGGGCGGCATCACCGCCTTCGTCGTCGAGGCGGACTCCCCGGGCATCACCGTCGAGAACCGCAACGCCTTCATGGGCCTGCGCGGCCTGGAGAACGGCGTCACCCGCTTTCACCGCGTCCGGGTCCCCGCCGCCAACCGCATCGGCCCCGAGGGCGCCGGGCTCAAGATCGCTCTCACCACGCTCAACACAGGACGGCTCTCGCTGCCCGCCATGTGCGTCGGCGCCGGGAAATGGTGCCTGAAGATCGCCCGTGAGTGGTCGGCGGTGCGCGAGCAGTGGGGCAGGCCGGTCGCCCGGCACGAGGCCGTCGGTGCCAAGATCTCCTTCATCGCCGCGACCACCTTCGCGCTGGAAGCGGTGGTCGACCTCTCCTCCCAGATGGCGGACGAGAACCGCAACGACATCCGTATCGAAGCAGCTCTCGCCAAGCTGTACGGCTCCGAGATGGGCTGTCTGATGGCCGACGAGCTGGTCCAGATCCGCGGTGGCCGGGGCTTCGAGACCGCCGCGTCCCTCGCCGCCCGCGGTGAACGGGCCGTACCCGCCGAACAACTCCTGCGCGATCTGCGGATCAACCGGATCTTCGAGGGCTCCACCGAGATCATGCACCTGCTGATCGCGCGTGAGGCCGTCGACGCCCATCTGAAGGTCGCCGGAGACATCATCGACCCCGACAAGCCCCTCTCCGCCAAGGCGAGAGCGGGCGCGAACGCGGCCGGCTTCTACGCCCGCTGGCTGCCCAAGCTCGTTACGGGACCGGGACAACTCCCGCGTACCTACGGGGAGTTCAACCCGGCCGGACACCCGGACCTGTCCACCCATCTGCGTTACGTCGAACGTTCCGCCCGCAAGCTCGCGCGCTCCACCTTCTACGCCATGTCGCGCTGGCAGGGCCGGATGGAGACCAAGCAGGGCTTCCTCGGCAGGATCGTCGACATCGGCGCGGAACTCTTCGCGATGAGCGCCGCCTGTGTCCGCGCCGAACTGCTGCGCTCCTCCGGCGACCACGGACGCGAGGCGTACCGGCTCGCCGACGCCTTCTGCCGCCAGTCCCGGGTCCGGGTCGAGGAGCTCTTCACCCGGCTGTGGTCCAACACCGACGACCTGGACCGGCGCGTGGTCGACGGCGTGCTGTCCGGTGCGTACACCTGGCTGGAGGACGGCATCGTCGACCCGAGCGGCGAAGGACCATGGATCGCCGACGCCACCCCGGGGCCGTCCGCCCGGGACAACGTCCACCGGCCCATTCGCTGACCCGTTCTCCACCGGGCGGACACGCGCCCACTCGTCGGCCGTACTCCGCCCCACCGCGGCGGGGTACGGCCGACGAGCGTCCGGGCGGGCCGCGTCGGCCCGGCGTGGGGACGCACTGTCCACACCCACAGCCGATGCGGCAACAATGGGGGGCATGAGCGACAGCCCTGCCCCCCTCGCCGACCCGCACCTTGTCTTCGACGCCGCGGAAGGCCGCCGGGATCTCGTCATCCTCGGCTCCACCGGTTCCATCGGCACCCAGGCGATCGACCTGGTGCTGCGCAACCCCGACCGCTTCCGCGTCACCGGACTCTCCGCCGCGGGCGGACGGGTCGCCCTCCTCGCCGAGCAGGCGCGGCAACTGCGGGTGCGCACCGTGGCCGTCGCCGCACCGGACGCCGTACCCGCGCTCCGGGAGGCGCTGCGCGAGCAGTACGGGACGGGCGAGCCGCTCCCCGAGATCCTGGCCGGGCCGGAGGCCGCCACCCGGCTCGCCGAGAGCGACTGCCACACGGTGCTCAACGGAATCACCGGCTCGATCGGTCTCGCCCCCACGCTCGCCGCGCTCGCAGCGGGCCGCACGCTCGCCCTGGCCAACAAGGAGTCGCTGATCGTCGGCGGCCCGCTGGTGAAGGCGCTGGCCCAGCCCGGCCAGATCATCCCGGTCGACTCCGAGCACGCCGCACTCTTCCAGGCGCTCGGCGCGGGCACCCGCGCCGACGTGCGCAAGCTCGTCGTCACCGCGTCCGGCGGCCCCTTCCGCGGACGCAGCAGGAGCGACCTCCTGAACGTCACCCGCGAGGACGCCCTCGCGCACCCGACCTGGGCCATGGGGCCGGTCATCACGATCAACTCCGCCACCCTGGTCAACAAGGGACTGGAGGTCATCGAGGCACATCTGCTCTACGACATCCCGTTCGACCGGATCGAGGTCGTGGTCCACCCCCAGTCGTACGTCCACTCCATGGTGGAGTTCACCGACGGCTCCACCCTCGCTCAGGCCACGCCCCCCGACATGCGGGGCCCGATCGCCATCGGCCTCGGCTGGCCCCAGCGCGTCCCGGATGCCGCACCCGCCTTCGACTGGTCGAAGGCGTCCAGCTGGGAGTTCTTCCCCCTGGACGACGAGGCGTTTCCGTCCGTGGGGCTCGCCAGGCACGTGGGCACGCTCGGTGCCACCGCCCCGGCCGTGTTCAACGCCGCGAACGAGGAATGTGTCGACGCATTCCTCGCAGGACGGCTGCCGTTCAACGGAATCATGGATACGGTCACGGCGGTGGTCGCCGAACACGGCACCCCCGCCACGGGAACTTCGCTCACGGTCGCAGACGTCCTCGAAGCGGAGACCTGGGCACGCGCCCGGGCCCGTGAACTCTCGGCGAAAGCGACAGCGGAGGCGCGCGCATGAGTATTACGACGGTCCTGTTGACGATTCTGGGCATCGTCGTCTTCGTCATCGGCCTGCTGTTCTCCATCGCCTGGCACGAGCTCGGACACCTGTCGACCGCGAAGCTCTTCGGTATCCGCGTCCCCCAGTACATGGTCGGCTTCGGGCCGACGATCTGGTCACGGAAGAAGGGCGACACCGAGTACGGGATCAAGGCCATTCCGGCCGGCGGCTACATCCGCATGATCGGCATGTTCCCGCCGGGACCGGACGGGCGCCTGGAGGCGCGGTCCACCTCCCCGTGGCGCGGCATGATCGAGGACGCCAGATCAGCCGCTTTCGAAGAGCTCGAACCCGGTGACGAGAAGCGGCTCTTCTACACGCGCAAGCCGTGGAAGCGCGTCATCGTGATGTTCGCCGGACCGTTCATGAACCTGGTCCTCGCCGTCGCGATCTTCCTCGGGGTGGCGATGACCTTCGGGTTCCAGACCCAGACCACCGAGGTGGCGGGTGTCCAGAAGTGCGTGATCGCCCAGAGCGAGAACCGCGACGCCTGCAAGAAGTCCGACCCGATCTCGCCCGCCCAGGCCGCGGGTCTCAAGAAGGGCGACAGGATCGTCGCCTTCGACGGCCAGAAGGTCGACGACTGGGCCACGCTCTCCGACAGGATCCGCGGCACCATCGGCCCCGCCACCATCACCGTCCGGCGCGACGGCCAGGAGAAGACCCTCCACGCCGTGCTCCAGGAGAACTCGGTGGCCAAGAAGGACTCCAAGGGCGAGGTGATCCCCGGGAAGTTCGTCCCGGCCGGCTACCTCGGCTTCGCCGCCCAGACCGAGATCGTCCCGCTCTCCTTCGGCGACTCGGTCGTCCGCATGGGAGACATGATCGAGAACGGCGTCGACTCGATCATCGCCCTCCCGTCCAAGATCCCGGACCTGTGGAACGCCGCCTTCGGTGACGCGCCGCGAGCGGCCGATTCCCCGGTGGGCGTCGTCGGCGCGGCCCGGATCGGCGGCGAGGTGATGACGCTGGACGTACCGGCGCAGAACCAGATCGCGATGATGCTGTTCCTGCTGGCCGGCTTCAACCTCTCGCTGTTCCTCTTCAACATGCTGCCCCTGCTGCCGCTCGACGGCGGGCACATCGCCGGAGCGCTCTGGGAGGCCCTGCGCCGCAATGTGGCACGGGTCTTCAAGCGCCCCGACCCGGGCCCGTTCGACGTGGCCAAGCTGATGCCGGTCGCCTATGTCGTCGCGGGTGTCTTCATCTGCTTCACACTGCTCGTGCTGGTCGCCGACATCGTCAATCCGGTCAAGATCACCTGATCCGCCGACCGGGCCGGTGAACCAAGGGTGACGGCCCGGCACACAGCGTGTGTCCGGGCCCGTCCCTCTCCACGGCGCTCCCCGACGCGGTGTGCTCCGGGCCGCCGCCGGTGACGTAACCTCGAAACCCGGAGCCCGCCGATCTCGGGACCTCGATCCACACCTTGGGGATGCTCAGCGCATGACTGCGATTTCTCTCGGAATGCCGTCCGTTCCGACCAAGCTCGCCGACCGGAGGATCAGCCGCCAGATCCAGGTCGGGTCGGTTGCCGTGGGCGGGGACGCGCCGGTGTCGGTGCAGTCGATGACCACGACGCGTACGTCGGATGTGGGTGCGACGTTGCAGCAGATCGCGGAGTTGACGGCGTCGGGCTGTCAGATCG
>NZ_JBVJMV010000010.1:240054-275212 GCF_055584025.1 Streptomyces sp. NPDC104309 | reverse complement strand
TCGCTATGACAAGCGCGGCTATGTCTACCTGGGCACTGTCACCGCAACCGCCCTCGTCATCTGGCTCCGGACGTGATCGACCGGACAAGTCCTAGACCTTTTTGGGGTGTGTGCCAGTGTTCGCCGGGTGCGGGAGCGGCACCTCGACGGCTACGACCTGAACCGGGCCGCCACTCGCCATCTCGTCCGGCCCGGGGCGGCGCGTCCGGCGCACCGTCGTGCCGGTTCGCCCCGTCGTATATCGGGCGGACCGCGCCTGCGGCACCCGGGCCGACGGCGCCCGGCGTCAACACGGCGTTCCCCGGTTTCTCGCGTCCGACGTAAAAAGGTGGAAAAGCGGGTAAACCATTGAGGCGTGTACGGCATCCTCCCAGGCGTGATGAGCCTGACGGGGACACCGTTCTTCCTGGCCACGATCGCGCTGGTCGTGGTCACCGTGCTGCTGCCCCTGCTGTTGTGGAGCCGGGTGCGTGGTCCCGCCGTGGTGCGCGGCACGGCCCGCCTGGTGATGGTCGCCTCCGCGCAGGCGGCGGCCGTCCTGAGCGTCTTCGTGATGGTCAACAACTCCAACGGCCTCTACGACAACTGGGCCGACCTGCTCGGCACCGGACACCACATCGTTGCCGCGCCGAGCCTCGGTCGCGACGGACTCGGGGAACACGGGCGTCTGGCGAACGAGCCGAAGGTCGTCCAGGACTTCAGCCTGACGCACGATGCCCGGATGGGCCGCGGCGTTCGCGTCACCCAGCTGAACGGCCGGGTGTCGGGGGTGCGCGGCGAGGTCTACGTATGGCTGCCGCCGCAGTACGGCCAACCGGCCTTCCGGCACCGCAAGTTTCCCGTGGTCGAGCTCCTGGGCGGCTTCCCCGGATCGGCGAAGGCGTGGTTCGGGAGCCTGCGCGTGCAGTCGCAGCTGGAGTCCGGGATGCGCAGCGGGCGGATCGCCCCGTTCATCCTCGTGGAGCCGCGGACCAACCTGCTGGCGGGGCAGGACACCGGGTGCGCCAATGTGCCGGGCGTCGTGGACGCCGAGTCCTGGCTGAGCGTGGACGTCCGGCGGATGGTGACCGACACCTTCCGCGCGCAGAGCCGTGCGAGCGGCTGGGCGGTGGCCGGGTTCTCGGCCGGGGCACACTGCGCCGTGAAGATGGCGCTCGCCCACCCCGACCGCTACCGGGCCGCCGTGGGCCTCTCCGGCTACAACGACCCGGCCGCCGAACGGGTCTCCCTCACGGCCCGGGACCCGAAGCTGCGGCGCGTCAACAACCCGCTGTGGATTCTGCGCCACGCCACCACCCCGCCGCCCGTCGCGCTGTATCTCTCGGGCGGGCTCAACGACGGCTACCGCGACGGCCTCGCACTGCGGCGGGCCGCGGTGTTCCCGACACGGGTGGCGGTGGCCGAGGTGAGCGGGCCGCACACCATCGGGCTGTGGAAACGCCAGGTGCCGCAAGTCTTCCGTTGGCTGACGGCAGAACTGGCGCCCTACCCGGGCGGGGTCGCTCGCGCGAAGGGCATCTGAGCGACGGGGCCGGGCCGGTCGCGGGCCCGGCCGGCGCGTGTGCCTCGGCTGCCGTGAGTCCGCCTCCGCGGGCGGGACACCGGACTCCGTCGGTGCGTGCCCGCAGCGAGCCGTGGCGCACGAGCGGAGGCTTCGTCCGGCGCCCGGCCTCCGGCGGCAGACCGGCCTCGACGGAGACCGAGCGGGGCGTGCCGGATCCGGCAGGTGCGCGGTGGTGCGACCCGTCCGACCGGAGGTGCGCGGTCCGCGACCTGTCCGACCGGAGGTACGCCCCCTGTGCCCGGTCCGCCACGCTGTCGGTCGGCCCGGCCCGGGGCGAAGGCCGTATGAGTGCCCCATCACGGCACATACGGTCCATCGCCCCGGGCTCGGCGCACGCGACGTTCCCGGACTCGGGGTTATCCGGGGAGCATGGAGCGTCGCCCGGGGGCAGCGGAGGACTGCATGCTCATGCCGCCGTCGACGACGAGGAGCTGGCCCGTGAGGTAGCGGGACTCGTCGGAGGCGAGGAACACCATGGTGTGGCCGATGTCCTCGGGAGAGCCCAGGTACGGCAGGGCATTGCCCTTCTTCAACGCTTCGACGACGTCGTCGGGCAGGTTGTTCTCCAGGGCGGGGGTCATGACCGCCCCGGGGGCGACGGCGTTGCAGCGCACGTGGTGCGGCCCGTACTGGACGGCGATCGACTTGGTGATGCTGACCACTGCGGCCTTGACGGCGCCGTAGGAGGTTTGCAGGACGTCGCCGACGAGTGCGGCGACGGAGGCCGTGTTGATGATCGAACCGCCACCGGCGCGGATCATGTGGGGCACCGCGTGCCGGGCCCCCAGGAGGGTGCTGCGCATGTTGAGGGCGACGGCGCGGTCGAATTCGTCCATGTCCATGCGCAGCAGGTCCAGGTCCTTGCGCGGGTTGGTTCCACCGACGTGGTTGCACAGGACGTGCAGTTCGCCGAACTCGCTGATGGCTGCGGCGACCATGGCGGCGACCGAACTCTCGTCGGTGACGTCCACGGTGACGGGCAGCGCCCGGCCGCCCGCGACCGCGATGATTCCGGCGGTCTCCTCGGCGCTTTGGGCGTTGTGGTCGGCGACCACGACTCGGGCGCCCTGGCGGCTCATCAGTTCGGCGGCGGACCTTCCGATCCCGCTGCCCGCGCCGGTGATGACCGCGACCTTGTCCTTGAGGCGATCCATGATCATGTCCTTTCGTCGTACCTGTTGGTTCAGTGTTTTCCGGTGACGGCCCGGGGGCGCGCCGGGGCCGTCCCGGCGTTCTGCTCCGCGGCGGAGTGCTGGATGCGTGGGATGGCGAGGGCGAGGAGGAGCCCGACGGCTGTGGCGAGCATCGCGACGACATAGGTCATGCGGAATCCGTTTTCGGCCGGCACCTCGGCCGGACCGAGCCGCATGGTCATGTTCGCCAGGATCGCGGCCATCACCGCGCTGGACGTGGAGGTGCCGATCGAGCGCATGAGTGCGTTGACCCCGTTGGCGGATGCCGTCTCGGTCACGGGCACGGACCCCATGATCAGGGCGGGCATCGCGGCGTAGGCGATGCCGACACCGGCGCTGACGATCATCGAGGTGATGACGATCTGCCACACCTGGGACATCAGGAGCAGTCCCGCGCCGTAGCCGATGCCGATGACCGCGACGCCGATGAGAAGCGCGGCGCGGGCACCGTGCCGGGCGGTGATGCGGGCGGAGACCGGTGACAGGGCCATCATGACCAGGCCGCCCGGCGCCAGTGCGAGACCTGCCGCGAGCGTGGACTGCCCGAGCCCGTAACCGGTGGCTTCGGGGGACTGGAGCAACTGCGGCAGGGTCAGCGACATCGCGTACATGGCGAAGCCGACGAGTACGGAGGCGAGGTTGGTGAACAGCACGGGCCGGCGAACGGTGACCCGAAGGTCCACCAACGGCTGGGACACGCGCGTCTCGTAGACCGTCCAGAGCACCAGGATCACGGCGCCGCCCGCGAACAGTCCGAGGGTGGCACCACTCGTCCAGCCCCAGTCGCCGCCCTTGGTGACCGGCAGCAGCAGGCACACCAGTCCGGCCGCGAGCCCGATCGCGCCGGAGGTGTCGAACCGTCCGGGTGCCTGGTTCGGGGATTCGCGCAGGAGGAGGACCACCAGCGCGAGGCACACCAGTCCCAGTCCGGCCGCGAGCCAGAACAGGACGTGCCAGTCGGCGTACTGGACGATGGCGGCGGCGACGGGCAGGCCGATCGCACCACCGACCCCGAGGGTCGCGCTGACCAGTGACACGGCGCCGCCCACGCGTGCGGCCGGCAGTTCGTCGCGCAGGATGCTGATGCCTACGGGGATGACACCGGTGGCCAGGCCCTGCAGCACCCGTCCGGTGATCACCGGGATCAGGCTGTCGGACAGGGCGCACACAACGGAGCCCACGACGAGCGTGACCAGGCTGGCGATGAGGATCTTGCGTTTGCCGAACATGTCGCCGAGGCGTCCGGAGATGGGTGTCACCACGGCTGCCGCGAGGAGCGTGGCGGTGATCACCCAGGACGCGTCGGACGGCTCGGCGTTCAGCAGGTGCGGCAGTTGCGGGATGATCGGTACGACGAGAGTCTGCATGAGCGACACCACGACGCCGCTCAGTGCGATCACGGCGGTGACCGCACCCGGTCCCATCGTGCGGGTGGATGAGTCTGACAACGAAGAACTCCTTGAACGAATCGGCGCCCGTGGGGCGCGCATGGGCATGAGCGGGTGAGGTCACCGCGGCGTGGGCGCACCGGCGGCGGGCACGGCGCGGGTGGGGCCGGTGAGCGGTCTCGGCGCAGACGTGGTGCTTCCTTCGGGGTTCCGGGCGAGGACGGCGGTGGCGCGGCCGTTCAATCGGTGGACGCCGGTGAAGCGGTCCCGGTCCGGACCGAGGCCATGGGTGGGGACTCCGGGTGAGGCGTGACCACGCCGCGCACGACGATTTTGTGTGGCTCCCGGTCCGTCCGGAAGAAGGGGACGGGGAGCGGTACCCGTGTGCCGTCCAGCGGATTGGCGGCGGTATGGGCCTGCTGGACGGCATGCGTCCGGAGTTCCAGTAGATGCCCGCGGTGACGCGGGTGGTACCAGGCGGCCACGCCTCCGCAGACGTGGCCGCCAGGTGCGGCCCGGCCGTCCGCGTCGCAGCGCACCCCGTACGCCGGGTCGACTCCGCTCGAGGGAGCCGGTCCGTCTTCGGTACCGAGACGGCCGCGGTGAGCACGGCCTCGGCGGACAGAGGGGTGCCGTCGCTCAGCAGCACGGTCAGGCATCCGTTCCCGGGGGAGTCCGTCACTCCCGCGCACGGTTCGGACTGCGCGCCCGGTCAGTGCGGTGGTGCCCGTCCTCGGGCTGATCTGCGCTCATGTGGGGCTTCATGCCTCGGGTGCGTCGGGAGGGTGGGGCGCACAGAGCCTTCTGAGCATTGTGCACATGATGTGCACTCTACGCATCGTATGCACAATGCTCAAACCGTGGCGCTCGTGGCTCCGGAACGCGGGGCATGCGCGATGATGAGCGGGAACCGACGGTGGAAGAGGATCAAGGACATGAGTGAGCAAGAGCGCGGGCTGAGTGAGCGAGAGCGCCGGCTGAGTGATCTGGAGCGTGAGCTGACCTTGCTGTCCCGGCATTTCATCGCCGCGCGAGGCCCCCGCATCGGCCAGAGCCTGGAACGCTCGGCCTATGTTCTGCTCACTCGGCTGGAGGTCGGTGAACCGCTCACGCTCAAGGAGCTGGCACACACCTGCCAGGTAGGCGTCTCCACCATCAACCGCCAGGTCAGCGCCATGCTCCGCAACGGCCTGGTGGAACGAATCCCCGATCCCGACGGGGGGATGGCCCGGAAGTTCCGTCCCACCGCGCTCGGCCTGGAACGTCTGGAGGCCGACCGTGCCGTCAGCCGCGCCGGGACCACGCGCCTCATCGAAGCGTCGGGCTGGGCGGACCAGCGAACCGAGCAGTTCCTCACGCTGCTGGTCGAGTTCAACCAGAGCATCGAACAGTTGGAGGGGCTCACGTGGTCCCGCACAGAGCGGGCCGAGAATCCTTCGGCCGCGGACTGACCGATGGATACCGGCGGTCAGGTCCTGGCTGTGCGGTCGGCGCGGGGAACGGGCGCTGCCCTCGGTGTCTCTTCACCTGTCGGACGCGTCTGACCGCGCCATGGCGGCGGCCGTCCTCGTCTCCGCGCGGCAGAACAGGGGGAGCCGGCCAGTGGACGCGTTCACCACATTCCACGGGCAACAGCGACGAGCCGGGTGGCAGTTCGCCCGGTTGACATCCGATCACCGCAGGCATGCTTCGAGGGATCCTTCCTCGGGCGGGTAGTTCGAGGGCAATCGCGTCCAACACGGAGCTCCGGATCGCGCGCACCCTGACACCATGCATGGTTGCCGGAACGTCTTCCTGCGGTCACTCGGGCGCGACACAATCACCCGCATGACGATCACCACGGATATGGCGCCCACGCACAACGGTCCGGTCGTCCTCGTGCGCGGGTTTCTGACCGGCGGCGTGACCGGGGTGACGCCGGCCGCTCTGGTCGTCGGCATCGTCATCGAGAACGTCCCCTTGTTCCTCACGGGCCTGGGACTTCCTGTGGTGTACGGCCTGCTCCTCTTTCTGGCGGGCATGCCGAGGCGTGCCCGCGAGGCGGCCGTCGTGCCGTGCACGGCTCTCGCGATGATCGAGAGCCTGCGCGCGGGTTCGAGCGAAACGGGGGACGTGCCGATCCACTTCGTCCTCACGGTCGCGCCGGACGACGCACCGGCGTTTCGCGCAGAGATCACCCAGAGCATCAACCTGGCCGACCTACCCGGCTACCGGCCGCGCGGCGTCCTCGTGGTCCAGTACCCACCGGACCGGCCGTGGCGAACCCGGATCGTCACGCGGCCGGCACCGGAGTGGGAGAGCCGGGCGGCCGACGCCCGCATCGACTCCGCCCCCGAGTCCGCCGTGGTGCAACAGCCTCCTGAGGGCTGTGCGTTCGGCACCGTCTTCCTCATCGGCCTGCTGCTCGGCGCCGCGACGGTCGTCCTGCTGTTCCGCGCGGCCCTGTTCGGTCCGGAGAGTTCCGGGCAGTCGCCCGCTTCCGCCAAGCCGTTCGTTTCCTCGTCGTCGTCCACCACGGTCACGTCCACGGAGGTATCAGGGACGGTCGCCCTCGGGCCGGACCAGTCCCTGCTCGACGGGGGCGAACTGCGGCGCGCAGTCGCGTCCTTGACCAAGGACAAGGACGCACCGCAGGCTGTTGCCGTCGTCGTCCAGGAACGGTTCATGTCAGTGGTGTTCACCCCCACCGGTTCCGCCGCCCCGCACTTCGACCTGCGCTCGCTGCCCTACGACCGCATCCCCGTCCTGGTCCAGGAGGCCACGACCACCCTCGGCGTCCGCTCCCCACGAACCTGGCGACTCACCGCAGACCACCTCACCGGCCGCCTCACCATCCGCGTCACCGTGACCGGACCGAACGGGGCGGCGTCACTCGACGCGGACGGTGCGGGGCAGGTCGTACGACGCAGCCCGGCCCGCTGACCGACGATCCAGCTCCGGCAGACCTCCGCCTCGCACCCGGGCTGTGAGCAGGGCGGGGACGGCTCCGGCACCCGGTCCCAGCGGCGGCCTGCTGCCCCGCGAAACGGATTCGGTCGGCCTGCCGCACAGTGCTTCCGGGGCGGCTTCAGGTGCTCACCACTTCTCGGACCGCCGTGCGGAAGTCCTCTGTCCGCAGATACGTGGGATGTGCGGGGCGGGCGAGGTGGACCGTGTGGCGGGGGCGTCGGAGGCCGGGACGAAGCAAACGCCCGGATGGCCGTGGCTCTCCGCCGTGCCCGCCGCGCGCGTCCCCCGGCGGAGCGCGTAGCGACGGCGTATGTCCGCTCGATCGAGGGCGCGCAGACGGGGCAGGTCTACCGGGTGCGGCAGCCCCGGGCCGCTGCTGCCCAGTGTTCCGTTGCCGGAGCTCGCAGTGGTGGAGCGCTGCAGAGTGTCTCGCCGCGCGAGGCTCACCCGAGCTGCGGCAGGACGACCGGACTGGTCAGGAATCGAGAAGCGCGCGCCCCGCAGCCGCACATAGCGTCTTCTCATGGCTTCCATCACATCCCTCACCCTTGAGGCGGCAGACCCGGCCGCCGCCAACCGCTTCTACACCGCCGCCTTCGGTTTGGACACCCAGGTACGTGTGCGGGCCTCGGAGACGCCGCCGGCCGGCTTCCCTGGGTTCACGCTGTCGCTCACGGTGTCCCAGCCGGCCACCGTCAAGGGCTTCATCGACGCGGCTCTCGACGCCGGTGCCTCGCCGGTGAGGCCGGTCACGAAGTCGCTCTGGGGTTACGGCGGCGTCGTACGAGCCCCCGACGGGGCGCTCTGGAAGGTCGCGACCTCCGCGAAGAAGGACAGGGGCCCGGCGACCCGACAGATCGAGCAGTTCGTACTCCTGCTGGGAGTCGACGACGTGGCCGCGAGCAAGCAGTTCTACGTCGACCGCGGCTTCGCCGTGGGCAAGAGCTTCGGCCGCAAGTATGTGGAGTTCGCGATGCCGTCGAGCCCTGCCAAGCTGGCGCTGTACGGTCGCCGGGCCCTCGCCAAGGACGCCGGCGTCGCTCCCGATGACACCGGATCGCACCGGCTCACCATCGGCAGCGACGGCGCTCCCTTCACCGACCCGGACGGGTTCGCATGGGAGACGGCGTCGTAACCGGGTACTACTCGGCTCGGCGTGACACCAGGCGTCGGCCACCCGGTCCTGTCCCGGGACCGGTGCCTGGTCAGTTCAGACGGTCGGCCCAGTCCGCGGGGACGCGTCCTTGTGGTCCGGGAACGGGTTGATCGGCGGGGTGGCTGTGCGGCGGAGCGAGGTCAGGCCCTGCCTCGTACAGCTCGGACGTGTCGTAGTTCCAGAACCACGTCTCGCCGGGCTCGAAGCTCCGGATGACGGGATGGCCGGTCGCCTTTGCGTGGGCGGTGGCGTGCTTCGAGGGGGAGTCGTCGCAGCAGCCGATGTGCCCGCACCGGGCGCAGCGCCGCAGGTGGAACCACCAGCCTCCGGAGGCGTCGCATGCGGCGCAGCCCGTGCCGCTGGGCGGGACGCTCGGATCGATTCCGTCTGCCATGCTCATGCGGCTCCTCAGAGTGTCACCTGCCGACATCCCCTGTGAGGGGTGAGCGGCATGCGCCCGGGGTGATGGTGCCAAGGGTGCCATGAAGAGTGCCTCAGATCCGTCAGGTGAGGTACTGCAGCAGTGCGACGACTGCCGGTGGTGCCTTGCCGGGAGGGCGTGCCGCGATGTCCTTCCAGCGCGGCGCGTGCCCGGCAAGCCGGTGTCGCGGTCCACGCCGACGGCGCGACAGGAGGCGATGGTCCGCACCCTGGAGGAGACGCCTGCGGGCGGAACGCACGGGGCAAAGCGGGAGCCCGCCACAGTGGTGGGGATCTCCCTGGCACCCCGGCCCCTGGGCCGGAAGGACCGGAGGCGTCTCACACCGACGGCTGCCCCTTGACCAGCGCGGCAGCGCAGCCCGCAAGGCGGCATCTTGTCCCCGCTGCCGGCGAACGTCGCCCTGTCGGTGCTCGATGAGCACCTGCACGGGCTGTGGGAGCCGGGCGAGGCGATGGCCACCGAAGGCAAAAGCGCCTACCTGCGCCGCAAGGGTCGTTCGACGTGGCGGGTCGTCCGCTGCGCGGACGACTTCGTTGTCCTGGCGCACGGCACCGGGGCCGACACCGCGGCATTGCGTTCTGAACCCGAAGCGTTGATCGCGCCTGCGTCGAACCCAGCGGGGTGCCCGGCCGTGCCGGCGCAGCCGGGTGTTCGACAGCACCGCGCCTCCCCATCCACTGGCGCGGCCCCGCACCTCGGCCAGTACCCCTGGTCGCCGACCCCCACCCCGAGGCAAGAGAAAGGAGCATGCTGCGATGCGTGCCTGGCAGCTTGAAGGGGAGGGGTGAGTTGGCATCCGGTGTACTGCGACAGGACGGCCAGGACGTCGCCGATCGCGTCTGCGGAGGGGCGGTCGCCCCGCATCCAGGGGTAGTCGGTCTTGCGGTGCGGCGGGACCGAGCCGCGCCGGGCCCGGTACTGGTTGACCGGGGCGATCCGCTGTTCGGGGCCCAGCCGAGTCTGGGCAGCTCCTCGCGCAATCGGTTCAGTTCTGGCTCACGGTCCACCGGGATCCCCCGCTGTGGTACGGCTCCTGATCGGGCGTTGGCCCTGTAGCTCGTGGAATCAGTGGGGTTGGCCGAACGGCATGCCGAGATGCTGCCCTGCCGGCTCTCGGGCGGCCAGTGCCAACACGTCGCGATCGCGCGCGATCGCGCGCGATCGCCGTCGAATCCCAAGTGCTCGTCCTGGACGAGGCGGTGGCTGCGCTGGACGTACCGATCCGGGCGCCGATCCTCAACCTCCTCGGCGACATTCGCGAGTGGAGTGGCATCAGCCATGTCTTCATCTCCCACGACCTGCTGGCCATCGACCATCAGATCAGCGACGCCGCGATC
This sequence comes from Streptomyces sp. NPDC104309, assembly GCF_055584025.1. Taxonomy (NCBI): domain Bacteria; kingdom Bacillati; phylum Actinomycetota; class Actinomycetes; order Kitasatosporales; family Streptomycetaceae; genus Streptomyces; species Streptomyces sp. NPDC104309. The sequence continues at coordinate 265,183 of NZ_JBVJMV010000010.1, read as the reverse complement.
GTGATGTCCGGCGGCCGGGTGGGGGAACATGGTCCGACAGCGCAGCTTCTGCGCGCGTCGGAATCGGATTACACCAAGGCATTGTCGGCCGCAGTACCCCACCCGGGCTGGAAGCCGCACCGAAACCGCCGCTGAAGCGCGCGCGCTGGGCGGCCCGGCCGTCGTGGTTTGCGCTGATCCATCGGCCGCGTCAACGCGTCGACCGGGCGCCCGGACAGAGGTTCCGTCCGGACGCCCGGTCCGTGGTGATCAGTGGCGCAGGTTGAGACGGTGCACGCCGCCGTCGACGGTGCCGACGTAGAGCGTGCGGCCGTCGGGGCTCGCGGCCAGTTTGGTGGTGTCGGTGTTCTGCAGGCCGCTGGAGATGTTGTGCCAGCTCAGACCGTGGTCGGTGCTGCGCAGTACGCCGCGGCCGCCTTGCAGGAGGCCGCTGGCCCCGGAGCTGGTGGTGGCCGCGTAGAGCGTGTCCTTGACCCGGAGCAGGTCGGAGACATGGATCGCGAGAGCGCCGGTGTCCGCGGTGCGGAAGGTCCGGCCGCCGTCGGTGCTGACGCGGACGCTCTCGCCGCCGACGACGAGACGCCGTCCGTCGAGGTCGATCGCGGTCACCGGGCCGTCGGCGACTTTGCTGACGGTCACCCCGCCGTCGTCAGACCGGTAGAGACCGGCGGCGTTTCCGAGCCACAGGCGCAGCGGATTTGCGGGGTCGCCCGCGATGGTGTCGAAGGAGCGCTCGTGGTAGAGGTTCTTCCACGTCGTGCCGCCGTCACTGGTGGCGAACAGCCCCTGGCCCAGAAGGCTTCGGAAGCTGACCATGACCCGGTTCGGGTCGGCGGGGTGGACCAGGAGCGCCGTCGGCACCTCGGCCGAACTGCCTCTCTTCCCCCAGGTGGCACCGCCGTCGCCGCTGCGCTCGACGGTGAATGGGCCGGACGCGGTGCGCCGCACCTTCCAGATCACCTTCGGATCCTTGGCCGACACGGCAAGTTGCGGGACAGTCACGCCCCTCATGCCCTCGCCGCCCGACTGGCCCCATTCCGGGCTCGCGACGGGAAGGGCGGTGCGGTAGACCGAGCTGTCGGTGGCGGCGAGCAGGTGGCCGCCACTGACAGCGAGATCGTTGACGGTCAGTCCCTGGACGCCGATCCGCCGATATCCGGTGCCGTCCGCGGCACCCCGGTAGAGACCGTCCTGCTCGCTGGAGACGGTGACGGAACCGTCGGCCCAACGGTCGTAGTCCACCGGTAGCGCTGCGCGCGACGGCGCGGCGACGGTGGTCCACGTCCGACCGTGGTCGCGGCTGAGACGGCCGCTGCCGGACAGCGTGCTCAGGTACAGGTCGTCACCCGAGATGGTCAGGCGGAGGCCGCCGTCTGTCATGGACAGCAGGGTGGTCCAGGTCTCCCCGCTGTCACGGGAACCGACAACTCCCCGACCTGGGACATACACCGCCACGACCGAGGAGTCGGCGGCCAGCCCGCCGACGGTTCCGCCAGACGGTTCGAAGAGCAGGCGTGCCTCGCCGGGGTTGCCCGAGCCGATGCCGGAGCGGGCCCAGATACCGTGATACGTCGTCATATAGAGGGTGTCACCGGTGACGGCGGCGGCGGTGATGCCGCCGGTGACGCCGGTCGGATATGTCGTCCAGTGGTCGCCCGCGTCCGTGCTGACCAGCAGCGCGTCCGAGGTGACCGCGACCAGGGTGCGGGTCCGTTCATCGGCGGCGAGCGCCACGATGCGGGTGTCCGGGACGTCGAGCGTGCGCCAGGTCCGCCCGTTGTCATCGGTACGCAGGATGGCGCCCCGGCGACTGCCGTCGTGAACGCTGTTCACGGCGTACCACCAGCGGTCGGGATTCGTCGCGTCCACCACGAGCGGACCCGTGCCGTCCGCGACGGGCAGTCGTCCCAACTGGCGCCAGGAGGCACCGTTGTCGGTGGTCAGCCAGGGAGCCGCCTTCTGGTACTGGGTGAGGACGGCCTGCTTCGGCCGACTCGGCGAGAGGGCGACCGAACCGGCCTCGCTGTTGGGGCCGACCGGCTCCCAGCGGTTCCTGCGGCTGTCGACCGGGGTGACCTCGAAGGCGCTGGTGCCGGTGAGCCGCTGTCCGGTGCCGGCGGTGCCGCGTACCGAGACCCGGTAGGCGCCGGCCACGCTACCGGTCACCTCGGCCCGGTAGTAGCCGCTGGCGGGATCGAGCGTGGAAGTCACGTCGACGGCCCTTCCGCGCGGCGGGGTGACGGTGACGACCGGGGGTGCTGCCAGCCGGGTCGGCGGGGCGATGTGCACGGTCGAGTGACCGTCGCTCGGGTCGGGTGCGGCCTGGACGGCCAGATACCGGACGGCGAGGAGATAGGGCACCCTGATCGCCGGTCCCCGGTCGGGAGTCGCCGTGAGACGGCCGCTGATCTCGGTGTCGGCCGCCGGTCGGGTGACGCTCAGCGAGACCGTGACGGTCGCGGTCCTCCCGGCCGGTACGGTGACCCGCCTCGGCCAGGCCTCGGCCGGACCGTCGGTCCGCAGCGAGGTAGTGACCGGCCGCTTGCCGGGGTTGTGCAGCGTCACCTTCGCGGTGCCGCCGACCTGACGCCCGGACAGGTCGGCGAGTCCGAACGACACCGAGGACGGTGAGGCGCTGACCGTGGCCGAGGCGACCGCGGCCACATCGAGCCGGCCCGAGCCCTGCGTCGTGGGCCCGGTGCCGCTCAGCGGCTTCGCGGTGCCGATCAGCTCGGCCTTGATCTCGGCGGGCGTCCGGCCGGGGTGCAGCTGGCGCAGCAGGGCCGCGGCGCCGGCGACGTGCGGGGCCGCCATCGACGTGCCCGACATGCGGTACTGGCCGGGCCCGTACAGCGACTTGGGCACCGTGGAGCGGATCTCCACACCCGGCGCGACCAGATCGGGCTTCAGACCGAAGCCCTGTGTGGGACCGCGTGAGGAGAACGAGGCGACCCGGTCGGTGGTGTCGGTGCCCCGCAGCGTCACCGAGACCTTCCCGGCGGCGAGCCGGGAGCTCAACTCCGTGTACTGGGTCGAGTCGATGCCCATGACCACCAGGTGGTCCATGCGCAGCGAGTCGCCGGAGGCGTCGACCCGCGCGGGCGATGACGGCACCTGGGCCACTCCCGGCTCAGGGTTCACCTCCGACGGCGTGACCTCTCCCGGTGCTCCGGCGACGAACACCGGGCCGTCGTTGGAAGACAGGCCGGCCAGCACGGCGATCGCACCGCGCTTCTCCGCCTCCTGCGCCCACTCCACGGCGCTCGCCGTCAGGTACCGCGCGTCGGCGGCGACGAGCATCTGCGCCCGTACGATCTTTCCGCGTACGTCGCCGACCCGCTTCCAGTCCTCGGCGGTGCCCTCGCCGACATCGACGAGCGGCGCCGTGACCGGGTCCTCCGGCGGATTCGCGGACAGGATGCCGCGATAACTCTGGATCAACTCCGGTTTCCTACCGGCCAGATAGGCGCTGGGCAGCCGCAGATTGCTCGTCGACGCGCCGACCGAGACCACACCGTCGGCTGTGCCGGGACTGCTGACCGTACCCGCGCCCGGTCCGTCGTTGCCCGCAGCGGCCACCACGACCACACCGGCTCGTACGGCCGCGGTCGCGGCGCGGCCCAGCGGGTCGGTGCCATCGCCGGGGCCGCCGAGGCTCATGTTGATGACATCGGCGCGGTGCGGGTTGGCCGGATCGGAGGCCGCCTCGATTCCGGCGATGATGTCCGACGTGTAGCCGGAGCCGTCGGCGTCCATCACCTTGTAGGCCAGCAGATTCGCGCCGGGCGCCACGCCGGTGACGCCGCCCTTCTCAGCCGCCTTGCCCGCGATGATGCCGGCGACGTGGGTGCCGTGGCCGTTGTCGTCCATCGGGTCATCGTCACCGTTGACGAAGTCGTGCCCGCCGACGACCTTGTGCCCCTTGCCGAGTCCGCCGCCCAGGTCGGGGTGGGTGTAGTCCACGCCACTGTCCAGGATCGCGACGGTGGTCCCCTTGCCGGTGACGCGGTTTCCGGCCTGGTCCTTGCGCTGCCAGACGCCGGGTGCGCCGATCAGCGGCACGCTCACGTCCGTCTTCGTCAGCACCCGGGTGTCGGGGCGGACGGCGCTGACGCCCGGCAGCGAGGACAGCCGCCCCACCTCGGACACGGGCACCGTCATTGCCACGGCATCGATGAGCAGACCCAGTTTGCGGGTTGCCGAAGGGTGCAGCCCGGCGTTCTTCGCCGAGCCGAGGAACGTCTCCTGCCGCGCGTCGAGCGCGCGGCGGGCGGCGCCGACGCCGCGGGCGGCCTCGGCGGACAGCAGCGATCCGCCGGGCGCGGCGGTGACCGCTGGGTTCCCGGACAGTTCGACGAGCACTCGTTGCGACGGGTCGGGCGTGGACGCGGTGGCGGCACCCGGTGTCGCCGCCAACGTGCCGGCGAGAACCACGGCGGCGAGGGCGGCATGACGCGATCTTCGAGACTTCATTGCCATGCGTAAAGGTCCTAGTGGCAAGGGCACTTGCCGCACAACGGATCTTCGTGGCCCATTGCTGCCCCTGGCACAATTGGGCCACCATCCGTTCATGACTCCCGAGACACCGCGACTCACGGCGGCAGGCATCGATCCGTTCGACGAGAGCGTCTACCGCGCCGTCCTGACCCGGCGGACGGCGGCGCCTGCCGAACTCACCGCGGATCTCGACTGTTCGGCCGAGCGCGTCGCCAGGGCGCTGGACCGGCTCCGCGACCACGGGCTGGTCGGCCGGCTCGCCGGCTCCCGCCGCCGGTACGCCGCGATCGAGCCGGGCGCCGCCGTCGAGGCGCTGGTGCGGGCCAGAAGCAATGAGCTGGAGCGGGTCCGTTCGGCGGCCGACGAGCTGTCCCGGCTGTTCGCCGCCGCGCGCACCGGGGCGACCTATGAGGACGAGGTGGAGATCACCACCGGCAGCGAGGCGCTCGGCCGCTGGTTCGTCCGCCTTCAGCAGGAGGCCCACGAGGACGTGATGACCCTGGACCGGCCGCCGTACGCCCTGACCACCTCCAACCCGGTGGAGGCGACGGCGCTCGGCCGCGGCGTACGGTACCGCGCGGTCTACGCCCCCGAGGCCCTGGAATGGCCGGGCGTCCTCGACGACATCCGCGAGCTGGTCCGGCATGGCGAACAGGCCCGCGTCCTGCCCGGCCTGGGCATCAAACTCGCCATCGCCGACCGCAAGCTCGCCCTGATGCCGCTCTCCCTCGACCTCAACGACGTCCGCGCCGCGGTGATCCGCCCGTCCACCCTGCTCGATGCCCTCACCGGCTACTGGGAAATGTGCTGGAAGCAGGCCCTGCCTCTCAACGCCCCCGCCGAGGACCCCCTCGGCGAGGAGGACCGACTCGTCCTCACCCTCCTGGTCAGCGGCCTCAAGGACGAGGCGATAGCCCGCCAGCTCGGCTGGTCCGTCCGCACCATGCGCCGCCGCATCAGCCGCCTGCACGACCTCCTCGGCGCGGCCAACCGCTTCCAGGCCGGAGTGATCGCGGCCCGCCGCGGCTGGTTGTGAGACAGCACGCCGACAGCAGGTGGGGCGGCCATGGGTGGATGTGGTCCCGGCGCGCGTTCCATGCCTGCACAATTCGGCTCGTGACTGATGAAGACCCGTACCTATGGCTGGAAGACATCGAGGGCGGGGCCGCGCTCGACGAGCGGGTGGCCGAGTGGAACGCCGATCACTGAATCGGCGGCAGCGGTGGTGTTCTGCCGATGCGGTGGGGTCCTGGTGGGGGAGCGGCACGAGGGCGCCCTGAGTATGTGGGCGGCGTCGGCACCGGGTGGAGCGACACGGAACGCATCACGCTCGCAGGCCTGCTCCAGGTTGCCGCGATCGACGAATGCCCGTGCGGCGAGGCACCCGGGGCGGCCGGCGCACACTGGGTACTGCCGCGCCTGGTCGGCGAAGTCCGCTACGCATCCCGGACCCGGGCAGGCGGGCTGTGCCACCCTTCCTGGCGCCGCCTGCGTCCCGGATTCGTCCCGGGCGACGTCCCCTGACCGTTCGGACCTACTCCCGCACCAGCCCCGTCTGCGGACTGCGGATTTGACGACTTGTCAGCTCGTTCGGGGAACTGGCGGGCATACTCGCCCGGGTCCGAACGTGGCGTACCACTGCCGGATGGTCTCGTGGGAGACGACCACGCCCCGGGCGAGCATGAGTTCCTCCACCTCGCGGAAGCCGAGCGGGAAGCGGTGGCAGAGCCGGATGCAGTGAGCCATGCTCTCCGCCGGGAACCGGAACCCCATGTACGACGGCGGCGACATGTCCACGAACAGGTCCCTCCCGACGATCACCAACCACAAGATCATCTCATCCGCGGACAGGCCACCCGCAGACAGGCCACCGACCAAGTTGACAGTGCCTGTTCAGGCGTTGCCCAAGTCCGGCTCGATGTGGGCCACTTCGTGCACACGGGACTTGCCGATGTCCTGTCGTGACCACGATCCGACCGGCGGCGATGTGTGCGATCGCATGTGTCTGGTGGCCCGGCGAGCTCTGCGATCCGGCGTCGAAATGGCGCCGGTGACGGCTTCCGGCGGGCATCGGTGCAGCGACTGCCGGTCGTTTCCCATTACACGAATATTCAACTGGCTGTCCCTGCCTGCGTTGTGCGCCGTCCCTTAGTTTCCTGTTGGTTTTGAAAGAAGGGACTATGGACGCACTCCTCGCAGTCCGGGCTCGTGGGATCACCAAGTGTTTCGGCGACGTCGTCGCACTCGACGGCATCGATCTCGATGTGGCGCAGGGGCAGATCCACGGCTTGGTCGGACCGAACGGCGCCGGCAAGACGACCTTGCTCGGCCTCCTGCTGGGCCTGGCCGCCGCCGACAGCGGCCGCCTCGACATCCTGGGTACGCCGGTCGGGCGGTCGCTCGCCGCTCCCGACAGTGTCGCCGGCTTTGTGGACGGGCCCGGTCTCTACCCCTCGCTCACCGCCAGGCAGAACCTTGCCGCGCTGGCCGCTCTCCGCGGCCGCGACACGCGGACAACGGGGATAGACGACGTGCTCGACGAGGTTGGGCTCGCCGATGTCGCCGACGACCGGGCCCGTGGCTTCTCCCTCGGCATGCGTCAGCGGCTCGGGCTCGCCGCCGCCCTGCTCACCAAGCCCCGGCTGCTCGTGCTCGACGAACCTTCCAACGGTCTCGACCCGGCCGGGAAAAGACACGTCCATGGTGTCCTCACCCGGCTCGCGGCGGACGGAACCGGCGTCATGCTCTCGAGCCACCGCATGGACGACCTTGAGGCACTGTGCTCCGAGGTCACCATCCTCGCCACCGGACGGGTCGTCTTCTCCGGTCCGCTGAGCGAGCTGGCCGCCGAGAACCGTGAACTCGACTACCGGCTGCTCACCTCCGACCCGCAGGCCGCCCGCGGGCTGGCTGTCGATATGGCCGGGATCGGCGTCGTCGACGACGCCGGGGCATGGCACGGCGCCGAGGTGCTCGTCGTGCGCGCGCTGGTGCCTGCCCTCGACGAACTGGTGGTGCGGCTCGTGCGGGCGGGCATAGCGGTGCGCGAGCTCGCCCCCGTGGTGTCGCCGCTAGAGGCCGCGTTCCTCGCCCTCACCGAGCTGCAGGAGGCCGGCCGATGACCGCGCCCCTTACTGACGACACCGTTGCTGTTGCCGGGGTCCATCCCGTCTCGGTGGCGCGCGGCTACCGCTTCGAACTGGTCAAACTGGTCTCGCAATGGCGCATCCGTCTGCTGGTTCTCGTCTGCTGGATCGTGCCGGCGCTCTTCGTCACCGCGGTGAGCCGACAGAGCTCGCTCCCCTCCGACACCCTCTTCGGTCGCTGGATGCACGCCACGGGATGGGCCGGATCGCTGGTGGTGCTCGGCTTCGCGGGCACCTGGGCGCTCCCGTTGCTGACCTCGCTGGTCGCCGGCGACGTGTTCGCCTCCGAGGACCGGCTCGGCACCTGGCGCCACCTGCTGGTGGCGGTCCGGTCGCCTCGGCGGATCTTCGTTGCGAAGGCACTGGCCAGTCTTACCGTCATCCTGCTGCTCGTGGCGGGGATGGCGTGTTCCAGCGCGGCCGGCGGGATCGTGGCGGTCGGCAACCAGCCGCTGGTCGGACTCGACGGCCACTTGTTGACGCCTTCGGAGGCCGCCGGTGAGGTCCTCCTCGCCTGGGTGTGCGTGCTCGCCCCGACGGTGGCCCTCGCCGCGATCGGACTGCTCGGGTCGGTCGCACTGGGGCGGTCCCCGATGGGGCTGCTGCTGCCCGCGCTTGTCGCGCTCGTGATGCAGCTCGCCCAGATGCTGCCGCTGCCCGTGGCCGTACGCCTCGCCATGCCCGGCTACGCCTTCATCGCCTGGAACGGTCTGTTCACCAGCCCGGCACAGGCTGAGCCGCTCCTGATCGGCATCGCGGTCAGTCTGGTGTGGGCCGTGATCGCGACAGCGCTGGCGTACCGCCTTTTCCTGCGGCGTGACTTCACCGACCTGACCTACGACGGCATCGGGCGCCGTGCAATCACCACCGGGCTCCTGCCGCTGGTCGGACTGGGCGCCTTCACGGTCGCGGTCGTCGCCGTGGCGACGCCGTCAATGGGTTCCGGAATCGAGCAGGACAAGGTCCAGCGGTCGGTCGCCACGGCATTCGCCCACCTCTACCGCATCCAGACCAAGCAGCTCAACCGCCCCGACGTCACCGAGGCGCAGCTGCGGGTCACGGCGGCGTGCAACAAGGGCGACGGCCGGGTCGCCGCCCATGGGCCGGGCAACGACTGGCGTTGCGTCGTCACCTGGCGTCTCCCCGGTGTCGAGGCCGCGGGGACGGCCATTTACCAGCTCGACGCCACATCTGACGGGCGGTTCGTGGCCGATGGCGACGGACCGAAGGAAGTGAACGGCTACTTCCTGGTGCGGGTCCCGACCGGGGACACACCGAACCCACTCTGGCAGTTCGACGGCAATGTCGAACTGCTCTCCACCACCCCGAAGGGATAACTCCATGCAGGTAACACGCCGCCGCCGGCGTGTCGAGAAGGAGCACTTCGTCTTTCTCGGTAGGAGCATCGGCCGCCGAACCACGCTGGTAACGGCATGCATTACCGCTGTCGCCCTGGCCGTCACCGGTACCGCCTTTGCCCAGACGCACCAGTTCGGCACCGAGCAGGTCGGCCAGACCACCGATCAGGGCCAGGTCATCTCCAGCGACCAGTACATCGCACCGTATGGTGACCGCCTCGTCATCAACAACGGCAAGATCATGTCGTCCTCGGTCAGTCCGGACGGCACCCATCTCGCGGCCTCGGTCACCGACGGTGGGACGGCGCTGTCCATCGTGGACCTGAAGAGCTGGAAGGTGCAGCAGCTCGTCGGCAGCTCCGCGTCGTCGACCCCGCGCATCAGCAGCAACAGCGTGGGCCAGGAGGGCCCCACGTACTCGCCCGACGGTTCCCAGCTGTGGCTGGGCCAGACCGACGGCTACACCAAGTTCACCGTGAACGAGGACGGCAGCGTCGCCAACCCGACGTCCGTCAAAATCCCGGTGGACGGGGCCAAGCACGCGCTGGTCGGCGAGGCGGTGTTCTCGTCCGACGGTTCCACCGTGTACTCCGCGGTCAACGGCCAGAACCGGGTGGTCGCCATCGACGCGGCGACCGGGGCCATCAAGCAGAGCTGGTCCGTGGGCAACGCCCCGCGTGACATGACCGTGGTCGGCTCCAAGCTGTACGTCAGCAACGAGGGCGGGCGTCCGGCGAAGGCCGGCGACACCACGATCAACTCGTACGGCACCCAGGTGCCGGCCGACCCGAAGACCGCTGCCACCACCACCGGCACGGTCAGCGTCATCGATCTGGCGACCCCGTCCGTCGTCGTCTCGACCATCGAAGTCGGTCTGCACCCGACGGCCCTGTACGCCAAGAACGGGGCGCTGTTCGTCACCAACACCGCCACGAACGACGTGTCGGTCATCGACACCCGCCGCGACAAGGTCGTGCAGACCATCTCCACCCAGCCGTGGCCGGAGGCGTCGGTGGGCTACGAGCCCGACGCGGTGACGCTCACCGACGACGGTCACCTGCTGGTGACGCTCGGCCGCGCCAACGCGGTCGCCGTCTACCGGTACACGACCGCGCAGGAGCCGGTCAGCTACGTCGGTCTGCTGCCGACGGACTACTTCCCCGCAGAGATCGCCACCGTCGGCAAGCAGGTCGTCATCTCCAACACCCGTGGTATCGACGCCCGTCGCCCCACCGGCAGCGCCGGGCACGGCACCCACGACACGACGTCGAGCGTGCAGCGGTTCACCCTGCCGCACGACAGCGTCGTCAGGTCCGAGACGCCCAAGGTCTTCCGGCAGAACGGCTGGACCGGCAACTCGCTCAAGCCGGCCAAGGGCAAGAAGGCGAAGGCGGTGGCCGTCCCGAACCGGATCGGCGACCCCTCCACGATCAAGCACGTCTTCCTGATCGTTAAGGAGAACCGGACCTACGACCAGGTCTTCGGTGACGTTCCGGAGGGCAACGGCGACCCGTCGCTCGCGGAGTTCGGCGAGAACGTGACGCCGAACCAGCATGCGCTGGCGAAGCAGTTCGGCCTGTACGACAACTCGTACGACATCGGTACGAACTCCGCCGAGGGCCACAACTGGCTCATGCAGGCCGACAACCCGGAGTACACCGAGTCCTCGGCCGGTGAGTACGCGCGCAGTTACGACACCGAGGACGACGCGCTCGGCCACCAGCGCACCGGTTTCATCTGGACCGGCGCGCAGGCGGCCGGCAAGTCCGTACGGGACTTCGGCGAGTTCCAGCAGTTCCTGACCAAGCCGTCGGACGCGAGCTGGCAGAACCTGTACTGCGACAGCAAGAACATGGCGGCGACCGGCCAGGACACCGCCTACACCCTGAACTCGTCGTCGCCGATCCCGTCGCTCAACGACGTGTCGGTGCACGGCTTCCCGAAGTTCGACACCAGCGTTCCGGACCTCTACCGGGCCGAGATCTGGAAGCGTGACTTCGAGAAGAACGGGCCGGCGAACCTGAACATGTTCTGGCTCTCCAGCGACCACACCGGCGGTCCGGCGAACGCGGCCGCCCAGGTCGCGGACAACGACCTCGCCACCGGCAAGATCGTCGACGAGATCTCGCACAGCACGTACTGGAAGGACTCCGCGATCTTCATCGTCGAGGACGACTCCCAGGCCGGCCTCGACCACGTCGACGGCCACCGTGCCCCGATCCAGATCATCAGCCCCTGGGCCCAGCACGGCACCGTGGACAGCCACTACTACTCGCAGATCACGATGATCCGCACCATCGAGCAGATCCTCGGGGTCCACCCGATGAACCAGAAGGACAGCGCGGCCACCCCGATGCGTGCGGCCTTCACCAACAAGCCGGACTACACGCCGTTCAAGGCGCTGCCCAACCGGACATCGCTGACCGACGGTCTGAAGACCGCGCCTTCCTGTGGCCTGGATACCCCGGCGCCGCAGAACCCGAGCGCGGCGCCCGTGCCGTCGGCGAAGGTGCCGGCGGCCAAGCAGGCGCTCGCGGCGAAGTGGGACACCTGGAGGTCGAAGCAGCGGCTGACCGGGCCGAACGCCAAGCCCGACTACGCGAACCCCGCGCAGATGAACCACTTCACGTGGTACCAGATGCACGAGTGGTCGAAGCCGTACCCCGGCGAGGACAAGATCTTCGCGCCGGAGGACGTGCCGGGCGCCTACATCCCGTCGGCGGAGTCCGACGGCTGACATAGCCTGATCGCGTCAAGGGGCCCCTGGCCGGCTTCACCGCCGGCCGGGGGCCCCTTCCGGCCTCTGTGCGGCAGATACAGGCTGTGGACCGTCGATGTCCCGTTCACGCAGGTGGGCCGTCATCCTCCCTGGCTCGCATCCCACATCCGCAACCGCCCCCCCGTCGGCGGTCTGCACCAGGTTGGCGAACAGCGTCAGGACCGCGCGTTCGCAGGGCGTTTCATCCGAGAGGTTGCGCGTCCGATCCGCATAGCTGATGGCGACGGTGTCATAGGACGTCCGGGCGTCTGCCGACCGGACCTCAGCGTTCATACCCGCAGACGGTCGTGCAATGACCAAGGCATGCCCACCGACTACGGCGGCCACGGCCATTGGCTGCGTAGGTGAGACCGGAGACCGTTTGTCGGTGGGTTCCGAGCGTGGTCGATGACCTGGCGCCCTGAAGATGTCGGTGAGCGTCCACGACTCCCACGTCGGTACCCAGATCGCCGAGCGCCACCCCGCCACCAAGGACTGGGCAGACAACGGCCACAAACCGAAGCCCGTCGGCTGCAGTTTGCCCGCCGCTCCCGCCCGTCGCGTACGAGGGGCAGGTGCGGCCGAACCGGTGGGAAGCGCGGAGACCGGGCCGCCGGCAGCGGACGCGTGACGGGATCCATGAGGTTGTCAGGTTCCAGACATGCCGGTTTCGGACAGTGAACGACCGTTCTTGATCCGGGAGGTGGGCTTACAGACTGGGCGTCGCCCTTGGATGCCCTACCGGGCACCCTCGAAAGGAGACCTCGTGAAGAAGATTCTGTCTGCGGCAGCGAGCCTGGCGATCGCCGGGACCTGCGGCCTTGGCATGGCGCTTCCCGCGCACGCCGCTGACGCGACCGGTGTCACGACTGCGGCGAGCCGGTCGCTGCAGTCCTCCATCGACACCTCCTCCATGGACCCGCAGCACCAGGCCATCGTCGACCGGATCCTGGCCAAGCTGCCCGCCGACTGGGAGGCACGCCTCGACGCGGCCAAGGCCAAGTACGGTCTGCAGGGCGATGAGTGGCAGCAGATCCGCGACAGCGCGATCAACCCCGGCGACTACCAGTGCCAGACGACCGACCTGTCGACGTACGCCAACTCCCTCCTCGATGGCGCCCAGGACCCGTGGACCATCTTCATTCTTTCGCTCTTCGGTGGCTTCGACATGCCCACCTACGACGCGCTGATCTACGGCAAGGAGTCGTCGTCGAACACGTTCGGCGCCAAGGGTGAGTACACCCGGCAGCTCAACTCCGAGATGAAGAACCTCAAGCGCTTCTGGGATATCGACTCGGCGCGCATCGAGCTGATCCCCATGCACGGCGCGGACGTCTTCACCAGCCCGGACCGGCTCGCCCGCACGCTCTCCGTGCTGTACGGCGGCACGCCCGAGGAGAACCTCGACCTGGCCGACATGTTCATCGAGATGGTCGACTCGGAGCCGGTCCTCCAAGGCGGCGCCAACCCGATCTTCACCTTCAACGCCTTCGCCTACAGCGAGAAGGACGACCCGGAGCCGCTCGGCGTCACGGACCGGATCATCATGGGTGACGGCATCCTGCAGGGCATGAACGCGGTGAACCTGGGTGACGTCGCGCCGCGCGGCATCCTGGGCCACGAGTTCGGTCACCACGTCCAGTACCAGAAGAACCTCTTCGAGAGCGACCTGACCGGCCCGGAGGCCACCCGCCGCACCGAGCTCATGGCGGACGCGTTCGGCACGTACTACCTGACCCACTCACGCGGCGAGTCGCTGAACGCCGCCCGCGTCCTCAAGTCCGAGAAGTCGTTCTACCAGGTCGGCGACTGCAGCTTCACCAGCTCCGGCCACCACGGCACGCCCAACCAGCGGCTCAACTCGGCGACCTGGGCGGCGGGCGTGGTCAACGAGGCGCCGAACCAGGGCCACATCCTGCCCGCCCTCGCGTTCGACAAGCTCTTCGAGGCCAAGCTGCCCGACCTGGTCAAGCCGGACAGCAAGTAACGGTCACCACCACACCGCGGGGCGATGAACGCCTGAGCGGCTGAGGACCCGCGCGGGGCGGGCCGGATCACGCAGCGGCCCGCCCCGCGCGCCCACGCTTCCATGCCACGAGCCCGACGGCGGCCCGGGGTCACAGCCAGCCGCGGCGGCTGGCCTGGACGCCGAGCTGGAACCGGGTCTTGGCGCCGAGCATCTCCTGGAGGCGGGCGATGCGCCGGGCGACGGTGCGCTCGCTCACCCCGAACTCACGGGCGATCGACTCGTCGGTCAGCCCGGCGCTGAGGTAGCTCAGGAGCTGCCGCCCCTCGGCGGTCGCCTCGCTCTTGACGGCCTCACCGGCCGGCGGGAGCGGAACGGCGATCCGCCAGTACGACTCGAAGACGCCGATCAGCCCGTCCAGGAGCCCCGACGGCTGCACGACGACACTGTGGTGTCCCGTACGGTTCGGGGCGGCGACGGACACCACGGCGAAACGGTCGTCGCAGACCAGCACGTTCAGCGCGACATCGGGGAAGACCCGGGCCTGTTCTCCCCGGACGACGCACTCGTGCGCCACTTCCAGCGCCTTGGGGTCCTGCAGGATGTTGGCGCTGTACACCACCCGGTAGGCGATCCCGCGGTCCAGCGCGTCCAGCGTGCCAGGGCCTACCTCCGGCACCCGGTCGCTTCCGCCCACCGGCCCTATCGACAGCGCGCGCACCTGGGACACGGCCCCGTTGTGCACCCGCGACTGGACCTCCCCGCGCCGCTCGGAGGTGTCGACGACCTCGACGTAGCTCGCTCCGGCGGTGTGGTCGAGCCAGTACTGCGACAGGGCCGTGGCGCTCTCGTAGGCGATCCGGGCCTGGCGCGCGCGCCGCTCGGCAACCGCCTCCAGTACCGCGCGGGGCGGCTGGGCGGTCAGCCTGCCGTCCGTACGGGACACCAGGCCGATGTCGCTGAGCTCGGCGACGGCGTCCTTGAGGCCGTCGAGCGGCGACCCGACCAGCGCCGGCCGGTCGGTGAGATCGGTCAGGGTCTGCGGACCACGTTCCACGAGCGCGAGGTAGGCGGCCTCCGCTGTCGCGGAGAGACCGAGAGCCTGCAACGGGCGCAGTGTGCGCATGTCCCCCCAACCCGGCGCCGCCGCACGGCACCACCCACCGACCCCATTTCTACGGTGGCTGTCATTCCGCCAAAGATCGTCAGCCTAACACCGGCATGATCACGCGGACCGGGAGCGGACGGAGTGACGAGCGGCGCTGGTGGAAGCGCCGCCGGAGATGTCGGCGGAGACGTCGGCGGAAGCGCCGACAGTCGGTCCGCGCCCGCCGCGATCGTGGGCGCCCGACCACCCCGCCGACCCACCCGGCGCCGCCAACGCAGTCCAGACGTCGTTGCTGTGCGGCTTCGGCCAGGTGTGCCGAGTTGTCAGCCCGCATCGGTTTTCCTCGCCGTCTCGTCGCGCCTGGCTGTGGCGCGGTTCGGCGCCGCGCTCACCGGAGTGCGGGCGTCGTCGGTACGGCCGCCATGCCCGCGCTCGGCACCCTGCTTCGGCGCGCCTGGCTCGCGATTCTCGTCGCCGTCCGGGCGATCGTGGTCCTGTACGTTGTGACGTCCTTGCCTCTGCTTGCCGACGGCCTGTCACAGTGGCTGCTGCGGGTCACTCCGGCCGCCGGCTTCGCCGCCCAGCAGCCCCTCATCGAATATCCGCAGGTCGTCGCCCACTACGCGCCCTCCGCCGCCACCGCGTGGCGAGCCTCCGCCTTCCGGACACGATGGATGACTTCGGCGGGTCCGCTCGACTGCAGGACGGTCATGACCCCTGGCCAGTCGGCGAGCCGGAACCGGTCCACGAAGCGGCCGGCTCCATTGCTGAGCAGGACAGCGCCGGTCAGTTCGGAGATCGGACAGCTTCCGGTGATCGCTTCGTCCGCCGCCCGCGGATCGTCCTTGGCCACCCAGAAGCCACCGGGCCGGTTCCGGCGGGAGCGCAGGCTTCGGAGGACTCGGCGGTACTCGTCGCTACCTTCCGCGGCGGCCTGGAGCGCGGCTCGGTACGACCGGCTGATGAGCACCTCCCGGGGATCGGAGACGACGAGCGGCGGACCGTCCGCCCTGTCGAGCACGACGACCGAGTCACCGAGCACCAGGTACTCGATGAGGCCGTCGGAGAGGCGCAGAACGGCTACGGCCGCCGACGGGCTGATGGGGTCGGTGACGTCGCACGTGTCCCGGTGATCGTCCGTCACCTGCTCGATGGCCTCGGCGAGCAGCGCCGGAAGACTGTGGTCCCGCACGAGTGACAAGAGGCCGAGAAGGCTGCCTCCCAGGCGACTGGCGTACCAGGCCACACCGTGCCGACAGATCGATTCGGTGCCGGAGATGCCGGCGCCGTCGATCAGCACCGCCGCCGTCGGCAGGGCGCCGGTGAAGTCCTCGTTCGTGCGGCCGGTCCGCGCCGCGGCGCTCGTCATCGTCACCCGCAAGTTCTGCTCCCGTCCTCCCGCCGATCAAGGCGCCGACTCGACAAGCGCCGACGCGCTCGGGGCGCACACCCGCGCTCCAGCCATCGCGTCGTCACCGCGACCGCCTCGGCCTCGTGCTCGCGGGTGTGGAAACCGTGAGCGGCACCGGAGACGGCGTGGAACTCCCAGTCCGGAATCGTCTCGGCGGTCCGTCGAGCGATGTCGAAGGAGACATGGCTGTCACGGTCTCCGTGCAGCACCATCGCCGGCGGACTGTCGGTGGCGTAGGCCTCGATCGGCCGGTACCGGGCCATCTCGGCGAACAGTTCCCGGCCCAGCGGGAAGGCGCCGTTCAGGAGCAGACAGCCGTTCTCCGCCATTTCCGCCATCGCCGCGGGGCCGAAGTTTGCCAGGCCCCACGGCAGCTCGGGCTCCAGGAACGTCCGCCGCAGATCGAGCACGGGGTTCCACAGCACCAGTCCCACCAGCCGCTTCCCGAGCCAGGGCATGGACAGCCCCGTCGCCACGGCGCCGAAGCTGGCCGCCACCACAGCCAGCGGGCCGGGGAACTCCTTCGCGGCGTACTCGGTGACCGCCTGCAGATCGAGCATTTCCCCGGCGATCGTCATGCCCTCGGGGGTCCCGCCACTGGTCCCGTGTCCGCGGAAGCTGAACCGGACGGCGGTCATGCCGTGCGTGGACAGGTGGTCGGCGAGCCGGACGAACACCCCGCCCTCGTCCAGGTCGGCGGAGACGCCGTGGACGAGGAGCACCGTGCCGTGAGCCCCGGCACCCGGAGCGGAGCGGTGCACGGCAGCCGCCAGCTCGATGCCGTCCAACGACGTCACACGCACGACATCCATCAGTCAATTCCTTGTACCGAGGTCTGGTCATCGGGATGACGGTCAGGGGACCCAGCGGTAGAGCAGCACCTTGTTGAAGAGATCGTCCTCGACGTTGACCAGGTACTCCCCGGTGGAGCGCCGGACCGCGGAGATGCCGTACGGGATGTCGACCCACCCGGTCCGTTCGACTCCGCCGACGTTGCTGCCCGGGAGCCAGCTGCCGACGGCGCTCCCGTCACTGGCCCTCCAGACCCAGACCTGGCCGCGGGTCTGGACACCGACCGTGAAGATGTAGTCGCCCGCCCATGCGAGGCCCACCGTGGTCACGCCCGGTGTCGCGGTGGTGTCCCAGGGCAGGAGCATCGTCCACGTCGCTGTTCGATTGCCGGTGCTCCAGCGGTCGTAGCGCGCCAGGACCTTGCCGGCCTCTTTCCAGTAGGCGTTCTCGAACGGCGCCGTGGGCGTGTAGCCGGACATGTACATGACGTCGCTGGCAACGTCGTAGTGCAGGCGGCGGACCGTGGTGAACGGTGCGGGCAGCGGGACCGTCACCATGCTCGCGTAGTCGTAGACCGGGTTGCCCTGGGCGTCGAAGCCCTGCAGGGGGTAGCGGCGCAGGTTGCGGTCCCCGCCCTCCCAGACGTCGCCATTGGTGTCGACGAACCAGACCCAGCAGTTGCCCGGGGAGTTCTGGCCGGTGCCCGGCTGGAGGTATTCGCCGGCCTCGAACGCCCCGTTCCCGCTCAGGTCGCGCCAGATCCATTCGCCCTGTGCCGGCTGGTACGGCGGCCACGTGGGGTCGTCGCCGGTCCAGTGCTGTTTGAAGAACGCGCCGGACGGCTTGGCGATCTCGCCCTCGAAACGGTAGATGAGCAGGTGCGAGGAGTACATGCCGGTGACGTACATGTACAGCGAGCCGTTCTTGCGCACCAGCATCGGAGAAGCGGCGTGGTGCTGGTGACCGGTCAGGAACAGGCGTGCGTCCTGGGGGTACTTGACGGAGTCGAGGGAGTAGCCGCGCCAGGCCACATCGCGCCCCGGTGGCTTCGTGACGTCGAGACGGTAATGGCACTGCTTGGTGTAGACGTCCAGCCCGTCGGACTGCGGGTCGAAATCGGCGGCGTCGACGAAGGCGCTCCCCTGGAGCTGCCAGACCAGGTTTCCCAGGGAGTCGAACTTACGGATCCACGACCCGAACTCGCACAGGCAGACGTAGACGTTGCCCGCGGAGTCACCGCCGACGCCGGTGATGCCGAAGAACTTGTCGGCGATGTTGCGGCCCGGCGTTCCGGCCCCGATACCGCCGGCGAGGCCCAGGCTTCGCGCCAGCACCGGCGTCCCGGACAGGTTGCCGTACGTGTGCACCTGACGGAGCGGGCCGTTGTCGCCGACCAGCAGGTCGCCGTGCACGTCGATGGCCAGCGAGGTCGGGATCCAGTCGCCCGCGGGCCCGCTGATGGTGCCCGGCAACGCGGTCCCGGTGTTGGAGAAGTGCAGGATCCGCGCCGGATGCGCGGAATCGACGTGCCAGAAGTGTCCGTCGTTCGTGTCCCGTGTGATGTTCTCGACGACCCAGATACTGCCGTCGGCGTCGATCGCGACCGCGCCCGGCTTGTTGACGCTCCAACCCCGCAGGAGCGATCCGGTGGCAGCGTCGAAGACCTTCACCTGGTTGGACACCCGGTCGGTGGCCACCACCTGTGTCGCCGAAGCGGCTGCCGCGGCCGGCGGGCTGCCGACGTTGAACGTCAAGGATGTGCCGGTGCCGTTCAGGGTGAAGCGCGTCAGGCCGTTGCCGACGGTGAGGTAGGCGTAGGCCCGGTTGACCGCCACCGCGTCGCCGTTGGCACCTCTGCAGTTCCCGATGAGGTGGCCGTCCTTGTAGATGCCGGCATAGTTGCCGGCCTCGTCCCAGAAGCTGACGGTGTAGACCGTGCCGTCGGGGGTGACGGCGATGTTGAAGACGAAGTCCTGCACCCACTCGGTGGCCCCGGAGAACGTGTTCCCGGTCCAGGAGGTGACGACATCGGACGTGCTGATGGACGGGGAGGCGCCGGGCGCCGATGCGGCAAGGGTTCCTGACGTAGCGTCAGGTGCTGCGGTCGCGGTGGTGGCGCTCCCCACGGAGAACGCGCCGGTCAGTCCCGCCGTGATCGCGGCGTTCCTGCCGTAGGCCAGTGCCTGGCGACGGGTCACCGCGCCTTTGCCGGGTGAGGGGAGGTTACGTTCCGGCGTCCTGTCGCTCATGATCAGGATCCTTCGCTCGGTGAGCATCTTCCGGTCGGCTGGACGTCAAGTGACCGGTCACTTGACGTCGTTGAAGATAGAGACGCTCAAGCGGTGCGTCAATCCACGTGAGTTGACTTCCACCGGACGACGAGGAGTCCTATGATCCGGTGTGCTCAAGTGAACGGTCATTGGTGAGGGGTCCCTGAGTGTCCGATCGGCCGACTCTGCGCACCGTCGCGGCCAAGGCGGGCGTCTCGCACCAGACGGTCTCCCGGGTGGTGAACGGCGATCCCACGGTCACCGACGGCGTTCGGGACAAGGTGCTCTCCGCCATGCGTGTGCTCGACTACCGCCCGAGCGCGGGCGCGCGTGCCCTTGCGAGCGGGCGCACCGAGGTCGTCGGCGTCGTCCTTCCGTACAACCCCGGCTTCGCGTTCTCCAACGACCACCTCATCCGCCTGGTCGGGGGAGCGGACCAGGAACTCGCCGCCCGCGGCTACGGCTTGCTGTTGTCCACCCCCGAGGTGCCCGACGACGCGGCCTCGGCCCACCGGCGCTTCACCCGGCGCCGTCAGGTCGACGGGCTGCTCGTGGAGGCCGGGGCCGGCGGGGAGGCGCTGCCCGCGCTGCGGTCGGCCGGTTATCCCACCGTCGTCATCGGCTACACCGACGAAGACGTGTACTGCGTCCACCCCGACGACGAGGGCGGCGCCTATGCCGTCACCCAGCACCTGCTGGCCCTGGGACACCGCAGGATCGGCGTCGTCAACGGCCCGGTCGAGAACCGGCTCGCCATGGCCGCCCGGCTGCGGGGCGTGTGTCGCGCCTTCGCCGACGCCCGCCGTACGCCCCCCGACGACCTGATGGAACACGGCGACTTCACCGCCGCGTCCGGCTACGCCGCGGCCGGACGGCTGATGGCGCGACCCGAGCCGCCCACCGCGATCTTCGCCTTCAACGACAGCATGGCGTTCGGCGCGATGCGCTGGCTGCGCGAGCACGGACGAGCTCTGCCGGCCGACGTGTCCGTGGCGGGCTTCGACGACACCACGGCCGCGGAACTCGTCGACCCCGCGCTGACCAGCGTCAGCCTGCACAGTACCGACGTGGGCCGGCGGGCCGCGCGGATCCTGCTCGACGTCCTGGACGGACGGCCCCCGGCACAACGCGAGAACGTCACGCCCAGCACCCTCGAAGTCCGCGCGTCCACGGCGCCGCCCCCCAGAGAGAACTGATCCGAATGCAGGGAAAGGACAGCCGAACCGATGGAGCACACGCAGCGCTTCCGCACCGCGAACGCATACGTCGAGGACGTGTCACCCGGCAACGGCCGGGCACGGCCCCGTGCGTCGTTCCGCTCCGACGCACCGGTGATCGAGCTGGACGGTTCATGGAGCTTCCGGCCGGCCGCCGGGCTGAACGACCTGACCTTGGGATTCGAGGACCCCGCGTTCGACGCGGGGTCCTGGACCCGCATCGCGGTGCCCTCGTGCTGGCAGATGGACGGCCTGCCGGGGCCCACCCGTTTCGGCGCTCCCGCCTACACGAACATCACGTACCCGATCCCGGTCGATCCGCCCCGGGTGCCCGACGACAACCCGACGGGGGAGTACCGCCGGGAGTTCGAGGCCGAAGAGGGCTTCGCCGACGGGGGAGCGGCGGTCCTCAGGTTCGAGGGTGTGGACTCGTGCTTCGCGGTCTGGCTGAACGGGATGCGGCTGGGCGACGGCAAGGGCAGTCGGCTGCCGACCGAGTTCGACGTCACGGACGTGCTGCGCCCCGGACGCAATGTACTGGCGGTCCGGGTGCACCAGTGGTCCGCCGGGACCTACCTGGAAGACCAGGACATGTGGTGGTTGTCGGGGATCTTCCGCTCGGTGCGGCTGCTGGCCCGGCCCGCCGGTGGCATCGCCGACTTCTTCGTCCACTCCGACTACGACCACCACACGGGCCGGGGCACGCTGCGCATCGACGTCGAGGGCGCGGCCCGGCTCACCGTCCCGGAACTCGGGCTCGTCGACGCCGACCCGGCCGGACCGCACGCCGTGGCCGGCGTCACGCCCTGGAGCGATGAACAACCACACCTCTACCCGGGTGAGTTGGCGACGGCGACGGAACGGGTGCCGATCCGGATCGGCTTCCGGCGGGTCGCGGTCGAGGACGGGGTGCTGACCGCCAACGGCAAGCCCTTGCTGTTCCGCGGCGTCAACCGGCACGAATGGCATCCGGTCACCGGGCGGACGCTGACGCACGAGACGATGCTCGCCGACGTGCTGCTGATGAAGCGGCATCACATCAACGCCGTCAGAACGAGCCATTACCCGCCGGACGCGGCTTTTCTCGACCTCTGCGACGAGTACGGGCTCTGGGTGATCGATGAGTGCGACCTGGAGACACACGGCTTCTCGAAGAACGCCTGGCGGGGCAACCCCGGTGCCGACCCCGTCTGGCGGGCGGCGCTGCTCGACCGGGCCGAGCGGGTGGTGGAACGGGACAAGAACCATCCCAGCGTCGTGATCTGGTCGCTGGGCAACGAGTCGGGCACCGGCGCGAACCTGGAGGCCATGGCCGCATGGATCCGTGAACGGGACCCGGACCGCCTCATCCATTACGAGGGCGACTGGGACAACTGCGTGTGCACCGACCTCTATTCGGTGATGTACCCGGACCACTCCACGGTGGCGGCGATCGCGTGCGGGCAGGAACCGCTGACCGGCGACCCCGCGAACGACGCGCGGCGGCGCGCCATGCCGTTGCTCCTGTGCGAGTACGGGCACGCCATGGGCAACGGGCCGGGCGGACTGCGGGAGTACCAGGAGCTGTTCGAGGCACATCCGCGACTGGCCGGAGGCTTCGTCTGGGAGTGGATCGACCACGGCATCGCACGGCGGGACGACGGCGGAACCCTGTATCACGCCTACGGCGGGGACTTCGGGGAGCCCGTCCACGACGGCAACTTCGTCATCGACGGGCTGCTGTTCCCGGACCGCACCCCGTCGCCCGGCCTGCTGGAGTACGCGAAAGTCATCGAACCGGTCAGGATCGAGGCCGCGCCGGGCCGGGGCATCGTGATCCGCAACCTCCACCACACACGTGACACCGGCTATCTCAGGTGGACCTGGCGCCTGGAGGCGGACGGTGCCCCCGTGGCCGAGGGCGAGTGGGACGTACCGGTGATCGGGCCCGGTGAGCAGGGCCGTGCCGATCCACCGGACGCCCTGGCCAAGGCCGCCGACACGGCCGGGCGAGGAGAACTCTGGCTGACCGTGAGCGCCGGACTCGCCGCGAACGAACCCTGGGCCGGTGTGGGCCACCCGGTCGCCTGGACCCAGATCGGTCCGGGCGCCGACAGCGCGTCGCGGGACGTTCCGCCGGAGGTGCCACCGGTGCGCGAAGGCGGCGGCCGGGTCGCGCGTGACGGTGACGTGATCACGCTGGGCGCCGGCCGGTTCGACGCGGTCACCGGAGCCCTGATCCGCCTCGGTGAGCTGCCGGTGCGCGGGCCCCGGGTCGATGTGTGGCGGGCACCGATCGACAACGACCGGTTCTCACCCCTGGGCGCGGCATGGCAGCAGGCCGGACTGGACCGCCTCCGGCACAAGGTCCTGGACGTCGGGACGGACGACGACGGGATCACCGTCCGGACCAGGATCTCCCCGGCGGGCTCGGACCTCGCCCTGCTCGTCGACTACCACTGGAGGTCCGAGGACGGGAACCGGCTTGCGCTGACCGTCGACACCACACCGACGCGGCCGTGGCCCGTCCCGCTGCCCAGGCTCGGCGTGGCGATGACCCTGCCGGGCGAGTTCGACCAGGTCACCTGGTTCGGTCTCGGGCCCGGCGAGGCCTACCGGGACAGCGAATCCGCGGTGCGGGTCGGACGGTACGAGAGCTCCGTCGAAGCCATGCAGACCCCGTACGTGCGCCCGCAGGAGAACGGCAACCGGAGACACCTCCGGTGGGCCCGGCTCACCCGCTCCCGTCCGGGCGGGTCCGGCGTCGGCGGCATCGAGATCACCGGCAGCCCGATGTTCGACCTGACCGTGAAACCCTGGTCCACACAGGCGTTGCAGAGCGCGGCCCACACCGCCGCTCTGGAGCCCGACGGTCTTGTCCACCTCAACATCGACCTCGAACACCACGGCCTCGGCAGCGGCTCGTGCGGACCGTCCGTCCAGCCACGGCATCATCTGGCCGCGGTTCCGGCCCGATTCACGTTCGGGATCCGGCCCATCGAAGGAGAGGCCGGCGATGCCGTAGGGTGATCCGCGGGACCTCGGCGGCTGTGCGGTTGCCCAGCGAGACAACGTTGGCGCCCTCACAGGGCCATGTCGCCGAGAGGAGCGTTCCGTCCATGAGTACGGGTGCGAGCACGACGGGGCCGAGGCGCCCGACGATGGTCGATGTCGCGCGCGAGGCAGGCGTCAGTCTCAAGACCGTCTCGCGCGTGGTGAACGGCGTGTCCACCGTCGACCCGGAGCTGGCCGAGCGTGTGCTGAGCGCGGTGACCCGGATGGGGTTCCGGCGCAACAACAAGGCCCGGGACCTGCGTTCGCGAAGTGCGTCGGCGACGGTCGGCCTGCTCATCGAGGATCTGGCGAACCCCTTCTACGCGGGCATCGCCGCCGCTGCGGCGCAGTGCGCCCTGGAGCACGACACGCTGCTGATCACGGCCAGTTCGGAGGAGGACGCCGACCGCGAGCGCAAGCTCCTGTTGCAGATGTGCGAGCACCGGGTCGACGGACTGCTGGTCGTGCCCGCCGGCAGCACCGCCGACCACGTCTACCTGCGCGCGGAAATAGAGATGGGCACACCGGCCGTCTTCCTCGACCGTCCGCCGACCAACCTGCGCGCCGACACCGTGCTCATCGACAACGCGGCGGGCGCGCGGGCCGCGATCGAGCACCTGGTGGCCCGTGGTCATGAGCGGATCGGCGTGCTGTCGGACTGGCTGAGCATCCACCCCATGGCCGAGCGGCTGTCGTCCGCCGAGAGCGCGTTGGAGGCGGCCGGGCTGCCGTACCGGCCCGACCTGATCCGGTACGGCCTGCACACGCTGCGCGACACCGAGGCCGCGGTCGAACGGATGCTCTCGGCGCCGCAGCCGCCGACCGCGCTCTTCGCTCTCAACAACCGGATCACCCTCGGCGCCCTCGGCGCGTTGAACCGGCTGGGGCAGGACCTGGACGTGGTGGGTTTCGACGACTTCGAGACCGCCGGACTGATGGCGCGCCCGTTGACCGTGGTCTCCTACGACGTGCGCGCCATCGGCAGGATCGGCGCCGAACTGCTGTTCAAGCGCATCGCCGGGGACAAGTCACGCCCCAAGACCGTCGTGATCCCCACGACCCTGGTCGAGCGCCGCACGTCCGGCGCCGAGGCGGAGGGCCTGAGGTGACCGGCGCCGCCACACCTCGCGGCCGGGGGCGGCACTGATCTCCAGCACCGGGGCGACGTCGGCCGGCTGCGGGCCCAGCCCGCAGGCACGCACCTCATATCCGCGTGTGCGGCTGATGCTCCGGATATGACATATGTGGCGTGCGTGGCAATATGGCGTATGTGGCATTTGGTGCTGGCGGGAACTTCTTGCTGAACCCTCGGCCGGGAGGGTTTCAGACAGGCGAGAGGAGTGCATCATGATCGCCAAGCTGCTCGGCAAGCTGTCCTTCACCCGCCACTACGGTGCGTACGGAGCCCACCAATGGGATGCGTACGCCGGCGACGACTGGGGCTGACAGCACTGTCGGGGGGCGCCCGCGGGCGCCCGCCGACCCCCGGCCGCGCTGCCGACGACCTCGTCCAGGGCAGGTTCAATAGTCACGGTCGATGGGATTGGCCGACTGAATCAGCCACCGAGGGTGG